>NZ_CP024866.1:1459413-1487278 GCF_004136015.1 Pseudomonas sp. ACM7 | reverse complement strand
CTGCGTCGTCTGGCGACAATGGAAGCGGCCCTCAACGAGGGCACGTAACTTGATGCGCCTGGGGCTTAGCGAAGCTCGCGCCTGCAAATCAGCCTTCAATGGCCGAGGCCCATGGTGGAGCTCAGGCGCATCTCATATGAATCAGGCGCTGCCGAAGAAACTATGGGGTCAGCTTGGGTTAGTTTCGGTACTGGATACGATAAACCGGCTTAGCCGCATAGCTTGAACCGCCGTATACGGATCCGTACGTACGGTGGTGTGAGAGGACGGCGGCTGTAAAGCCGCCTCCTACTCGATCCATAATCGGAAGAAAGTGCGCAAGAAGTTGCGCACCACTGCGCAACTTCTTGCGCACTTGGCTGCAGTCTTTGCAAGACGTGGCTTGCAGGGCAGTTGGGTCGCGAATATTACGATCTACTGCGCAACTTCTTGCGCACAATGGCCCAATGATGGCGCTCACTGTGCGAAGAAAGAGAATTTCATAACCTCCCAATTCGCATCAAGGTAGTTGAAGGTAATGCTGGACCCTTATGGTCGGCTGATCGAAGTCATTCATGATCCAGCGCGGCAAGTGCCTATCAAAGGGGTACTTGAGGCCATTCGCCGATACCAAAAAGCGCCGTACACACAACAAGAGCTTGAGCTGATCGATGACCTTTTATACATGTACGGATAATTGGCAAAACGCGATTCGGGATAGTCCAACAAGATCTGCCGATCAATCTGCCGCGCATCGTTGAACCCTGGCCCATCCTCCGACCGACACCACCGCACAAACGCCTGCCAGCGATCACTGTGCGCTTTGACCGTGCCGTAATGCTCACCGCCAAACAGGTCGCGGAGGGCCTGCGGCCCGGCATAACTCAGTTGTCGGCCATAGCCAAAATTGCGCCCGTCCCGTCTACCGACCAATGTCATGATCAAACTCCTCTCGAAGCCAAAACTTTTAAAACTTTCCCCACGTCATCCCGCCAAGAATGTTGAGTGTTATCAGGGATCAAGGCCCCTGCGACCTGTGAGGGTTGTCCACTAACGCGGGACTGACGGCTCTTTACGACCGGGAGCTTGGGCATCTCATGATCTGGCCTCCTGAACACCGTTACCGGTGGGCGGGCGGAGGTTGCATTGGCTGACGAGACCAGCGCCGTGGGATCCTGAGCCAGGTGAAGGCAGTGAGGCGATGACCGGGGCATCCCTGACTGTCAGTCAGGTGCAGTCCATTCCTTGGGCTGCGGCACCATCATCTGCATCACTGTTGCTGGTGACTTCGGTGTTTGTCACGCCGATTGTCACGAGGGGAAATGCCGCAAAGCCTTGTACGAGTTGGGCTGCAGCAGCGGTAGGAGCGCCCGTCTCTTTCCGGGAGAAAGAGACGGGCGCAGGTTGGCGCAAGGAAATGGCCAAGCGGATAGGTTGCTGCAGGGCAGCTATGAAAGGGAATGAGTTGCCGCAGTGGGCACGCTGGTAAAAGTAGGCATCCATCACATCGCTGTGACCGTGCGAGCCACCGGACGCTCATCGCACTTTGGGAGAACCACCACGGTGTGGCGTAGCCTTAAAGGTTCTGGCTACCTGGGTTGCTGTCAACGACAGCGCTTTGCCCGATCTTTTCTACGCCTGTGGATAATTGAGGTCAAGACTCCAATTTTCGGGAGTTCTGCGGCGGTGGATGAAATTATCCACCGGTGGAAATCAGTGGTTTTCCACAGACAGTTTGCGCGGGCTTTAGATTTCTTAAGTGAGGTCCATCCAAACAGGGCGGCTTTGCAGCCCTGTTTGGATGGACCCGCGTGGAAGGGCGGACTGCGGTGATCTCATTGGCTTACCAGTGTTGGAATGCGCCACGGTAGTTTTGCAAGGTTGTCGTCGAGCGGGTCGAATTCGTGAGGCATCAAGTGATCACTGAGTCGCCGTTGATTCTGTCTCGATAGGCAACTTTTGGGGAGGATCATCTTTGTGTGCATGGGATGCTGTTAGAGGCGGTGCAGAAGGGCGAGCGAGGAACTGATTAACGCGAGTATCAAATTGATCGCGAAGGTTGGCTGTAATGCCTTCTTTGAGGGCATCGAGATAGTCTGCATACCACTGCATCATGATCCGACGTTGCGGCAGGTATAGGGCTTGATTGTACTCACCAGAGATGCCGCCCTCGACGTGAGCCAGCTGGCTTTCGACATGATCCTTCAGCCAGCCATGTTCGCGGAGCAGCGTGCTTGCGGTATGACGAGTGCCATGGCTGACGAGTCGTCCTTTGTAGCCGATCTTGGCGAACACCAGGTTGATCGTGTTTTCACTGATGACTGGCTGCTTTTCACCATTGCCAGGGAACAGATACCGGCTGCGTCCAGTGCTTTGATTCAGTTTGGTAAGCATGGCGATCAATTGATGAGGTAGAGGGCTGACGTAATCTCTGCGCATCTTCATGCGTGCGGCCGGGATGGTCCATATCCCTTCCTCGAAATCGATCTCTTCCCATTTTGCATAGCGAACCATGCCGGGGCGGCTCGCCGTCAGGATTGTCATCCATGATGCAATCCTCGCTGGTAGCCGACTGGTGGTCTTGCTTAAGGCCCGGAGAAACTCAGGTAGTTCGTGTTCATGTAGGTGTGGGTAGTGTTGAGTGGGTGGTGGAGCTATCGCAATGGCATGGAGTTCGGAGGCTGGATTGTGTTCGCACAGGCCACGTGCAATGGCTTGACTGAAAATCTGTTTCAGCCAGGTCCTGGTCTTGTCCGCAACATTGAAGGCGCCTCGTTTTTCGATGCAGGCCTGCAGTTTTGCGCAGTCGCTTCGAGTGATGAGCTCCAGTTGCTTCTCGCCGAGCGCGGGCAGTAGATCCTTATCGAGATAGTCGCGGATCTTCTTCAGCGTCGCGCTGCTGCGGCCGGAGTCCGCTTTGAATTGGTACCAGTACTCCGCGGCTCGCCTGAAGGTGTTGAGCCCGGCCTCCTGCTGTCGTAGCTTGTCATCGCGGCGTTTGGCGCCGGGGTTGGTGCCTTGCTTGAGTAGGTTGCGGCATTCTGCAGCTCGTTCACGAGCTTCCTGCAAGGAGATATGCGGATACACGCCAAGTGACATGCGCGCCGCCCGACCCTGATAGGTGTAACGGAAGTGCCAGTACTTGCTGCCGTTGGGTTTCACCAGCAGGGCAAGACCCGAACTATCACTCAAGGTGAACGGTCTGTCGGCAGGCTTGGACGCTTTGATTTGCAAGGCGGTCAATGGCATCGCTGTACACCTCCGGTTCTCGAACTGGAATATGTACAGAAAATGTACCAAAAAGAGGCTGGCTTGCAAGAGATAGGGGTGGAACCGCAGAGACCAAAAAGCCCGCAGTTAGCGGGCTCTATGGGTGTTGAGTAGACGCTGGTAGTCGTCTATGTACTGCAAATGGTGCCCCGAGGGAGACTCGAACTCCCACTTCTTGCGAAAACGGATTTTGAATCCGCCGCGTCTACCAATTCCGCCATCAGGGCTCAATGGCGGCGAAGTATAGAGATGAGATTACCGTCGGTCAATCAGGTACATAGAGAATTTTCACTATTTCGGCTAGACTTCCGGCCCCTGCTAGACGAACCCCATCATGCGCGTTGCTGACTTTACTTTCGAACTCCCTGATTCGCTGATCGCTCGCCACCCTTTGGCCGAGCGTCGCAACAGTCGCCTGTTGACCCTTGATGGGGTCAGCGGCGCCCTGGCACACCGTCAATTCACTGATTTGCTCGAGCATTTGCGCCCGGGCGATTTGATGGTGTTTAACAATACCCGGGTGATTCCGGCGCGGCTGTTCGGCCAGAAGGCTTCCGGCGGCAAGCTGGAAATCCTGGTGGAGCGGGTGCTCGACAGTCATCGTGTGCTGGCCCATGTGCGTTCCAGCAAGTCGCCGAAGCCGGGGTCGAAGATCCTGATCGACGGCGGTGGCGAGGCTGAGATGCTGGCGCGTCACGATGCGTTGTTCGAGCTGGGCTTTGCCGAAGAGGTGTTGCCGCTGCTCGATCGCGTCGGGCACATGCCGTTGCCTCCTTATATAGACCGCCCGGATGAAGGCTCGGACCGCGAGCGTTATCAGACGGTCTACGCCGAGCGTTTGGGCGCGGTAGCGGCGCCGACGGCGGGGCTGCATTTCGATCAGCCGCTGATGGAGGCGATTGCCGCCAAGGGCGTCGAGACGGCGTTCGTGACCTTGCACGTCGGCGCTGGCACCTTCCAGCCGGTGCGCGTCGAGAAGATCGAAGATCACCACATGCACAGCGAATGGCTGGAAGTCGGCCAGGACGTGGTCGATGCCGTCGCCGCTTGCCGCGCTCGCGGTGGTCGGGTGGTGGCGGTGGGGACTACCAGCGTGCGTTCCCTGGAAAGCGCCGCGCGCGATGGTGTGCTCAAGCCGTTCAGTGGCGACACCGACATCTTTATCTACCCAGGCCGGCCGTTTCATGTGGTCGATGCCCTGGTCACCAACTTCCATTTGCCCGAATCCACGCTGTTGATGCTGGTTTCGGCGTTCGCCGGTTATCCCGAAGCCATGGCTGCCTATAAAGCAGCGGTGGAGCATGGTTACCGCTTTTTCAGCTACGGTGATGCGATGTTTATCACCCGTAATCCGGCGCCACGCGGCCCTGAGGAAACAGTATGAGTCGTATGTCGTTTGAACTGCTGGCCACTGACGGCAAGGCTCGTCGCGGTCGTTTGACCTTCCCGCGCGGTACCGTCGAGACCCCGGCGTTCATGCCAGTAGGCACGTATGGCACCGTCAAGGGCATGCTGCCGCGGGATATCACCGCCACGGGCGCGGAAATCATTCTGGGTAACACCTTCCACTTGTGGCTGCGTCCTGGCACTGAAGTGATCAAGAAGCACGGCGACCTGCACGATTTCATGCAGTGGAAAGGCCCGATTCTGACCGACTCCGGCGGTTTCCAGGTGTTCAGCCTGGGCGCGATGCGCAAGATCAAGGAGGAGGGCGTGACCTTCGCTTCTCCTGTCGACGGCGCCAAAGTGTTCATGGGCCCGGAAGAGTCGATGCAGGTCCAGCGTGATCTGGGCTCGGACATCGTGATGATCTTTGACGAATGCACCCCGTACCCGGCTGACGAAGACGTCGCGCGGGTATCGATGGAGCTGTCGTTGCGTTGGGCCAAGCGTTCGAAAGAAGCCCATGGCGACAATACGGCGGCGCTGTTCGGCATCGTTCAGGGCGGTATGCACCAGGATTTGCGCATGCGCTCCCTGGAAGGTCTCGACAATATCGGTTTCGATGGTCTGGCCATTGGCGGTCTGTCGGTGGGCGAGCCGAAACACGAGATGATCAAGGTCCTGGATTACCTGCCGGGTCAGATGCCGGCTGACAAACCTCGTTACCTTATGGGCGTTGGCAAACCGGAAGATCTGGTTGAGGGTGTGCGCCGCGGTGTGGACATGTTCGATTGCGTGATGCCAACCCGTAATGCCCGCAATGGGCATCTGTTCATTGATACAGGCGTGCTGAAGATCCGTAACGCGTTCCATCGCCATGATGATTCGCCGCTGGATCCGACCTGCGATTGCTACACCTGCCAGAACTTCTCCCGTGCTTATCTGCACCATCTGGACAAGTGCGGCGAAATGCTGGGTAGCATGTTGAATACCATCCACAATTTGCGCCATTACCAGGTGCTTATGGCTGGTTTGCGCGAGGCTATTCAACAGGGTACATTGGCCGCCTTTGTCGATGCCTTCTACGCCAAACGCGGGTTACCTGTTCCGCCTTTGGACTGAGTTTTCTGACCCCAAGATTCAACATTTGCAACTGGAGTGCTAAATGAGCTTTTTTATCTCTAATGCCATGGCTGACGCTGCTGCACCGGCTGCTGCCGGCCCTATGGGTGGTGGTTTTGAGTGGATTTTCCTGGTCGGTTTCCTGGTCATCTTCTACCTGATGATCTGGCGTCCACAGGCCAAACGCGCCAAAGAGCAGAAGAACTTGCTCGGCAGCCTGCAGAAAGGCGACGAAGTTGTGACCACCGGTGGTATCGCCGGCAAGATCACTAAAGTGGCTGACGATTTCGTTGTTCTGGAAGTTTCCGACACCATCGAAATGAAGTTCCAGAAAGGCGCCATTGCCGCCACGCTGCCAAAAGGCACGCTGAAAGCGATCTAAGTTTCAACTTCTACTCAATCGACGGGGCGCGCAAGGCGCCCCGCGTCATAAGCGGGCGGCGTGATGCTGAACAAATACCCTCTGTGGAAATACATTCTGATCCTGGCGGTGCTGGCGGTCGGTCTGATTTATTCCGCTCCCAATCTATATCCTGATGACCCGGCTATTCAGGTCAGCGGTGCAAGTACCGCACTGTTGGTCAATCAGGCTGATCTGGACCGTGTGAGCGCTGCGCTCAAGGAGTCCGGGATCAACGTCAAGGCTGCCACTTTGGCCGCCAACGGCAAGGGCGGTTTGATTCGTCTGACCAAGGCTGAAGATCAGCTACCTGCCAAGGACGTCGTGCGCAAGGCATTGGGTGATGACTACGTCGTTGCACTGAACCTGGCACAAACCACCCCGCAATGGCTGCGCAGCCTGGCCGCGCACCCGATGAAGCTGGGTCTGGACTTGTCCGGTGGTGTGCACTTCCTGCTGGAAGTGGACATGGACAAAGCCCTCGACGCCCGCTTGAAAGTCTACGAAGGCGACGTCAAGAGCCTGTTGCGTAAAGAGAAACTGCGCTATCGCAGCCTGCCGCAACTCAACGGTGCCATTCAGCTGGGCTTCACTGATGAAGCAACCCGCGAACAAGCCCGTGCGCTGGTCCGCAAGAGCTTCAACGATTTCGACATTGTTCCGGCCGACCTCAATGGCCAACCGGTGCTGCGTCTGGCGATGACCCCGGCCAAGCTGGCGGAAATCCGCGAATACTCCATCAAGCAGAACTTGACCACGGTACGTAACCGCGTCAACGAGCTGGGTGTTGCCGAACCGATTGTTCAGCGTCAGGGCGCTAACCGCATCGTGGTTGAGCTGCCGGGCGTGCAGGACACCGCCGAAGCCAAGCGTATCCTCGGCAAGACGGCCAACCTTGAGTTCCGTCTAGCTGCTGAGCCTGGCGCTTCGAAAGCGACTTCCGAAACCTTCGAATTCCGTGAGGGCAAACGTCCGCCGGCGCAGATCGAGCGTGGCTTGATCATCACCGGTGACCAGGTCACTGACGCCAAGGCTGGCTTCGGCGAGCACGGCACGCCAGAAGTGAACATCCGTCTGGATGGCCATGGTGGTGAGCTGATGAGTCGTGCGACTCGCAGCAACGTTGGTCGCAGCATGGCAGTGATCTTTATCGAGCAACGTCCGGTTACCACTTACGTCAAGCAAGTGGTCAATGGCGTCGAGAAAGACGTGCCGGTCCAGACGTTCAAGGAAGAGAAAAAGATCATCAGCCTGGCGACCATCCAGTCGCCGCTGGGTGCTCAGTTCCGTATTACCGGCCTGAACGGCCAGGGCGAGTCGTCCGAACTGGCGCTGCTGCTGCGTGCCGGTGGTCTGGCTGCCCCGATGTACTTCGCTGAAGAGCGCACCATTGGCCCGAGCCTGGGTGCCGACAACATCGTCAAAGGTATCGATGCATCGCTGTGGGGCATGCTGTTTGTCTCGCTGTTTATCATGGCCATCTACCGCTTCTTCGGCATCATCGCCACCGTCGCGCTGGCGGTGAACATGGTGCTGCTCCTGGCCCTGATGTCGCTGCTGGGTGCAACGCTGACCCTGCCGGGTATCGCCGGTATCGTGTTGACCATGGGTATGGCCGTCGACGCCAACGTTCTGATCTTCTCGCGGATACGTGAAGAGATTGCGGCTGGCATGACCGTACAACGGGCAATCAACGAAGGCTTCGGCCGGGCATTCACCGCGATTCTCGACGCCAACCTGACAACCTTGTTGGTCGGCGGGATTCTCTTTGCGATGGGCACCGGCCCGGTCAAAGGTTTCGCAGTGACCATGTCCCTCGGGATCTTTACCTCGATGTTCACGGCCATCATGGTGACCCGCGCGATGGTCAACCTGATCTTCGGCGGTCGTGACTTCAAGAAGTTGTGGATTTAAGGGGCTGCCATGTTACGTACAATCAACTTCATGGGCGTTCGCAACTTTGCGTTCGGCGTCACATTGTTCCTTACCGCGCTGGCTTTGTTCAGCGTCGCCACCAAGGGCATGAACTGGGGGCTGGACTTCACCGGCGGTACGCTCATCGAGCTGACCTACGAGCGTCCGGCCGACGTCACCAAGGTGCGTGAGCAGCTGGTCACTTCGGGTTATCACGAGGCCATCGTGCAGAGCTTCGGTGCAACCACCGATTTGCTGGTGCGTATGCCGGGTGAAGACCCGCAGCTAGGTCATCAAGTTGCAGAAGCGCTGCTGAAGGTCGGCGGCGACAACCCGGCGACGGTCAAGCGCGTCGAATTCGTCGGCCCTCAGGTCGGTGAAGAGCTGCGCGACCAAGGCGGCCTCGGCATGCTGATGGCGCTGGGTGGCATCCTGATCTACCTGGCTTTCCGCTTTCAGTGGAAGTTTGCGGTCGGTGCGATCGTTTCGCTGATCCACGACGTGATCGTGACCATCGGTATCCTGTCGTTCTTCCAGATCACCTTCGACCTGACGGTGCTGGCGGCGGTACTGGCGATTATTGGTTACTCGCTCAACGACACCATCGTGGTATTCGATCGGGTTCGTGAGAACTTCCGCGTACTGCGCAAGGCGACCCTGATCGAGAACATCAACATCTCGACCACGCAAACCCTGCTGCGGACCATGGCGACCTCGATCTCCACCTTGCTGGCGATCTCGGCCCTGTTGTTCTTTGGTGGCGACAACCTGTTCGGCTTCTCCATTGCGCTGTTTATCGGCGTGTTGGCGGGTACGTACTCGTCGATCTATATCGCCAACGTCGTGCTGATCTGGCTGAACCTGAGCACCGAGGATCTGATTCCTGTAGTGGCTACCGATAAGGAAGTCGACGACCGCCCATAACGGCTATCGTTTTCCAGCTGTCGGCCGAAAAGGCGCGAGTATTGAACTCGCGCCTTTTTTTATGCTCCAAGGCTGGGAGAAGCGCGGGCTTGTCCCGTATGTGATGGTCAGGAGGTTCATGTGAACAAGTCGTTGCTGGTTGGTGCGGTATTGGGTGCTGTCGGCGTAACTGCTGGGGGTGCTGTTGCCACCTACAAGCTGGTTAAAAGCGGCCCTGAATATGCGCAAGTTCTAGCCGTTGAACCGGTCAAGACACAAATCAAGACGCCACGTGAAGTGTGCAAGGATGTAGCGGTTACCCGGCAGGCGCCGGTGAAAGATCAACACCAGATCGCCGGTACGGTGGTCGGTGCGCTGGCTGGTGGTCTGTTGGGTAATCAGATCGGCGGCGGTACTGGCAAGAAGATCGCCACAGTGGCCGGTGCGGTCGGCGGCGGTTATGCGGGTAACAAGGTGCAAGAAGGCATGCAGGAGCGTGACACCTACACCACGACCCAAACTCGCTGCAATACGGTGAATGACATCAGCGACAAGGTCGTAGGGTATGACGTCCGTTATTCGCTGGATGGCAAGGAAGGCAAAGTCCGGATGGATCGCGATCCGGGCAACCAGATTCCGGTCGACAAGGAAGGCAAGCTGATCCTGGGGCGGAATGAGCCGGCTCAGTAAATAGATGAAATTCAGATTCAAAAAAAAGCACCCCGAAGGGTGCTTTTTTTGTGGCTGCTCGCTTAGCGTTTCAGCGAAGCCGGCAGGTGCGGCTGGATGGCCGTCAGTACTGCTTTGAAGCATTTGGTGTTACCGGCAACGACGTGGCCTTTCTCAAGGAAGTCGTGACCGCCGGTGAAGTCGCTCACCAGGCCGCCTGCTTCCTGAATCAGCAGTGCGCCTGCAGCCATGTCCCACTCGGACAGGCCCGACTCCCAGAATGCGTCGAAACGGCCGGCCGCTACGTAAGCCAGGTCCAGGCTCGCCGAGCCAGCGCGGCGGATGCCGGCGGTCTGGCCAACCAGGGCGCGGAACATACCCAGGTAGTTGTCGAGGTTGTCCATCTGGTCATCGCGGAACGGGAAGCCGGTACCCAGCAGGGCGCCGTCCAGGCTGGTGCGGCCGCTGACGCGCAGACGACGACCGTTCAGTTGAGCGCCGCGACCACGGCTGGCGGTGAATTCTTCCTGGCGCACCGGGTCCAGAACAACAGCGTGTTCCAGGCGACCGCGGTATTTGCAGGCGATGCTGACGGCGAAGTGAGGAATGCCGCGCAGGAAGTTGGTGGTGCCGTCCAGTGGATCGATGATCCACAGGTATTCTTCGCCTTCGCCGCTACCAGGGTGCATGCCGGTTTCTTCACCGAGAATGCCGTGGGTAGGGTAGGCCTTGCGCAGCGCGTCGATGATTTTCTGTTCGGCGGCGCGATCCACCTCGGATACGTAATCCTTGGCGTCTTTTTCGTCGACCTTGATGGTATCCAGGCGCTCGATGGAGCGGAAGATCAATTCACTGGCGCTGCGGGCGGCGCGCAGCGCGATATTCAGCATGGGCTGCATGGATGTGTCACCTAAGGTTGTTAAAGAAAGCCGGGCATTCTATCAGAACTTTTCTACAGGTGAAGGTCGGTGTTCGGTTTCGTAGCTTAACGGTAGGATGAACTGTAAGATTCTGCTCCCCATTTCTGTGTTCGAGAGCGCCTCCCTTGCTGCATAACATTCGTGTCGTCTTGGTCAATACCAGCCATCCCGGGAATATCGGCGGGGCTGCGCGTGCCATGAAGAACATGGGCCTGTCGCGGCTGGTGCTGGTCGAACCGCGGTTGTTCCCGCATCACGAAGCCGATGCTCGCGCTTCCGGTGCCGGTGACATCCTTGAAAACGCGCAAGTCGTCGCCACCTTGGAAGATGCCTTGGTTGGCTGCAATCTGGTGCTCGGCACCAGCGCCCGTGACCGTCGCATTCCCTGGCCGTTGCTCGATCCCCGCGAATGCGGAGTGAAGGTTGTGGAGGACGCCTCGCAGGGTGCCGAGATTGCCTTGGTCTTTGGTCGTGAAGATTCCGGTCTGACCAATGAAGAGCTGCAGCGATGTCATTATCACGTGCACATCCCATCAGACCCTGAGTTCAGTTCGCTGAACCTTGGGGCAGCGGTGCAGGTGTTGAGCTATGAAGTGCGGATGTCCTGGCTCGCGGCCCAAGGTCAGCCGAGCAAGGTCGAGAAGGATGAAGTGGCGTCCACCAAAAGTGGTGAGCTGGCGACCATGGATGAGCTGGAGCGATTCTATGAGCACCTGGAGCAAACCCTGGTGGCCATTGAATTCCTCGATCCGGAAAAGCCACGGCACTTGATGGCGCGCCTGCGCCGGTTGTACGGACGCAGCTCGGTCAGCCGGGCGGAAATGAATATATTGCGTGGCATCCTCACGGAAACCCAGAAAGCGGCCCGTGGTGAGCTTCTTAAGCGGAAGGATTAAAAATGTTCGAGCGTTTGCGTGAAGATATTCAGAGTGTTTTCCATCGTGATCCGGCAGCGCGCAACGCCTTTGAAGTTCTGACGTGCTACCCGGGCATGCACGCCATCTGGATTCACCGCCTGTCGTCGGCCCTGTGGGGTATGGGCTGGAAGTGGCTGGCGCGACTGGTGTCGAACTTCGGTCGCTGGTTGACCGGGATTGAGATCCATCCGGGCGCCAAGGTCGGTCGTCGTTTCTTTATCGACCATGGCATGGGCATCGTCATCGGTGAAACCGCTGAGATCGGCAACGACGTCACCCTTTATCAGGGCGTGACCCTGGGCGGCACCAGTTGGAACAAGGGCAAGCGTCACCCGACTCTGGAAGATGGCGTAGTGGTAGGGGCGGGCGCCAAGGTGCTTGGCCCGTTCACGGTTGGCGCCGGGGCCAAGGTCGGTTCCAATGCTGTGGTGACCAAGGCTGTGCCGGCCGGGGCGACAGTGGTCGGTATTCCGGGGCGGATCATCGTCAAATCCGATGAAGAGCAGGACGCCAAGCGCAAGGCCATGGCCGAGAAGATCGGTTTCGATGCCTACGGTGTTGGCGAAGACATGCCGGACCCGGTGGCGCGTGCCATCAATCAGTTGCTCGATCATTTGCAGGCGGTTGATGGTCGTCTGGAGGGTATGTGCGGTGCGTTGAAGGATCTGGGCAGTAACTACTGCGCCAAGGATCTGCCTGAGTTGCGCGAAGAAGACTTTGCCTGTGTGAAGGACAAGGATCAGAGTCAGGCCAGTTAAACCGAGTTGGCCCCTTCGCGAGCAAGCCCGCTCCCACAGGATGCTCATCGTCCTTGTGGGAGCGGGCTTGCTCGCGAAGAACGATAACGCGGTACTGCTGGCTGTAAGCGGCCCGCCTTTGCTATGATGCGGCCGCTCTTTTGCGGGTAAACCTGACTAAAGTACTAGGTCTTATAGTTGACTTAAATACTCGGGAATTGCATACTCGCCCCATTCTGAACTCCGTGGTAATTGTCCATGCGACTGACTACAAAAGGCCGATACGCCGTAACCGCCATGCTTGACCTGGCGTTGCACGCGCAGCACGGGCCGGTGTCCCTGGCCGATATCTCCGAGCGCCAAGGCATCTCCCTGTCCTACCTCGAACAGCTCTTCGCCAAATTGCGCCGCAGCAATCTGGTATCCAGCGTCCGTGGTCCAGGCGGTGGCTATCAGCTGTCGCGCGACATGCAGGGCATCCAGGTTGCTCAGGTGATCGATGCGGTGAACGAATCGGTCGATGCCACCAAATGCCAGGGCCAGGGCGATTGCCATCAAGGCGACACCTGTCTGACCCACCACTTGTGGTGCGATCTGAGCCTGCAGATTCACGAGTTTCTGAGCGGTATCAGCTTGGCTGACCTTGTCACTCGCCGTGAGGTACAAGAAGTAGCCCAGCGTCAGGATCAGCGCCGTTGCAACAGCAAAGCGCCGCGCCTGGACAAGATTGAAGCGTCCGCCGTCGAATGACAGCCAAAGAGCTAGCGGCACGCCAGCCAGCCTGATTTAGGAGATAGTCCATGAAATTGCCGATTTACCTTGATTACTCTGCGACCACCCCGGTTGATCCGCGTGTAGCGCAAAAAATGAGTGAATGCCTGCTGGTCGACGGAAACTTCGGTAACCCGGCGTCCCGTTCCCACGTGTTCGGCTGGAAAGCTGAAGAGTCCGTCGAAAACGCTCGTCGTCAGGTCGCTGACCTGGTCAACGCCGACCCGCGTGAAATCGTTTGGACCTCCGGTGCCACCGAGTCCGACAACCTGGCAATCAAGGGTGCGGCGCATTTCTATGCCACTAAAGGCAAACACCTGATTACCACCAAGATTGAGCACAAGGCTGTCCTCGACACCATGCGCCAACTGGAGCGTGAAGGCTTCGAAGTCACTTACATCGAGCCTCGCACTGATGGTCTGGTCACCCCGGAGATGATCGAAGCTGCCCTGCGCGACGACACCATCCTGGTTTCGGTCATGCACGTGAACAACGAAATCGGCACCATCAACGACATCGCAGCCATCGGCGAACTGACCCGTTCCAAGGGCATCCTGTTCCACGTCGACGCTGCTCAGTCCACCGGCAAGGTCGATATCGACCTGTCGAAGCTGAAAGTCGACATGATGTCGTTCTCTGCCCACAAAACCTACGGCCCTAAAGGCATCGGCGCACTGTACGTGAGCCGCAAGCCGCGTGTTCGCATCGAAGCGACCATGCACGGCGGCGGTCACGAACGTGGCATGCGTTCGGGCACCCTGGCGACCCACCAGATCGTCGGCATGGGCGAAGCCTTTCGCGTAGCCAAGGAAGACATGGTTGCCGAGAACATCCGCATCAAGGCCCTGAGTGACCGTTTCTTCAAACAGGTCGAAGGCCTGGAAGAGCTGTACATCAACGGCAGCATGACCGCCCGCGTACCGCACAACCTGAACCTGAGCTTCAACTACGTTGAAGGCGAGTCGCTGATCATGGCGCTCAAGGATCTGGCGGTTTCGTCCGGTTCGGCCTGCACCTCGGCTTCCCTTGAGCCTTCGTACGTACTGCGCGCCCTGGGCCGCAACGACGAACTGGCACACAGCTCGATTCGCTTCACCTTCGGCCGTTTCACCACCGAAGAAGAAATCGACTACGCCGCGCAGAAAGTCTGCGAGGCCGTTACCAAGCTGCGCACTCTGTCGCCGCTGTGGGACATGTACAAAGACGGTGTCGACATTTCGAAAATCGAGTGGGCGGCACACTGATTTCAAGTCGCCGCAAACCGGCCCTGTAAGACGCAGTTTTTCAGGGCTTAAGAGCGACTCTCTGATGAGTGAGGATTAAGAATCATGGCTTACAGCGAAAAGGTCATCGACCACTACGAGAACCCGCGCAACGTCGGCAAGATGGACGCGGAAGACCCTGATGTCGGCACCGGCATGGTCGGCGCTCCGGCGTGCGGCGACGTGATGCGTCTGCAGATCAAGGTCAACGAGCAAGGCATCATCGAAGACGCCAAGTTCAAGACCTACGGTTGCGGTTCGGCTATCGCCTCCAGCTCCCTGGCGACCGAGTGGATGAAAGGCAAGACTCTGGATGAAGCAGAGACCATCAAAAACACTCAGCTGGCTGAAGAACTGGCTCTGCCGCCAGTAAAAATTCACTGCTCCGTACTTGCTGAAGACGCTATCAAAGCGGCCGTTCGCGACTACAAGCAGAAGAAAGGCTTGATCTGACTTTCAAGTTTTGGCGACGAGTAAGGAGTCACCGATGGCTATCAGCATGACAGAAGCGGCTGCTCAACACGTGCGACGCTCCCTCAACGGGCGCGGCAAAGGTGAAGGGATTCGTCTGGGTGTTCGCACCACAGGCTGTTCCGGCCTTGCCTACGTGCTGGAGTTTGTCGACGAGGTGGTTGCAGAGGATCAGGTGTTCGAAAGTCACGGCGAGAAAGTGATCATCGACCCGAAAAGCCTGGCCTACCTGGACGGCACCGAACTCGATTTCGTCAAGGAAGGGTTGAACGAAGGCTTCAAGTTCAACAACCCCAACGTGCGCGGTGAATGTGGCTGCGGCGAAAGCTTCAACATCTGAGGCTGCGCGTGGGTACTCCTTGTCATTTCGCTTTATTTGAGCTGAAACCGAGCTTCCGTCTGGATCTCGATCAGTTGGCCACGCGCTACCGTGAGTTGGCGCGCGGTGTTCATCCGGACCGCTTTGCAGACGCTTCCGAGCGCGAGCAGCGGCTGGCGCTAGAGCAATCCGCGAGCCTCAACGAGGCCTACCAGACGCTCAAAAGTCCCCCAAAGCGTGCGCGTTACTTGCTCGCCATGGGCGGTCGCGAGCTGCCGCTGGAGGTCACGGTGCATGATCCGGAGTTTCTTCTGCAGCAGATGGAGCTGCGTGAAGAGCTCGAAGACCTGCAAGACAGCGCCGACCTGGCGGGTGTTGCAGTGTTCAAGCGTCGCCTGAAAACTGCGCAGGATGAACTGAACGAAAGCTTCGCAGCCTGTTGGGATGATGCAGCGCAACGTGAACAGGCCGAACGCCTGATGCGGCGCATGCAGTTTCTCGACAAGCTCACCTACGAAGTGCGCCAGTTAGAAGAGCGCCTCGACGATTAACCCAGTGCCGCTCCGGTCGCACGCCTGATATACAGATAAGTCCTGATAACGATGGCCCTACTGCAGATCGCCGAACCCGGCCAAAGTCCTCAACCGCACCAGCGTCGTCTGGCTGTGGGGATCGACTTGGGCACTACCAATTCGCTGGTCGCTGCATTGCGCAGTGGTCTTTCCGAGCCTCTGGCTGACGCTGACGGGCAGGTCATCCTGCCGTCTGCCGTGCGCTATCACGCTGATCGCGTCGAAGTCGGCGAGTCGGCCAAGCTGGCTGCCGCCACTGACCCTTTGAACACCGTGCTGTCGGTCAAGCGCTTGATGGGTCGTGGTCTCTCCGACGTCAAGCAATTGGGCGATCAACTGCCGTACCGCTTTGTCGGCGGCGAATCGCACATGCCGTTCATCGACACGATTCAGGGCCCGAAAAGCCCGGTCGAAGTTTCCGCCGATATCCTGAAAGTGCTGCGTCAGCGCGCCGAAGCGACGTTGGGTGGCGAACTGGTAGGCGCGGTGATCACCGTTCCGGCCTATTTCGACGATGCTCAGCGTCAAGCCACCAAGGATGCCGCCAAACTGGCCGGTCTTAATGTGCTGCGTCTGCTCAATGAGCCGACCGCCGCTGCTGTGGCTTACGGTCTGGATCAACAAGCTGAAGGCCTGGTCGCGATTTATGACCTGGGTGGTGGCACCTTCGATATTTCGATTCTGCGTCTGACCGGCGGCGTGTTTGAGGTTTTGGCTACCGGCGGCGACAGCGCGCTGGGCGGCGATGACTTCGACCACGCAATCGCTGGCTGGATCATCGAGAGCGCCGGTCTGTCCGCCGACCTCGATCCGGGTGCGCAACGCCATCTGCTGCAAACCGCTTGTGCGGCCAAAGAAGCCCTGACCAATGCCTCGTCCGTTGAAGTCGTTTATGGCGACTGGAAAGCCGAGCTGACCCGTGAAGCCTTCAATGCGCTGATCGAGCCAATGGTTGCCCGCAGCCTGAAAGCCTGTCGCCGCGCTGTGCGTGATTCCGGTATCGAGCTGGACGAAGTGCACGCGGTGGTCATGGTGGGCGGTTCGACACGCGTGCCTCGCGTCCGCGAAGCCGTCGCTGAAGCCTTCGGTCGCGAGCCGTTGACCGAAATCGATCCGGATCAAGTGGTGGCCATTGGTGCCGCGATCCAGGCCGATACCCTGGCTGGCAACAAGCGTGATGGCGATGAGTTGCTGTTGCTTGACGTGATTCCGTTGTCCCTGGGGCTGGAAACCATGGGCGGACTGATGGAGAAGGTGATTCCACGCAACACCACCATCCCTGTCGCCCGAGCTCAGGACTTCACGACTTATAAAGATGGCCAGTCGGCCATGGCGATCCACGTCTTGCAGGGCGAGCGCGAGCTGATCAGCGACTGCCGTTCCCTGGCACGCTTCGAATTGCGCGGCATTCCGGCGATGGTGGCCGGCGCGGCGAAGATTCGCGTGACCTTCCAGGTCGATGCCGACGGTCTGCTCAGTGTTTCTGCCCGCGAGTTGGGTTCGGGCATTGAGGCCAGCATCCAGGTCAAGCCGTCCTACGGTCTGACGGATGGCGAAATCGCCAAAATGCTCAAGGACTCGTTCCAGCACGCCAACGACGACAAGGTCGCCCGGGTGTTGCGTGAACAGCAGGTCGATGCCCAGCGCCTGATCGAAGCGGTGCAGGGCGCCCTCGATGTCGATGGCGAGCGTTTGCTCGACGCCGAAGAGCGCATGGTCATCGAATTGCAGATGCAGGAACTGACCGAATTGATGAAAGGCACCGATGGTTACGCCATCGAGCAGCAGACCAAGCGTCTGTCGCAAGTGACCGACGCCTTTGCTGCCCGCCGCCTGGATTCGACGGTGAAAGCCGCGCTGGCGGGGCGCAACCTGAATGAGATTGAGGAATAACGATGCCGCAGGTCATTTTTCTGCCACACGAGAAGTTCTGCCCGGAAGGTATGGTTGTGGAGGCTGAGCCTGGCACATCCATTCTCGAGCTGGCCCACGAACACCATATCGAGATGGAAAGCGCCTGTGGCGGCGTCTGCGCCTGCACCACCTGTCATTGCATCATTCGTGAGGGCTTTGACTCGCTGGAAGAAGCGGATGAGCTGGAAGAAGACTTTCTTGATCGTGCCTGGGGTCTGGAGGCGCAATCGCGTCTAGGCTGTCAGGCGATCGTCGGGAATGAAGACCTGACTGTCGAAATTCCGAAGTACTCGGTCAACCATGCGGCTGAAGCGCCGCACTGATTCAAGGAACTGAAATGAGTCTGAAATGGGTTGATGTGCTGGAAATCGCGATCCAGCTGGCTGAATCCAAGCCAGATGTGGACCCGCGTTACGTGAACTTCGTCGATCTGCACAAATGGGTGCTGGCATTGCCGCAGTTCAGTGATGATCCGACCCGCGGTGGCGAGAAGGTGCTTGAAGCCATTCAGGCCGCCTGGATCGAAGAAGCAGAGTAGGAGCTGACGAGCGAAGCGAGGCTGCGATCTTTTCCGATGCCACTTGAATCTCAAGTGCAAGACCAGGATCAAAGGATCGCAGCCTTCGGCAGCTCCTACAGAAGGCGGAGGGTCGCGACCTGTAAGCCGTTAGGCAATACCAAAGAACCCGCGTATAATTCGCGGGTTTAATTTTTCGCAAATTACCGTTTCTGGAGTTACACCATGGCTGTTCAACGTACTTTCTCCATCATCAAGCCTGACGCTGTTGCAAAAAACGTTATCGGCGAGATCACCACTCGTTTCGAAAAAGCTGGCCTGCGCGTTGTAGCTTCGAAACTGAAGCAACTGTCCAAAGCTGAAGCTGAAGGCTTCTACGCTGAGCACAGCGCTCGTGGTTTCTTCGGCGACCTGGTTGCTTTCATGATCTCCGGTCCGGTTGTCGTTCAGGTTCTGGAAGGCGAAAACGCTATCGCTCTGAACCGTGAGCTGATGGGCGCTACCAACCCTAAAGAAGCTGCTGCCGGTACCATCCGCGCTGACTTCGCTGATTCCATCGACGCCAACGCTGTACACGGTTCGGACTCCGAAGCCGCTGCTGCTCGCGAAATCTCGTACTTCTTCGCAGCTACTGAAGTAACCACTCGCTAAGCATTGGCTTAAGAGTGAAGGTGAATCCATGACTACATCGACTGTAAAAACCAACCTGCTGGGTCTGACTCAGCTGGAAATGGAAAAATTCTTCGACTCAATCGGGGAGAAGCGTTTCCGTGCCGGTCAGGTAATGAAATGGATTCACCACCTTGGCGTCGATGATTTCGACGCCATGACGAACGTCAGCAAGGCCTTGCGCGACAAGCTCAAGGTTATTGCCGAGGTTCGCGGTCCTGAAGTTGTCAGCGAGGACATCTCCACCGACGGCACCCGCAAGTGGGTGGTGCGCGTGGCGTCCGGCAGCTGCGTCGAGACCGTGTACATTCCCCAGGGCAAACGCGGCACTTTGTGCGTTTCGTCCCAGGCAGGCTGTGCCCTGGATTGCAGTTTCTGCTCCACCGGCAAGCAAGGATTCAACAGCAACCTCACTGCCGCCGAAGTCATCGGCCAGGTGTGGATTGCCAATAAATCGTTCGGCAGCATCCCGGCGACCGCCGACCGTGCCATCACCAACGTGGTGATGATGGGCATGGGTGAGCCGCTGCTGAACTTCGACAACGTCGTGGCCGCCATGCATCTGATGATGGATGACCTGGGCTACGGGATCTCCAAGCGCCGCGTTACCCTGTCTACCTCGGGTGTGGTGCCGATGATCGATGAGCTGTCCAAGCACATCGACGTCTCCTTGGCGTTGTCCCTGCACGCACCGAACGACGCATTGCGTAACCAATTGGTGCCGATCAACAAGAAGTATCCGCTTAAGATGCTGCTCGAGTCGTGCCAGCGCTACATGTCGTCCCTGGGCGAGAAGCGCGTGCTGACCATTGAGTACACCTTGCTCAAGGACATCAACGACAAGGTCGAACACGCGGTCGAAATGATCGAGTTGCTCAAGAACATCCCGTGCAAGATCAACCTGATTCCGTTCAACCCGTTCCCGCATTCCGGTTACGAGCGCCCGAGCAACAACGCGATTCGTCGTTTCCAGGATCAGCTTCACCATGCCGGCTTCAATGTCACCGTACGCACCACCCGCGGTGAAGACATCGATGCCGCGTGTGGCCAATTGGTAGGGCAGGTGCTGGATCGCACCCGTCGCAGCGAGCGTTATATCGCCGTGCGTGAGTTAAGCGCCGAAAACGATATCGCACAGAACGCTGCGAACAATAATTAAGAGAGGATCTCTATGTCCCTGCGCTTAGCGCTGCTTTTGCTGTTGGCCAGCCTGTGTGCTGGTTGTGTCCTGTCGGGCGATTTCAACCCGATGAAGACCAGCAAGGGCCGCGATGAGGCGCGCGTTGCCTATGTGCAGCTGGGCTTGGGGTACTTGCAGCAGGGTATGACCGAACGGGCGAAAGTACCGTTGAAGAAAGCGCTGGACCTGGATGACTCGGATCCGGATGCCAACGCTGCGCTGGGCCTGGTATTCCAGGCCGAGATGGAGCCGGAGCTGGCGGATCAGCATTTTCGCAAGGCGCTGTCTTCTCGCCCCAACGATGCGCGAATCCTGAACAACTACGGCAGTTTTCTTTTCGAAGAAAAACGTTACAAAGAGGCGTACGAGCGCTTTGAACAGGCCGCCGCCGATACCTTGTATCCTGAGCGCTCACGGGTGTTCGAGAACCTCGGCATGACCGCTTCGAAGCTGGGGCAGCGCGATCTGGCGCAGCAGCAGCTGGAAAAATCCCTGCGTTTGAATCGCCAACAGCCACGTGCATTGCTGGAAATGGCTGAGTTGTCCTTCGAAGACAGGCATTATGTGCCCGCGCGTGACTATTACGATCGTTTTAGCCTGCTCACCGAGCAAAATGCACGTAGTCTATTGCTCGGCGTTCGGCTGGCAAAAGTGTTTGATGATCGCGACAAGGCCGCCAGTTTTGGCCTGCAACTAAAACGACTCTATCCCGGTACGCCGGAATATCAGCAATACCTGTCGGAGCAATGATGAAAGCGGCGCATCCCGAAGTTGTAGCAGCGAATCGCGTTAATCCCGGTGAGACCTTGCGCCAGGCCCGCGAAAGCAATGGCTGGTCGCTGGCCGAAGTGGCCCTCAAGCTCAACCTCACCGTCAATTCCCTGAGCAATCTGGAAGCCGGCGCTTTCGACAAGCTGCCTGGGCATACCTTTGCTCGCGGTTATATTCGCGCCTACGCGAAATTGCTGGGCATGGATCAAACCGTACTGGTCCAGCAGTTCGACCAATCCACCGGCACCGACTCCCAGGGCAGCAACGTTCATAGCCTGGGACGTATCGAAGAGCCGGTTCGGGTTTCCCACACCATTTTGCGAGTTGTCAGCCTGCTGTTGCTGTTGGCAGTGATTGGTGGTGGTTTTGTCTGGTGGCAGGATCAAACCTCATTGCGCACCAAAGACCTGACTAGCCTGAGCCCGGAACACGTTGAAGTCGAAGGCGCTGACGGCACCACCCAGATCCATCCGCTGGACGAGCCGGAAGACCAGGCCGTCGCGGAAGGTCAGGCTGAAGGCTCGACGTCGCTGGCGTTGCCACAAGCCGAAAATTCCTCTGAAGCACCGGCCGAAGCTGAAGCGACCGCGCCTCCGACTGCACCTGCTGCGCCAGCGCCCGTTGCACCGACGCGCAGCATCGCTCCGGTTGTCGCGACTCTGACCACGCCATCCCCGACTGCTCCTGTTGTATCAGCCCCGCCTGCGAGCGCCTCGGTTACTCCGACCATTCCCGCTCCAGCAGCGGCTGCTCCGGTTGCCGGCCAGGGTCAGGTTCAACTGCAATTCACTGCTGATTGCTGGACGCAAGTGACCGATGGCACCGGCAAGGTGCTGTTGAGCGGTCTCAAGCGCAAAGGCGAAAACGTTTCCGTGAGCGGCAAGCCACCGTTTTCCGTGCGTCTGGGCTTCGCCCGTGGCGCGCAGGTCAGCTACAACGGGCAGGTGGTTGATGTCGCTCCGTTCACCAGTGGCGAGACTGCTCGCCTGAAGTTGGGTCAATAAGTCATGCACGGCGAATCTCCAATCAAACGTCGCGAATCCCGCAAGATCTGGGTCGGTAACGTGCCCGTTGGCGGCGATGCGCCTATCGCTGTGCAGAGCATGACCAACAGCGACACCAATGACATAGCCGCTACCGTGGCCCAGATCAATCGTCTGGAAGCGGCTGGCGTCGATATCGTGCGAATTTCCGTGCCCGACATGGATGCCGCTGAAGCCTTCGGCAAGATCAAGAAACTGGTCAAAGTGCCTTTGGTTGCCGACATCCACTTCGACTACAAGATTGCTCTGCGCGTAGCCGAACTGGGCGTTGACTGCCTGCGAATCAACCCGGGCAACATCGGTCGCGAAGACCGCGTGCGTGCGGTAGTCGATGCCGCCCGTGATCGCGGGATTCCGATCCGCATCGGCGTGAACGCCGGTTCCCTGGAAAAAGACCTGCAAAAGAAATACGGCGAGCCGACCCCGGCTGCGCTGGTTGAGTCGGCCCTGCGTCACGTCGAGCACCTTGAACGCCTGAATTTCCAGGACTTCAAGGTCAGCGTGAAAGCTTCTGACGTGTTCATGGCCGTCGCCGCTTACCGCTTGCTGGCCAAGGAAATCGTCCAGCCGCTACACCTGGGCATCACCGAAGCCGGTGGTTTGCGTTCAGGCACGGTGAAATCCGCCGTGGGCCTCGGTATGCTGCTCGCCGAAGGGATTGGCGATACTATTCGCATCTCGTTGGCGGCCGACCCGGTCGAGGAAGTGAAAGTCGGCTACGACATTCTCAAATCCCTGCATCTGCGTTCCCGTGGCATCAACTTCATCGCCTGCCCGAGTTGCTCGCGGCAGAACTTCGATGTGGTCAAAACCATGAACGAGCTGGAAGGGCGCCTCGAAGACCTGCTGGTGCCGCTGGATGTCGCGGTCATCGGTTGTGTGGTCAACGGGCCGGGCGAAGCCAAGGAAGCCCATATCGGCTTGACCGGCGGCACGCCAAACCTGATTTACATCGACGGCAAGCCGTCGCAGAAACTGACGAATGACAATCTGGTGGATGAGCTTGAACGCTTGATCCGCCAGAAAGCGGCCGAAAAGGTCGAAGCCGACGCAGCAGTAATCGCTCGCGGCTGATCGAACGAATTTAAGGATTTATAGTGAGCAAGTCTCTGCAAGCCATACGTGGCATGAACGACATCCTGCCCGAGCAGACTCCCCTGTGGCGTCATTTCGAGGGCACTGTCTCGCGTTTGCTGGATAACTACGGTTACAAGCAGATCCGCATGCCGATCGTCGAGTTCACCGAGCTGTTCAAGCGCTCCATCGGTGAAGTGACCGACATCGTCGAGAAAGAGATGTACACCTTCGACGACCGCAACGGCGACTCCCTGACCCTGCGCCCCGAAGGCACAGCGGCCTGCGTGCGTGCGGTGCTCGAGCACGGCATCACCGGCGGTGGCCAGGTGCAGAAACTCTGGTACATCGGCCCGATGTTCCGCCACGAACGTCCGCAGAAAGGCCGTTATCGCCAGTTCCACCAGATCGGTTGCGAAGTCTTCAACCTCGACGGTCCGGACATCGATGCCGAGCTGATCGTGCTGACCTGGCGCCTGTGGGGCGAGCTGGGCATTCGTTCTGCGGTCAAGCTCGAACTCAACAGCCTGGGCACTGCCGAGTCCCGCGGTCGTTATCGCGAAGCGCTGGTCGAGTTCCTTTCGGCCCGCCTGGACAAGCTGGACGAAGACAGCCAGCGTCGCCTGAAGACCAACCCTTTGCGGGTTCTGGATACCAAGAACGCCGACACTCAAGCCGTACTGGTCGACGCGCCGAAAATGGCCGACTACCTCGACGAAGAGTCTCGTGTGCACTTCGAGGGTCTCAAGGCTCGTCTGGACACCGCCGGCATTCCTTACGTGATCAACCCGAAGCTGGTTCGCGGGCTGGATTACTACAGCAAGACCGTTTTCGAATGGGTCACCGACCAGTTGGGCGCCCAAGGCACCGTGTGTGCCGGTGGTCGTTACGATGGTCTGGTGGAACAGATGGGCGGCAAGCCGACTCCTGGCGTTGGTTTCGCCATGGGCATCGAGCGCCTGGTGCTGTTGCTTGAAACCCTGGAGCAGATCCCGGAAGAGATTTCCCGTCAGGTCGACGTTTACCTCTGCGCCTTCGGTGAGGCCGCCGAGCTGGCCGGTCTGGCCCTGAGTGAACGTGTTCGTGATCAGTTGCCCAACCTGCGCCTGCAAGTGAATGCCGGCGCCGGCAGCTTCAAAAGCCAGTTCAAGAAAGCCGACAAGAGCGGTGCGTTGTACGCGCTGATCCTCGGTGACGACGAAATGGCCCAGCAAGTGGTAGGTTTCAAACCCCTGCGTGGCCAGGGCGAGCAACAAAGCATTGCCTGGGATGCGCTTGCTGCACACCTGGCCACCTGCGTCGTGCAGGGTTGAAGCTGTCAAACAGCCGATTTAGCGATTAAGGAGTATTGGGGTGTCGAGTACCGAAGACGAACATCTGGCGGATTTGAAGGACTGGTGGACACGCAACGGCAAGCCCCTGGTCACTGGCGGCCTGTTGGCGCTGGTCATCGTGTTCGGCTGGCAGGCTTTTCACAAGTATCAGAGCAATCAGTCGCAAGGCGCCTCGATGCTTTATCAGCAACTGCTGGAAACCACGCTGACGCCAGACGGCAAGCCTGATGCCGCCCGTGTTGCGGACCTGGCCGGCAAGCTCAACAGCGAGTTCGGCGGTAGCGCTTACGCGCAGTACGGCAGCCTGTTCGTGGCAAAAGTTGCGGTCGACAGCGGCAAGCTGGATGACGCAGCCAGCGAGCTGAAAGCCATCGTCGCCAAACCGGCCAACCCGGCGCTGGGCGAAATTGCTCGTCAGCGCCTGGCGCAGGTGCTGGCCGCGCAGAACAAGGCCGATGAAGCCCTGAAACTGCTCGAAGGCGATGCCGATAAAGCATTCCTGGCCACTCGCGAAGAACTCAAAGGCGACCTGCTGGTGCAGTTGGGTCGTACCGACGAAGCGAACACGGCGTATCAAAAAGCCAAGGCGGCACTGTCGGATGAAGCGGCAGTGGGTGGCCTACAAATCAAGCTGGACGACCTGGCCAAAGGGGATGCGTGACGTGATTCGTTGGAAACATGCAGCATTGCTGGCTCTGGCCATATTGGCCGCGGGTTGCAGCAGCAACAGCAAAAAAGAACTGCCACCGGCCGAGTTGACCGACTTCAAAGAAGAAGTGGTTCTGCACAAGCAGTGGAGTCGTTCGATCGGTGACGGTCAGGGCGAATCGTACAACATGCTGGTTCCGGCGATCGATGGCGATACCATCTATGCCGCCGACGTCACCGGTGTGGTGATGGCGATGGATCGCAGCAATGGCGACGTCAAATGGAAGAAAGATCTCGAACTGCCTGTTTCCGGCGCTGTCGGCGTCAGTTACGGTCTGCTCCTGATCGGTACGATCAAGGGTGAAATCGTTGCCCTGGACGCCATCAACGGTGAAGAGAAATGGCGCGCTCGCGTGTCCAGTGAAGTCCTCGCACCGCCGGCCAACAACGGTGATGTCGTTGTCGTTCAGACTCAGGATGACCGTCTGATCGGTCTGGATGCCGCTACCGGCACCCAGCGCTGGTTGTATGACAGCACTCCGGCGGTATTGACCCTGCGCGGCACCAGTGCGCCGATCGTCACCAACCGCCTCGCGGTGGCTGGCCTGTCGACCGGTAAAGTGGTCGCTCTCGATATTTCCAACGGCGTGCCGGTGTGGGAACAACGTGTAGCGATTCCACAAGGTCGTTCGGAACTGGAGCGCGTTGTCGATATCGACGGTGGCCTGCTGCTGTCCGGCGGTACGCTGTATGTCGCCAGCTATCAGGGTCGCGTTGCGGCACTGGATCTGGAAAGCGGTCGTCAGCTCTGGCAGCGTGATGCTTCCAGCTATGCCGGTGTCGCCCAGGGTTTTGGCAGCGTCTACGTGAGCCTGTCTTCGGGCACCGTTGAAGGCGTCGACGAACGTTCCACCACAGCCTTGTGGAGCAACGATTCGCTGGCCCGTCGTCAACTGTCGGCTCCGGAAGTGTTCTCCAGCTACGTTGCCGTCGGTGATATGGAAGGTTACCTGCATCTGCTGAGCCAGGTGGACGGTCGTTTCGTCGGCCGCGAGCGCATCGACAGCGACGGCCTGCGTGCCCGTCCGCTGGTGGTGGGTGACACGATTTATGTGTATGGCAACAGTGGCAAACTGGAAGCCCTGACCATTAAGTAAAGGTTTGACTATGCTTGGGGTTAGTTCCCCAAGCGGCCCCGTTTTGCGGGGCTCGCAGCGCTTACAGGCGCTGCCCCGAGCACCAGCCGCTGCCTAGCAGCGGCTTTTGTATTTTCTGAAATAACGAAGTGGAGAGCCGCATGGTTCCCGTAATCGCCCTGGTGGGCCGACCGAACGTCGGCAAGTCCACCTTGTTCAACCGCCTGACCAGGACTCGCGACGCCATCGTCGGCGACTTGTCCGGTCTGACCCGTGATCGCCAATACGGTGAGGCCAAGTGGCAAGGGCGTTCCTACATTCTGGTCGACACCGGCGGTATCTCCGGTGACGAGCACGGTATGGACGAAAAAATGGCCGAGCAGTCGCTGCTGGCCATTGAAGAAGCGGATGTCGTTCTGTTCCTGGTAGATGCCAAGGCCGGTTTCACCGCCGCCGACCAGATGATCGCCGAGCATTTGCGCAAACGTAACAAGCGTTCTTACGTGGTTGCCAACAAGGTCGACAACATCGACCCTGAAATGGCCCGCGCCGAATTCGCCCCGTTGGGCATGGGCCACGCGATCCCGATCGCCGGTGCGCATGGTCGTGGCATCACCCAGATGCTGGAAATCGCTCTGAGCTCCTTCCCGAAAGACGAAGAAGAGCCGGAAGATGGTGAAGAGGAGATCGTTGCCGAAGGCGAGGAAGCCAAGCGCATTCCTGGCCCAAGCGAAAAAGACGGGATCAAGATCGCGATCATCGGCCGCCCGAACGTCGGCAAGTCGACCTTGGTCAATCGCATGCTCGGTGAAGACCGGGTAATCGTTTATGACGAGCCCGGCACCACCCGCGACAGTATCTACATCCCGTTCGAGCGTAACGACGAGAAGTACACGCTGATCGACACCGCCGGTGTGCGCAAGCGCGGCAAGATCCACGAAGAAGTTGAAAAATTCTCCGTGGTCAAAACCCTGCAAGCGATCAAAGACGCCAACGTGGTGATCTTCGTGATGGACGCCCGCGAAGGCGTGGTCGATCACGATCTCAACCTGCTGGGCTTCGCCATTGAGTCGGGTCGTGCGCTGGTGATCGCGATCAACAAGTGGGACGGCATGACGCCGAGCGAGCGCGACTTCGTGAAGGTCGAGCTGCAACGTCGACTGTTCTTCGTTGACTACGCCGACATTCACTTCATCTCTGCCCTGCACGGCACTGGCGTGGGCAACCTCTACGCCTCCGTACAGAACTCGTTCAAGTCTGCGGTCACCCGCTGGCCAACCAACCGCCTGACCACGATTCTGGAAGATGCAGTTGGTGAGCACGCGCCACCGATGGTCAACAACCGTCGGATCAAGCTGCGTTATGCCCACTTGGGTGGCGCGAACCCGCCGATCATCGTGATTCACGGTAACCAGATCGAGAAGGTGCCGAAGTCTTACGTGCGCTATCTGGAAAACACTTACCGTCGTGTCTTGAAGCTGGTCGGTACTCCGATCCGCATCGAGTTCAAGGGCGGCGAGAACCCGTACGAAGGCAACAAGAACTCGCTCACCGACCGTCAGGTCAACAAGAAGCGTCGGATGATGTCGCACCACAAGAAAGCCGACAAAAAGCGCCGCGACAAGCGCTGATTCAGGCAAGCGGAAGAGGGCGCCCATGGCGCCCTTTTTCATGCGTGCGCCAGGCATGGCGCGTTGCGCGCAAGCGCAACCAGCTTGGCTGTGGTGGCCTCGCTGGTGACTTGGAGGTGAAAGTCCTCTACACACCCGGCAAGGGGAAGTGTTAGCCAGAGGCAAGGGTGTCGCGGGTGACCGCGAATCTGAAGGAAGCCCGAGGCAAAATGCTGGCTTGACGAACAGCAAGCGGATAGAGGCGGCGCAGCGGGGTAAAGGGGCGTGTTTCCCTAAAGCCCAATACTTGCACGGGACGCTGCGACGTAGATCCGACAGGCATAAGCAGGAAGGTCGCGC
>NZ_CP024866.1:1431188-1459313 GCF_004136015.1 Pseudomonas sp. ACM7 | reverse complement strand
GCGTCGTCTGGCGACAATGGAAGCGGCCCTCAACGAGGGCACGTAACTTGATGCGCCTGGGGCTTAGCGAAGCTCGCGCCTGCAAATCAGCCTTCAATGGCCGAGGCCCATGGTGGAGCTCAGGCGCATCTCATATGAATCAGGCGCTGCCGAAGAAACTATGGGGTCAGCTTGGGTTAGTTTCGGTACTGGATACGATAAACCGGCTTAGCCGCATAGCTTGAACCGCCGTATACGGATCCGTACGTACGGTGGTGTGAGAGGACGGCGGCTGTAAAGCCGCCTCCTACTCGATCTGCCGTTTGGGCTATTCTCGGGCTCTCCCGCGCCGCCGTAGAGCCGGGTGTAGAGCAGGGAATCACCGATGATCACCAGTAAGCTGCCGAATGTCGGCATCACTATCTTCACTCAGATGTCTCAGCTCGCGGCGCAAACCGGGGCGCTTAATTTGTCCCAGGGTTTTCCCGATTTCGATGCGCCGCAGGCCCTGTGCGATGCGGTCGGTCGGCATATCGCCAATGGCCACAACCAGTATTCGCCGATGACCGGCCTTCCTGCATTGCGTCAGCAGATTGCGGCGAAGATCGTCCGCAGCTACGGCGTCAATGTTGATGCTGACCATGAAGTGACAGTCACGCCCGGTGCAACCCAGGCGATCTTTTGCGCCATTCAAGCGGTTATCCACAGCGGCGACGAAGTGATCGTGTTCGATCCGGCCTACGACAGTTATGAACCTTCGGTTGAGCTGGCCGGTGGTCGCTGCGTTCATGTGCAGTTGGGCCTGAATGACTTCGCCATCGACTTCCAGAAGCTCGGTGAAGCCATTACGCCGCGCACGAGGATGATCATCCTCAACACCCCACATAACCCAAGCGGCGCGCTGATCAGTCGTGCCGAGCTGGATCAGTTGGCGGCGTTGATTCGCGACCGCGACATCTATGTCATCAGCGATGAGGTCTACGAACACCTGGTGTTCGATGACGTGCCCCACGTCAGCGTGCTGAATCACGAAGAGCTGTATCAGCGTGCATTCGTGGTCAGCTCCTTCGGCAAGACCTATCACGTCACTGGCTGGAAAACCGGCTACGTGGTCGCACCGCCGGCCCTCACCGCCGAGCTGCGCAAGGTTCACCAGTACGTCAGTTTTTGCGGCGTGACGCCACTTCAATATGCCTTGGCCGACTACATGGCCGAGCACCCGGAACACGTCGAAGAACTGCCGGCTTTCTATCAGGCCAAGCGCGATCTGTTCTGCGATCTGTTGGCGCCTTCGCGCTTCAGTTTCACCCGAGTGGCCGGCACGTATTTCCAGTTGGTCGATTACTCGCAGATCCGCCCGGACCTCAATGATGTCGAGATGGCGTTGTGGATGACCCGCGAACATGGCGTGGCGAGCATCCCGATCTCGGTGTTCTACCAGACTCCGCCCGAAGGCCAGCGCCTGGTGCGCCTGTGCTTCGCCAAACGCGAGGAGACCCTGCGTGAAGCAGCGGCAAAACTATGCGTGATCTGAGTGCACTGCCCAATCTGAACATCGCGCTGATCCAGACCACCCTGGCCTGGCACGATCGTCAGGCCAATCTGGAGCATTTCGAGCCTTTGCTGGAACAGGCTCGCGGGGCGGATCTGATCATCCTGCCGGAAATGTTCACCACCGGTTTCTCGATGGAGTCCGAGACCCTCGCCGAGTCGGAAAACGGTCCCACCAGCAAATGGCTGCGGGTTCAGGCAGCGAAACTGGATGCGGTGATCACCGGCAGCGTGATCGTCCAGGCAGCTGACGGCAGCCATCGCAATCGCCTGTTGTGGGCGAGGCCGGACGGGGAGGTGTGGCACTACGACAAGCGCCATCTGTTCCGCATGGCCGGCGAGCACAACCACTTCACCCCCGGCGAGCGTCAGGTGCAGTTCGAACTCAAGGGCTGGCGCGTGCGGCCGCTGATTTGCTACGACCTGCGCTTCCCGGTCTGGAGCCGCGATGCTCAGGACACCGATTTGCTGCTGTACACCGCCAACTGGCCGGGTGCACGGCGTCAGCACTGGAACCGTTTGCTGCCAGCGCGGGCGATTGAAAACCTCTGTTATGTGGCGGCGGTGAATCGCATTGGTACTGACGGCAAAGGCTTTGCCTATACCGGTGACAGCCAAGTGCTGGACTTCCAGGGTGAGACGTTACTCAGTGCGGGCGAAGCCGATGGCGTGTTCCAGGTTGTTCTGAACGCTGCAGATCTTCAGGCTTATCGAACACGCTTTCCAGCGAACCTGGACGCCGATACCTTCGAGTTCACCTGAGATCTCGGCGGCCTGAACCGGCCTTTTCACGAGCAAGCCCGCTCCCACAGTTGATCAATGTGAGCACAGATTATGCGTACACCCAAATCCACTGTGGGAGCGGGCTTGCTCGCGAAGAGGTCGGGACGGGCAACACAAAAACAGGCAGGCAAACAAAAAGGCCCCGAGGTTCGCACCTCGGGGCCTTTTGCGTTTCAGCGATGACTTTACGCCGCTTTCGCTTCCGGCTGGCTCAGCGAGCGGTTCAGCGCGCTGAACAGGGCCTTGAAGCTGGCGGTGGTGATGTTTTCATCGATACCAACGCCGTGCACCGCACGTTCACCATTCACACGCAGCTCGATGTAGGCCGCAGCCTTGGCATTGGTGCCCGAACCGATGGCGTGTTCGTTGTAGTCCATGATCTCAACCGGAATCGGCAGACCGGCCACCAGCGCTTCCAGGGCGCCGTTGCCCTTGCCACGCCAGTGCAGGTTGGTTTCGCCCTGACCTTTACCAGAGACTTCCACTTCGACGGCGCTGTGACCGTTTTCTTCCTGCAGGCGATGGCTGACCAGCGCGTACGGGGTGTTGGCCTGCAAGTACTCGCTGTGCAGCAGCGCGTGGATCTGCTGAGCCGTCATCTCGAGGCCCAGGCGATCGGTTTCACGCTGCACAACCTGGCTGAACTCGATCTGCATGCGACGCGGCAAGCTGATGCCGTATTCCTGTTCCAGCAGGTAAGCGATACCGCCCTTGCCCGACTGGCTGTTGACGCGGATCACCGCCTCGTAGCTGCGGCCGATGTCGGCCGGGTCGATCGGCAAGTACGGCACTTCCCACAGAGTGTCCGGTTTCTGCTGGGCGAAGCCCTTGCGGATCGCGTCCTGGTGGGAGCCGGAGAACGCGGTGTGAACCAGGTCGCCGACGTACGGGTGGCGTGGGTGCACCTGGATCTGGTTGCATTCTTCGACGACTTTGCGCACGCCGTCGATGTCGGAGAAATCCAGCTCAGGGTGAATGCCCTGGGTGTAGAGGTTCAGCGCCACGGTCACGAGGTCGACGTTACCGGTGCGTTCGCCGTTGCCGAACAGGCAGCCTTCGACACGGTCGGCGCCGGCCATCAGGCCCAGCTCGGTGGCGGCAACACCCGTGCCACGGTCGTTGTGGGTGTGCAGGCTGATGATCACGCTGTCACGACGGTTGATGTGACGGCCGAACCATTCGATCTGGTCGGCATAGATGTTCGGGGTCGCGCATTCGACGGTGGCTGGCAGGTTGAGAATCACCTTGTGCTCAGGCGTCGGGTTCCAGACTTCGATGACTGCGTCGCAGACTTCTTTGGCGAACTCGAGCTCGGTGGCGCTGAAGGTTTCTGGCGAGTATTCGAAGGTCCACTCGGTGTTTGGCTGCTGGGCGGCATATTTGACGAACAGCTTGGCCGCGTTCACGGCGATGGCCTTGACCCCTTCCTTGTCCTGATTGAAGACAATGCGACGGAAGGAAGGGGAGGTGGCGTTGTACAGGTGAACGATGGCTTTTTTCGCCCCGCGCAGGGATTCGAAGGTGCGCTCGATCAAATCTTCACGGCCCTGGGTCAGCACCTGAATGGTGGTGTCGTCCGGGATGTGGTTGCCTTCGATCAGGGTGCGCACGAAGTCGAAGTCGGTTTGCGAAGCCGCCGGGAACGACGCTTCGATTTCTTTAACGCCGACCGACACCAGGGTTTTCCAGAAACGCAGCTTCTTGACCGCGTCCATTGGCTCGATCAGCGACTGGTTACCATCACGAAGGTCGGAGCTGCACCAGATCGGCGCAGCGGTAATGGTCTTCGACGGCCAAGTGCGGTCCGGGATGTCGATGGTCGGGAACGCGCGGTATTTCGAAGACGGGTCTTTGAGCATGCTCATCGGGAAATCCTTATTGTGTGGGCCGAAAAAAGGCGGCCTGCCGGTGGATCAAATGTTCTGGGGATAAAGCGTAGGACGAGGCATCGCGATTCAGCCTGGCAGTCGTGCACTGACAAGGCACAGGCTGCGGTGTGGCGAAGCTGAATGAGGGTGTGAGAGGTTTTCATGCCTTCAACCCTAACCGCGAGGGTGAAGGATGGCAAGCGGTCGAAAAAAATTGAGAGGAATCCTCGAAAAGTCGTGGTTATCGAGATTTTATTGCGGTGAAGAGTGGTGATTGTTTTTATGTTTGCGCGAGGTTTGAGCGATGCGCAATTGAAGGCTTTCGGTGATGGGGCGTGTCAGCGCGGCTATTCTTAAAGCCTCACCAAGGACTACTGGCAGGCAGGAGTCGGCAATGAACGAGTCGGATTGGAAGCTTTATAGTGCGCTGCGTCCGTTGGCCCATGAGCGGCTATGCATCCGGATCATGGAGGAGGTCGAGCGCATAGTGCTGGATAAAAGCCTGGTGGCTTATGAGCGGATTGAAGCCAGTGAAGAAAGGCTGAAGGCCGGTCAACAGGAACTGTATTGGGCGTTCGGCGTGTTCAGGCACTCACGCAATGAGGCGCCTGCTCACTTGCTGGGGCTGTGTACTCATGAGTTGGTCAGCGCTGAAGAGTTGGCGGGCTTCTCGGCGGAAACTCAGACCTGGATCAAAGAGTGCCTGGCGCACAGGGAAATCCATGGGATTGAGGACCTTGAGGCGGAATAAGCGGCGCCAATGAGACCGCCTTCGCGAGCAAGCCCGCTCCCACATTTGATCGGCGTGAACACATATTCTGTGCACGCCGAAAATCTAATGTGGGGCTTGCTCGCGAAGGGGCCATCAGCCTCAACAACTATTTATGGCTGAAACGCCCCAATGAAAATCGCTGGATCCACTCGCGCATCATTCAGGCTGACGTTCCAGTGCATATGCGGCCCGGTCGCGCGCCCGGTGGAACCGACTTTCCCGACCACTCCACCACGGGCCAATTGCTGGCCAACCTTCACGTCAATTTTCGACATGTGGCAGAACATGCTGATAAACCCCTGCCCATGGTCGACAAACACCGTGTTGCCGTTAAAAAAGTAGTTACCGATCAGGATCACCTTACCGGCAGCCGGGGTCTTGATCGGCGTACCGGCAGGCACGGCGAAATCCAGGCCGGCGTGAGGATTACGCTCTTCGCCATTGAAGAAGCGGCGCACGCCGAACTTGCTCGATAGCGGGCCGTTGACCGGTTTGTCCAGCAGCAGGTTGCTCGGGGTGTTCGGGCTGAAGCTGCGGTAAGCCTGGATCTGTTCGGCCAACTCACCCTCGATGCGCTTGAGATTCTCCGGGTTCGGATTGACCTGCTGCGTGTTCTTCAACGTGATGTGCTGTTCCGGGTATTTCTTGTTACCTACGTTGAAGTTCAGAGTGCGACCACCACTGCTGACCTGCTGCGTGCCCGGTTTAACCGTCAGCGGCACACCTACAATCGCCAGCCAGTTGTTCTGTTCCTTGACCACCAATACGGGTTTGCCTAGATAACTGGCCTTCGGCGCCTGCGCAGAGACACCCAGATCTACCACGGCCACGCCGCCCGGCACCGGTTTGTTCAACAGGCGGGTGATGTAACTGTCGGCGTGGGCATTGAAGGTCAGGCACAGCAACAGCAGCGGAGCTAAAAAACGCGGCATGGATCAATCCAGTAAAGAAAGGGTGACAGGCGTCAGGTGATTGTCTTCGACCCGCACTTGCAGCTCGCCTTCGCCAAGTCTGGCTTTCAGGCGCTGACCATTGTGGGTTTGCGCGGCGTTGCGGATCGCGTTGCCGCGTTCGTCCAGCAAAATGCTGTAGCCACGGCCAAGGGTCGCCAAAGGGCTGACCACATGCAGCGTCTGCATCTGGCTTTGCAGTTGCAGGCGACGGGATTTGAGCCCTTCGCGCATGGCACGGGGCAGGCGTTCGGCAAGGCTGTCGAGGCGCTGACGGAGCATCGCCAGTTGCCGTCCCGGATGTTGCCCGGCGAGGCGGGTTTCCAGGCGGATCAAGCGTTCGCGACGGGTATTGAGGCTGCGTTCGAACGCGCGGCGCATGCGCATGTCCAGATCATCCAGGCGCTGCGCTTGCTGGCGCAGACGTTCGCCGGGATGGCGTAGGCGGCGGGACATGCCTTCCAGGCGCAGACGGTCACGCATCAAGCGGTCGCGGATACGCATCACCAGTCGTCGATGCAGGCTTTCGACCCGACGGACCAGGTCACTGGAATCCGGCGCGAGCAGTTCGGCGGCGGCGGACGGCGTCGGGGCGCGGACGTCGGCCACGAAGTCACTGATCGACACGTCGGTTTCATGGCCGACGGCGCTGACAATTGGCGTCACGCAGGCATCCACGGCGCGGGCTACGGCTTCTTCGTTGAAGCACCAGAGGTCTTCCAGTGAACCGCCGCCACGGGCCAGGATCAACGCGTCGAAACCACGGGCGTCCGCCAGTTTCAATGCGCGGACAATCTGCGCAGTGGCTTCGCGGCCCTGCACGGCAGTGGGGATCAGCGTCAGTTGGATCTGCGGTGCACGGCGGCGGAATACGCTGATGATGTCGCGAATCACCGCGCCGGTGGGCGAGCTGATGATACCGATGCGTTGTGGATGCGCTGGCAGCGGCACTTTGCGTTCGGCGCTGAACAGGCCTTCGGCGCTGAGTTTTTCCTTCAACGCATCGAACGCCAGACGCAGCGCACCGTCACCGGCCGGCTCCACGGTATCGAGGATCAACTGATAGTCGCCGCGGCCCTCGAACAGCGAAACCTTGCCGCGGACCTTCACCGCCAAGCCATCCTTCAATGCCTGACGAACCCGCGCCGCGTTCTGCCGGAACAGTGCGCAACGCACCTGGGCACCGCTGTCCTTGAGGGTGAAATACACGTGACCGGACGCCGGGCGGGCGAGGTTGGAGATTTCGCCTTCGACCCAGATGTTGCTGAACACGTCTTCGAGCAACACCCGCGCGCGGCCGTTGAGCTGGCTGACAGTCAGGACTTCACGGTCCAGGCCGAGTCTTGCAAAGGGATCTTTAATCATGGGGCGCATGATAAAGGCAATGCGTTCCGCCTGACACCCCGCACACTTGTAGGAGCTGCCGAAGGCTGCGATCTTTTGACCTTGATTTTTAAGATCAAAAGATCGCAGCCTGCGGGAGCTCCTACGGTGATCAACGGTAATCAGGGAAGACGTGCAGATGAGCGTGCTTGAGTTGTTGAACCAATGGCCATTCGGCGCTACCGACTGGCTGGTAATCGCGTTGGGCATTGCCCTGGCCTACATCGTGTTCGGTATTGCCGGTTTCGGCACCGCGTTGGTGGCGGGGCCGATTCTGATTCTGTTCATGCCGCTGTCGAAGATCGTGCCGCTGTTGGTGCTGCTGGATTTCGTCGCGGCGTTCGGCAATCTGCTGCCTTCGCGACGGGATGTGGCGAAGCCCGAGTTGCTGCGCCTGCTGCCGTGCATGGCGGTGGGCTGCACGTTGGGGGTGATTTTTTTACTGAATCTGAAATCCGATTTGTTGTTGCTGTTGATGGGCCTGTTTATCAGCGCCTATGCGATTTACAGCTTGTGGGTCAAAACCCGTCCGCCGCAATTGTCCGCCGCTTGGGCCGTGCCGATGGGCACCGTGGGCGGGATGTTCGGGGCATTGTTTGGCAGTGGCGGCTTTTTATATGCGATCTATTTGAACAGTCGCCTGCCCAAAGAGGCAGCCCGGGCGACCCAGAGTGCGCTGATCAGTTGCAGCACGGTGGTGCGCTTGAGCCTGTTTGCTGTCGCGGGTGTGTATGCCGAGCTACCCTTGTTGGTATTGGCGCTGTGTTTATTGCCGGCCATGGCATTGGGGCTGTGGATCGGCCGGCGGTTGACCATGAGATTATCCCGCGAGGCGTTTGTGCGGCTGGTGACCTGGTTGGTGCTGGCCAGCGGAATTGCCTTGATCGGACGTTATTTGAGTGCTTGACCTGAGTGTGTCAGGGATTAAGCTGCCGGCCGCAAACCCTGTGGGAGCGAGCTTGCTCGCGATAGCGAACTGGCAGTCGATATCATCGTTGACTGAAAGATTGCCATCGCGAGCAAGCTCGCTCCCACAAGGGTGATCACTCAGGATTTGCAGGGCTGTGCCATGAACTCGCAAAGCATTATTGTCCCGAAAATCTCCACACTGCCGGTGCACGAACCCCGGGCCCGGGCGGTCGTGCGTTGGCTGGTGCGCAAGAACATCGTCAAAGAAGAACTGACCACCTGTGGCCGCACTGGCAACCGCATGGCGCATGCCATCGGCGACGGTGCCCGCGCTGTCGTGCTGCATCCTGAAGCGCTGCCGTTCGGCGAACCGATCAATGGCCTGGAAATCATCACCAAGCGCTGCATCTATACGCCGGCCAAGGGTTTCCTTGAAGAGGCGGGTTGCGCCGAGTGCCGCAAGGAAGTCGGCGAAGCGCTGTTCGACAGCCTGGAAGACTGGATGCCGGGGCGCACCGATAACTTCACTTGTCCGGAGTGCGGGCATGAAGATGACATCAACGGCTTTCTTTTCCTGCAGGATTGCGGCTTTTCCAACCTGGGCTTTATCTTCAACAACTGGGCCGAGGCCGGGTTCAAACAGAGCTTTATCGACGAATTTGCCGATTGGCTCGATCAGCCTGTCAGTTGGGTCAAGGTCGAACTGTGAATGCGATACCCGTGTAGGAGCTGCCGAAGGCTGCGATCTTTTGATCTTGAAATTTTTAGCCGCGCCGAAAATCAAGATCAAAAGATCGCAGCCTTCGGCAGCTCCTACGCGGCAATAACCCCCGTATATCAGTAATGCTAATAATAGACAGAGTTTTACATTGAACCCGAGGGGGTGTCTGACTATAATGGCGCGCTTCCATTTTCCCGCTCGGGAGCCCCCGCGATGCTGCGTATCAGCCAAGAAGCTCTGACATTCGACGACATTCTCCTAGTGCCCGGTTATTCCGAGGTGCTTCCTAACGAAGTCAGTCTCAAGACCCGCCTAACCCGTGGCATCGAGCTGAATATTCCTCTGGTTTCTGCCGCCATGGACACCGTTACTGAAGCCCGTCTGGCAATTGCCATGGCTCAGGAAGGTGGCATCGGCATTATCCACAAGAACATGACCATCGAGCAGCAAGCTGCCGAAGTGCGCAAGGTCAAGCGTTATGAGGCCGGCGTGGTCAAGGACCCGATCACCATCGAGGCTGACGCCACGGTTCGTGAACTGTTCGAACTGACCCGCATGCACAACATCTCCGGCGTTCCGGTTTTGCACGATGGCGACCTGGTCGGCATCGTCACTTCCCGTGACGTGCGTTTCGAAAACCGTCTGGACGCCACCGTCCGTGAAGTGATGACGCCTAAAGAGCGTCTGGTCACGGTCAAGGAAGGCGCCGACAAGAACGACGTCCGCGAGTTGTTGCACAAAAACCGCATCGAACGCGTGCTGATCGTCGACGACAAATTTGCCCTCAAAGGCATGATGACCGTCAACGACATCGAAAAAGCCAAGGCTTACCCGCTGGCCAGCAAGGACGACCAAGGTCGTCTGCGTGTTGGCGCTGCTGTCGGTACCGGTAAAGACACCGGTGATCGCGTAGCTGCCCTGGTCAATGCCGGCGTTGACGTGGTGGTGGTCGATACCGCTCACGGTCACTCCAAAGGTGTGATCGACCGCGTTCGCTGGGTCAAGCAGAATTTCCCTGAAGTGCAGGTCATCGGCGGCAACATCGCCACCGGCGCTGCCGCCAAGGCTTTGGCCGAAGCAGGCGCCGATGCAGTCAAGGTCGGTATCGGCCCAGGCTCTATCTGCACCACCCGTATCGTCGCCGGTGTCGGCGTCCCGCAAATCAGCGCCATCGCCAACGTCGCCGCTGCCCTCGAAGGCACTGGCGTTCCGTTGATCGCCGACGGCGGCATCCGTTTCTCCGGTGACCTGTCCAAGGCCATCGTTGCCGGTGCTTCCTGCGTGATGATGGGCTCGATGTTCGCTGGTACTGAAGAAGCACCGGGCGAGATCGAACTGTTCCAGGGTCGTTCGTACAAGGCTTACCGTGGCATGGGTTCGCTGGGCGCCATGTCCCAGGCTCAAGGCTCCTCCGACCGTTACTTCCAGGACTCTTCGGCAGGCGCCGAGAAACTGGTTCCGGAAGGTATCGAAGGGCGTGTTCCTTACAAGGGCACCCTGAGCGCCATCATCCATCAACTGATGGGCGGCCTGCGTTCCTCGATGGGTTACACCGGCAGTGCCGACATCGAAGAAATGCGCACCAAGCCTGAGTTCGTGCGGATCACAGGCGCCGGTATGGCCGAGTCCCACGTTCACGACGTACAGATCACCAAAGAAGCGCCAAACTACCGCGTAGGTTGAGCCTTCCAGCAATAAGTTAAGTAACCGGGGCTGTTTTCAGCCCCGAGTTGTTTCTGATTCTCTTCACCGAACTGCATAGACGAGACTGACCACATGGCCCTCGACATTCACGCTCACCGCATCCTGATCCTCGACTTCGGTTCCCAGTACACCCAGCTGATCGCCCGCCGCGTGCGTGAAATCGGCGTGTACTGCGAACTGCATCCGTTCGATATGGATGAAGACGCGATTCGCGAATTCGCTCCAAAAGGCGTCATTCTCGCCGGCGGCCCCGAGTCCGTGCACGAAGCCAACAGCCCTCGCTGCCCGCAAGCCGTGTTCGACCTGGGCGTACCGGTCTTCGGTATCTGCTACGGCATGCAGACCATGGCTGAACAGCTGGGTGGCAAGGTTGAAGGTTCCGAACTGCGTGAGTTCGGTTACGCCCGTGTCGACGTGGTCGGCAAAAGCCGCCTGCTCGACGGCATCGAAGACCATATCGACGCCGACGGCCTGTTCGGCCTCGACGTCTGGATGAGCCACGGTGACAAGGTCACCAAGATGCCGCAGGACTTCCACATCCTGGCCAGCACCCCAAGCTGCCCGATCGCCGGCATGTTCGACGATGCTCGTGGCTACTACGGCGTGCAGTTCCACCCGGAAGTGACCCACACCAAGCAGGGCGGTCGCATCCTGTCGCGCTTTATCCTCGACATCTGCGGCTGCGAAGCCTTGTGGACGCCTTCGAAGATTGCTGAAGACGCCATCGCCAACATTCGCGCCCAGGTCGGCACTGACAACGTACTGCTCGGCCTGTCCGGCGGTGTGGATTCCTCGGTGGTTGCCGCGCTGCTGCACAAAGCCATCGGCGACCAGCTGACCTGCGTCTTCGTCGACAACGGCCTGCTGCGTCTGCACGAAGGCGAGCAAGTGATGGCCATGTTCGCCGAGAACATGGGCGTCAAGGTGATCCGCGCCAACGCTGAAGACCAGTTCCTGAACAACCTGGCTGGCGAAAGCGACCCAGAGAAGAAGCGCAAGATCATCGGCCGGACCTTCATCGACGTATTCGATGCCCAGTCCAACAAGCTGGACAACATCAAGTACCTCGCCCAAGGCACCATCTACCCGGACGTGATCGAGTCGGCTGGCGCCAAAAGCGGCAAGGCTCACGTGATCAAGTCGCACCACAACGTGGGCGGCCTGCCGGAAGAAATGAACCTCAAGCTGGTTGAACCCCTGCGCGAGCTATTCAAGGACGAAGTCCGTCGTCTGGGCCTGGAACTCGGCCTGCCGTACGACATGGTCTACCGTCACCCGTTCCCGGGCCCGGGCCTGGGCGTGCGGATCCTCGGTGAAGTGAAGAAGGAATACGCTGACCTGCTGCGTCGCGCCGACCACATCTTCATCGAAGAACTGCGTAAAGCGGACTGGTACCACAAAGTCAGCCAGGCATTCGTGGTGTTCCAGCCGGTGAAATCGGTTGGAGTGGTCGGCGATGGCCGTCGTTACGCCTGGGTAGTTGCCCTGCGTGCCGTGGAAACCATCGACTTCATGACCGCTCGCTGGGCACACCTGCCTTACGAACTGCTGGAAACCGTCAGCGGCCGCATCATCAACGAAATCGAAGGCATCTCCCGCGTTACTTACGACGTGTCGAGCAAGCCGCCAGCGACCATTGAGTGGGAATAATCCCGCGCTAGCCTTGATGGCTTGATCGCAGGTAACTGAAAAGGCCGTGTGAACAATGTTCACACGGCCTTTTTGCATTTTAGACGCCGGGCAGTCGGACGGGGGTCATGCCCATTCTGTGCAGTGCTGAACTCAAGGCGTCAAGGGTTTGAAAGCGTTGGCCGTTGATCTGCCAGGCATCCCGTTCGATGTAGTACCCATTTGCATCATGCTTGATGGGCGTTCGAACGAGTTTGCCACGGGTGATGATGCCGTTGTTGGTGATGACTCTGTTGGTGAGGGTTCTGCTGCGGTGAACCAGAAAGGGTTCACCGGTACTGGTGCTGAGGGTGTAAGTGCCCGGCCTGGGCAGGCCATCCTCCAGCCTTTGCGCCACGACCACGCTTTTCGGCGTCGGGATTTGCAGCAACAAGTCATTTTTGGCAAAACGGGCCGCGTACCCCGGGCCGGGCCCGTCGGCCACCCCCGGGTCGACCTTGATACTGCCGAGCTCATCCGCGCTCACGCTTTCAATACGCAGCCCGATGCTGCCTTCAAGTTCGCTGACACCCTCCACGCCGGCATAGGTATTGGCGTGGCTGTTCCCGACCAACGCCACCCAGCGATGCGCGCCTCTGGCTGTCTGGTCGGCGCCGATGACTTGTCGGGCGAAAAAGTTCATCATTTTTTGCCGAAAATTAATACTTGCCGGTGCAATACCGGTGCTGCGGTAACTGGCCAGGCAGTCGATGGCCTGAACGCGTATGTTATTTTTTTGTGCTGTCCTGACCACCTGCTCAAAGGTGAATTGTTCGCTGGGGTCAGTCGAAAAACCTGCGTCAAGGTCCTTGAGGTAGCTTTCCAGATCCTCGGACATCACTCCAGTGCGATTGAACACATCCAGGTCAGCCTGATGGAAATCGGTCAGCAGATGCTCCATGTACAGGGTTTTGACTTTTTGTTTGCGCAGCACGCTCATATTCTCGATCAGAAACTGTTTGCTGCCCACGCTGGAGTGACTTTCACCGATGACCAGGCTCTGTGACCGCTTGAAAAGAGTCTTGATGATGTCCTTGGTCTTTGCATTCGCGATGAACGATGGAATGGTCGGTCTGGGTCGTAGCGGCGGTTGCGAGTAGAAGGTCACGGCGTCGTCGTGCAGCGTTCGGCGCAGTCTCTTGAAGGCTTCCAGCTCATTGTTCGGATTGTTGAGTTTGATAAAACCGTCCTTCAAATCCCCCTTCGCGGCCATACCCTTGGCCGCCTGTTCGAGGGCTGGCTTGATGTCCTGCGGAACATCGTATGCAGTCGCCGGGGCATCGAAGTCCGGGAGTGACGGCTCGGCCCTGGCAAATAGATCGGAAAACTTGCCACCTCCCGCCAGGCCGGGACGCGTGAGGGCCGTCCATTCACCCAGTTCATTCAGGCGCACCGGTATGTTGCGAAAAAAAGAGTAGGGATTGACTGGGTCGACGATTGTCCAGGACTGCAGTTCATTGCTGTAACGCACCTGAAAAAAACGGTCGTCGATAGCAATGTAGTTACCGCCGGTTGCGGGTTGATAAATGCCCTGAAATTTACCTTCATCACTCACCGGGAAGTCGCCGTCGAGAACCTCATTGGTTTCAAAGGGCGCCAGTATGTCCATATCGGAGGGGCCGGTAGCATCGGCGTCGACGGAGAGGGAGGGCATCGCGGGTGTTTCTACTTCTGTCTTGGACTCTTCCCCGGAGGCAAGCGCCTCTTCTGTCTCGGCGGCCTCTGCAATCTCGGCGGCCTCTGCCAGTTCAGCTGCGCCACGCAGAAATGGCAAATTAAACAGCACATCCACACTGCCAAAAATGGCAGCTTTGACAGCCGCCTTGCGTTCCATTGGAGTAGTGCCGTTGATGGCCTGGTCGATGTGAAGCCCTACATTGGCGATGCCAGCGCCGATGACGACAAGCGCTGCCGGCCATGCAAGGGCGGCCATCGGCCCGAAGGTGTGGTTGAAGGCATTGAGATAGCCTATCCACAGCTTTTTCCTGATCTCGCCATTGGTGTGCAGCAGGAAGTCGGCGTCGCTGCGCATGCGCTCATGGGTCGATTGGTTCAGGTGGGTGAACGCATCACCGGAAATCTTTTCGCCTCGGTAGTGCAACAGATGATAGTCGGCGACGTTATCTTCGCTGGGCAAAACGTCATACGCATGGGTGAGTCCGACATTATCAATTGGCGTTTCTTCAAACGCGTGGATGATCAGGCCGATGCCGCTAAAGTTGGCGAGCTTATGTCCCAGTGAGGTTGGCCTTTCCTGAAGAATGTCGCGCTCCTCCTGTTTGAAGTGCATCAGCATGCGTTCGCGGCCTTCAGCGTCCTTGACCTCATCGACCAGCCATTGGTGCAACTCCTCGACATTGTTAAAGCAGTAAAATCCTCTGGGTTGGCCCGGAATGTAAAGAATGTTCAGGTCACTGTCGTCGGTGATGCTCAGGATATCTGTCGACTCGAAGTGGTCAATGCAAAACTTGCGAGTGGATAAACCGTGCCCCGTGGGAACTTCGTCCATCAGCATTTGGCGGGTGAACGGTCGGTTCACATTTCCGACGACAGCCCTGAGCACGATAGTGAAGTGTTCGCGTGTCAGGTGTCCCTTCTCGTAGTCGTCGATGGCCTTGGCGATGAAGGTGCACTTGGCCAGTGCGCGGAAGTTGGCGCTGTGTTTTTCCCAGAACGCCGTGACAGCCGTCTTGTAACGGTCGCTGAAGTTGATGTCCCAGAAGGCTTTCAGCGCATCCTTGGCGTGCAGGCGAATTTCGTTGGTTTCGTCGTAGTTTCCGGCATTGCCTTCGGCGCGATAGAAGCCGCTGTCGGCGTCCAGAAGGTCAGCGTTATCCTGGTCGTGCACACTGAAACGCTGTATGACCAGTTGCGGGAAGGTCATCGACTCCCTGGGTTTTTCAAACACGTGTTGCCAACCGGTAAAGGTCTTCGAACTGCTTTGCGCGGCGCGGAATCGGTGCCAGTAGACCTTGTCGGGCTCGATGTCGGTGATGTTGTGCTGGAGCAGAATATCTTTGGCGACCTGATACGCCATGGCGTACATATCGGGACAATCGGTAATCAGATCGGGGATCAGGGCCTCGAGCGCCAAGGCATCGGCGGCGTCGGGCAGGAATGTGTCTTGAGTATCGTCCATGATGTTTTCCTTGAATTGAGTGAGTGCAATTGCTGCTACAAAACGGGTCAAGTGGGAATACGCGTTGCCAGCCTCAGGCCTGAGTCGTTAAGGGAGCGGGACAGCGCGTCAATGCTGGGGAAAGGCACGCCGTTTTGCGGCCAGGAGGGCCGGTGTATTACATAGTTGCCATTGACTAGTCGCTGGACGGGCGTACGGGTGATCTGTTTGTCTCTGTTTTGGTGGAGCAGGGTGTAGTCGCCAGCGTTCTTTTTGAACAGGTACTTGCCGGGTAAATTGAGAAGTTTTTCCGTTTGCCGCTCGGTTCTGATTACCGGTGGCGCTTCAATTTGTAGGCGAAGGTCTGCATAAAACATCTCGGAAATACCGCGCATTGTTTCGTGCTGGAGGATGGGGCCACGATCGATCTCGATCTCGATCTCGATCTCGATGCCGGGATCCAGGGTAATGCCCAGGCTTTGGCCAGGATCGACCTCTTCTATTCGCAAGCCGATCCCCCCCCGCAGCTCACTGATGCCTGCCATCCCCCGGAAGGTATTGGTATTTTCCACTCCCGTTAAAACCACCCATTTCCCAGGATGGTTCAACGTGGTATCAGCCTGCATGATCTGGTTCGTCAGGCTGTTGCTCATCATTTGCTCTTCAATCAGCCGGTCGGCGACTGGTTTTTTAAGCGTTACCGAGTTATCGATTGCCTGGACCCGGATATTGTTCTGTTTTGCGCTCTTGATCAGTTCCAGTTCGTTGAAACGTCCGGCAGGGTCCTGGCTGATACTGATCAGGTAGTTTTTCAGATCTTCGGACATGTCCCCCGACTCGAAAAAGCTATTCAGATCCTGCTGGGCAAAATCGTTGAGCAAGCCTCGCATGTAAATCGTGTTCACCCCCCGTTGAGCGAACTCGTGCATGTTTTCAATCATGAAGCGCAGGCTGGTGATGCGGTCCAGGGTTTCACCCACGACCAACCCTTGGGTCACCTCGAACACTCGCTTAATCAGTTCGGCAATGCTCATGGGCTCGTCGACGGTAAATAACATTGGCCGAGGTGGCAGTTCGCTCCACTTCAACTCATTGAAGAACCGACCGGCGTTGCGCTTCAGATCTGCCAGTTTGCGGCTGAAGTAAGGTGCGTAAGAGTCTTCTACTGTGAGCATTTTGTTGATGCGCATCACGCGCACATGAGTGCGTTGCAGATTCAAAGCCCATCCTCTGAGCGCTCGCTTGAATTGAGGATCCGCATCGTATGGCGTTTCCAGGGTGCGAAGGCGCGCCGGTGCGCGGGCTCCTGTCGAGGTACCTGCCTGTGGTTGAGGCGCTGCCCCATCGGAGGTGTTTGCTGTTTGCGCGGAATCGCCGTTGCTCGGTCCGGGTTTCGGTGTCGCTGGTTTGGAGAGGTTTTTACCACCACCCCTCAAACCGCCGCGCAAGATCATTTCCCACTCGTTTTCTTCATTCAGGCGAACTGGAATGTTGCGGTAAAACGAATAGGGATTGGTTGGGTCGATGATTGCCCAGCACTTCAGTTGGTTGTTGTAGCTCACCTGGAAAAAACGATCGTCCATGGCAATGTAATTGCCGCCGCTATCGGGTTGATAGATACCCTTGTACTTACCGTCGTCACTGACCGGGAAATAACCGTCAAGCACCTCATTGGTGTCAAACGGGGCGAGGATCTGGGCATCGGTCGGACCCGCTTCGGCGATCGGCACAGGCAGCCCGGGTGGTGGCGTCAGTTCAGTTTCTGTCTTGGTCGCAAGCGCCTCTTGCGTCTCGGCGGACTCTCCAAGCTCGGCAGCGTCTGCCAGTTCAGCGGCACCCCACAGGAACGGCAAATTGAACAGGACATCCACACTGCCAAATATTGCAGCGGTGACGGCGGCCTTGCGCTCCATCGGAGTGGGGGCGTTGATGGCCTGGTCGATCTGCAATCCGACATTGGCGATGCCGGCACCGATAACCACCAGCGCCGCCGGCCATGCGAGCGCGGCCATTGGCCCGAAGGTGTGGTTGAAGGCGTTGAGATAGCCAATCCATAGTTTTTTCCTGATCTCGCCGTTGGAGCGCAGGAGGAAATTGGCGTCGCTGAGCATGCGCTCGTGGGTGGACTGACTGAGATGGCTGAAGGCATCACCGACGATTTTTTCGCCACGGTAGTGCAGCAAATGATAATCCGCGACGTCATGTTCGCCGGGCAAAACGTCATAGGCATGGGTGAGGCCGACGTTATCAATCGGCGTTTCCTCGAACGCGTGGATGATCAGGCCAATGCCGGTGAAGTTGGCGAGCTTGTGCCCCAGCGAGGTCGGCCGTTCCTGCAAAATGTCGCGCTCTTGCTGTTTGAAGTGCATGAACATGCGTTCACGGCCTTCGGCGTCCTTGACCTCATCGACCAGCCATTGGTGCAACTCCTCGACCTTGTTGAAGCAGTAAAACCCCCTGGGTTCTCCCGGAAGGTAGAGGATGTTCAGGTCGTGCTCGTCGGTAAAGCTGAGGATGTCGGTCGACTCGAATTGATCGATGCAGAATTTGCGGATGGTCAGACCGCTTCCCGGTTGCGCCTCGTCCGTCAGCATTGTTCGAGTCAGTGGCCGGCTAGCGTTGCTGGCGGCGGCTCGCATGACCAGGGTGAGTTGATCACCGGACAAATAGCCGCTCTCATAGCTTTCAATGGCTTTGGCGATGAAAGTGCATTTGGCCATGGCTCGAAAATCGGCACTGTGCTGTTCCCAGAACGTGGCGATGGCAGTCTTGTAGCGGTCGCTGAAGTTTATGTCCCAGAAGGCTTTCAGCGCATCCCTGGCGTGCAGACGGACTTCATTGGTTTCATCGTAGTTTCCGGCATTGCCATCGGCGCAATAGAAGCCGCTGTCAGCATCCAGAAGGTCAGCGTTGTCCTGGTCGTGCACACTGAAACGCTGTATGACCAGTTGCGGGAAGGTCATCGACTCCCTGGGTTTTTCAAATACGTGCTGCCAGCCGGTGAAGGTCTTCGAGCTGCTTTGCGCGGCACGGAATCGGTGCCAGTAGATCTTGTCGGGTTCGATGTCGGTGATGTTGTGCTGGAGCAGAATGTCTTTGGCAACCTGATACGCCATGGCGTACATATCGGGACAATCGGCAATCAGATCGGGGATCAGGGCCGCGAGCGCCAACACATCGGCAGCGTCGGGCAGGGTGATTTCTTGAGTATCGTCCATGATGTTTTCTTGAGAGGTGGTTGGGGCGCTCACTATCTCAAGGGGCATCGGTTCCATCTATAAGGCACTGGGTAGCTGGCGGTGGTCAGTTGCTGACGGAAGACGTAGGAGATCGCGAGTACCAGAGTCAGGCTCAGCGTCGTGCAATGTCAGAAAAGTAAAACTTGTCCAGCGTATGCCGTGATTCGGTGTACTCGAACTGCCGACCATCCTGCAGAAACGTCTGGTTGCTGACCACGATCACATGGCTCTGGCCGTCGAGGTCCAGGTGTTGCTGGTCGTCCTTGCTTCGCGGCACCGCTTCGATGGTGCGCTGGGCGTAGCTGATATGCAGCTGCAGGGTTTGCTCGATGAAGGCGTAGATCGAGTGCTCGGCGATGTCGCGGGACAGGCCGGGAATCACATCGCTGACGAAATGGTTGATATCCAGGATCACGCGTTTGCCGTCGATCCGCCGTACGCGCTTGATCCGCGTGATCAGGCTGCCTTCTTCGGCCTTGATGTGTTCGAGCAGCGGGCCGTCGAGCGGGACCTGAGCGAACTCGACCACTTCGGTGCTGACGTCGTTGCCCAGGCGCGGGTAGGTCTCCTGGAAACTCACGATGCCGCCCAACTGGAATTCGATCGGGTTGGTCGACAGCACGAACGTGCCTTTGCCGTGGACCTTCTGAGCGAAACCGCGCTCCTGCAATTGCTCGATGGCCTTGCGCACAGTGCCGCGGCTGGCCTGATAGCTGTCCATCAGTTCGGTTTCAGAAGGCAACCGCGCGCCGCGTTCCAGACGTTCGGTCGTGATGCTGGCAAGCAGATCGCTGTAGATCTGGTTGTATTTACTCATGGTGATGGCTCTGTACCGCGCTGTGCTCAAGGTTTCGAACCTTAAGGGCAGGGTAGGGGTTTGTCCATGCGGCGTTAGGTTTCTTTGACTTTTGAGGTAGGAAATGTCGCCGCCGGTCGGGTTCAGGATAAACAAAATCAAACTCGTCTGTACGAGTTGTTGCTTTAACTCGTACAGACGAGTACTTTTCGTTTCGGCGTGCTGCCAATAACAAAAAACTACAGCGCAAGGACAATCATGAGCCACGACTATCCGAATATCGCCAGCGAGCTGCTGCAAAGCCTCGGTGGCAGCGCCAACCTCGAGCAGGCCGCGCACTGCGTCACCCGCCTGCGCCTGGCCCTCAAGGACCCGAGCCTGGTCGACAGCGCCACGTTGAACCAGATCGATCTGGTCAAAGGCTCGTTCTTCACCGGCGGCCTGTTCCAGGTGGTCATCGGCCCCGGTGAAGTCGAAAAGGTTTACGCAGAGCTACGCCGTCAAACCGGTCTTGCGGCTTCAACCATCGCCGACGTTAAACAAAAAAGCGCCGACAAGATCAACGCGATGCAGCGCCTGGTGCGGGTGTTTTCCGACGTCTTCATGCCAATCCTCCCGGCGTTGATCATTGCGGGCCTGCTGATGGGCATCAACAACCTGATCGGCGCCAAGGGCATGTTCATCGAGGGCAAGACCCTGCTGGACGCCTATCCGAAGCTTGACGGGCTCTGGAGCCTGATCAACCTCATGGCCAACACCTCGTTTGTGTTCCTCCCGGCGCTGGTGGGCTGGTCGGCGGCCAAACGGTTTGGCGGTAGCGAAATCCTTGGCATCGTGCTCGGCCTGATGCTTGTCCACCCCGACCTGCTCAATGCCTGGAACTACGGCAAAGCGGTGGCCGGGCTGGACGGGCAGAGCCTGCCGTACTTCGACATCCTGGGGTTGTTCCAGATCGAGAAGGTCGGTTACCAAGGGCAGATCCTGCCGATCCTGATGGCGGCTTATGTGATGAGCGTCATCGAGAAATGGCTGCGGGCGCGGGTGCCAAACGCGGTGCAATTGCTGGTGGTGCCGATCACTACCATCGTTGTGACCGGCGTGCTGGCGCTGGCGGTGATCGGCCCGGTGACCCGTCATCTGGGGATTCTCATCACCGAAGGCGTGGTCATGCTGTTCGACCTGGCGCCGATGGTCGGCGGGGCGATTTTCGGTTTGCTCTACGCGCCGCTGGTGATCACCGGCATGCACCACATGTTTCTCGCGGTCGACTTGCAGCTGATCTCCACCCAGGGCGGCACCTTCATCTGGCCGATGATCGTCATGTCTAACCTTGCCCAGGGCAGCGCGGCACTGGCGGTGTTCTACATGACCCGCAACGTGCGGGATAAAAGCATGGCCTCGACCTCGGCGATTTCCGCTTATTTCGGCATCACCGAACCGGCCATGTTCGGGGTCAACCTGCGCTACAAATTTCCGTTCTACGCAGCCCTGATCGGTTCGGCCCTGGGCTGCATTTTCCTGTCGCTGAACAAGGTCCAGGCCTCGGCAATCGGCGTCGGCGGCTTGCCCGGTTTTATCTCGATCATTCCGCAGTTCATTCCGATGTTCGTGATCGGGATGGTGATTGCCATGGTCGTGCCGTTTGTTCTGACCTGTGGGTTGAGCATGAAGATTGTTCGGCCTGGCTATCGGGTCGCCTGATAGATCGCTATCGCGAGCAAGCTCGCTCCCACATTGGAATGCGATCAACTGTGGGAGCGAGCTTGCTCGCGATGAGGCCCTCAAGGCCCGTACAAAACTTATTGAAGGAATCCGCCATGCAAGACTGGCAACGTTCGGTGATCTACCAGATCTACCCGAAGAGTTTTCACAGCCACGCCGGCAACCCCACGGGTGATTTGCTTGGCGTTGTCGCCAAGCTCGATTACCTGCACTGGCTGGGTGTCGATTGCCTGTGGATCACGCCGTTCCTGCGCTCGCCCCAGCGCGACAACGGCTACGACATCAGCGACTACTACGCCATCGACCCGAGCTACGGGACCATGGCCGATTGCGAGTTGCTGATCGCCGAAGCCGGCAAGCGCGGGATCAAGTTGATGCTCGATATCGTGGTCAACCACACCTCCATCGAGAACACCTGGTTCCAGCAAGCCCGCAGCAGCCTCGACAACCCGTACCGGGATTTCTATATCTGGCGCGACCAGCCGAACAACTGGGAATCCAAGTTCGGCGGTTCGGCCTGGGAGTATGAAGCCCAGACCGGTCAGTATTACCTGCACCTGTTCGATCACACTCAGGCCGACCTGAACTGGGATAACCCAAAGGTGCGTGCCGAAGTCTTCAAGATGATGTGTTTCTGGCGCGACAAGGGAGTAGGCGGGTTCCGTCTGGACGTCATCAACCTGATCTCCAAACCGGCGGACTTCCCCGAGGACAACACCGACGGTCGACGTTTCTACACCGATGGCCCGAACGTGCATGAGTACTTGCAGCAAATGCACCGCGAAGTCTTCGAAGGCCATGACCTGATTAACGTCGGCGAGATGTCCTCCACCAGCCTGGAACACTGCATCCGCTACTCGCGACCGGACTCGAAAGAGCTGTCGATGACCTTCAACTTCCATCACCTGAAGGTCGATTACCCGAACCTGCAGAAGTGGATTCGTGCCGACTTCGACTTCCTCGAACTCAAGCGCATTCTCTCCGACTGGCAAACCGGCATGCAGGCCGGCGGTGGCTGGAATGCGCTGTTCTGGTGTAACCATGACCAGCCACGGGTGGTCTCGCGGTTTGGCCATGACGGCGAGTATCGGGTGCTCTCGGCGAAGATGCTCGGCACAGCGCTGCATTTCCTCCAGGGCACGCCGTTCGTGTACCAGGGCGAGGAACTGGGCATGACCAATCCGGGCTTCGATCACATTGATCAGTACCGCGATGTCGAGACGCTGAACATCTTCCGGCTCAAGCGCGAGGCGGGTGCGAGCGATGCCGACAACATGGCGGCGATCATGCAGAAGTCCCGGGACAACGGCCGTACGCCGATGCACTGGAACGCCGAGCCCAACGCGGGTTTCAGCGCTGTCGAGCCGTGGATCGGGGTGCCGGCGAACGCCGAGCAGATCAACGTTGCCGCTCAGCTCGATGATCCGGATTCGGTGCTGCATCACTACCGTCAGTTGATCGCCTTGCGTCGCACTGAGGCGCTGATGTCCGATGGTATCTACCGGCAACTGTTGCCCGAGCACACGCAAATCTGGGCGTACGTGCGTGAGGGTAGGGGTGAACGGTTGCTGGTGCTGAACAACTTCTACGGCACGCCATGCGAAGTCGACCTTCCGGAGGAAGTGATCAGCGAAACCATGGCCCAACGTCTGGTCATCAGTAATTACCCGGACAGTCCGGTGCGAAATAGTCAGGTCCTCCTACGGCCTTATGAGTCGTTCGTGCTGCATATGACCGACTGATCGACCGCAAAAAAACACCGACTCAAAAAAATACGCAGAACGCTGCGCGGGGGAGTTTTGCGCGCCGATTTTGCCGCTGCACACAATAAAAATAATGGGGTAGCTCTTGAAAACAACAATAAATCGCAGCCTTGTAGTGGCGGGCGTGTGCCTGGCTTTGCCTCTTTCGGCCCAGGCGCTGGAGTTCGCCGGTTACTTGCGTAGCGGCGTCGGCACCTCGGTCAATAGCGATAAACAGCAGTGCTTCCAGCTGCCGGGCGCGCAGACCAAATACCGCTTGGGCAACGAATGTGAGCAGTACGCCGAACTGGAATTGCGCCAGGATCTTTACACCCTGGATGACGGTTCGGTGCTGAGCGTCGACGGCATGGCGTCGTTGTACAACCAGTACGACAAGGACCTGACGTTCAACGGTGACAACGGCTCGGTGCGCCTGCCGCAGGCGTACGCGCAATGGTCGAACATGCCCAGCCTCAACGGCGGTTCGCTGTGGGCCGGCCGGCGTTATTACAAACGGAACGATATTCACATTTCCGACTTCTACTACTGGAACCAGAGCGCCACCGGCGGCGGTATCGAGGACGTGCTGATCGGCGATCTGAAATACAGCTACGCCTTCTCGCGCAAGGACAACCTGTACCAGAAGGACTACATCAACCGTCACGACTTCAACGTCGCCGGTTTCAACACCAATCCTGGCGGTGAGTTGGAGTTCGGGCTGAGTTACATCGACAAACCCGACAGCCGCGACGCTCACCGTGGCTGGGCGATCACCACCCAGCATGTGCAGAAAGGCTTTTTGGGCGGCAAGAACAAACTGGCTTTCCAGTACGGCGAAGGTCCCGGCACCGGGTTGGGTTATACCGGTAACGTGAAGCTGGACGACAGCAACAAAAGTTACCGGGTGGTGGAATTCTTCGACTGGCAAGTGACGCCGCGATTTGGCGGGCAAGTCGAGGCGGTTTACCAGAAAGACATTCGCCAGGACGGCAGTGATCAGAACTGGATTTCCCTGGGCGTTCGCCCGACCTATGCGATCACCGAGCAGTTCAAACTGGTGACCGAACTGGGTCACGACCAGGTCGAAGCCCCGGGCGGCACGCGCAAGCTGAGCAAGTTCACCTTCGCTCCGACCTGGTCGCCCAAAGGTCCGGAATTCTGGGCACGCCCCGAGGTGCGTTTGTATTACACCTATGCGAGCTGGAACGAGGCGGCCAAACGGGCGGCCAATGAACTGGCGAAGGGGTCGGCGTTGTCCGACACCGGCGCCTTCGGCACGGCGCGACACGGTTCGAATGTCGGATTGCAGGTCGAGTACTGGTGGAAATAAGCGATGCTGTCGGAGCCTCGCGCTCCATCGGCACTTCAAAGAACAAAACAGCAGGTGACGTCATGGCCACACCCCAACAATTGCAATTGCACGCGCCCCTGTCCGGCGTATTGATGCCACTGGACCTCGTGCCCGATCCGGTGTTTTCCAGCCGCGTGATAGGCGATGGCCTGTGCATCGATCCGACTTCAACGACGTTGTGCGCGCCGCTGGCAGGGGTTGTCAGCAATGTGCAGGCCAGCGGGCATGCAGTCAGCATCACCGACGAAAACGGCGTGCAGGTGTTGATGCACATTGGCCTCGACACGGTGAACCTGGCGGGAAAGGGTTTCACGCGGTTGGTGGAGGAGGGCGAGCAGGTTGACGTCGGGCAGTCGCTGATCGAGTTCGATGCCGATTTTGTTGCATTGAATGCCCGCAGCCTGCTGACGTTGATGCTGGTGGTCAGTGGCGAGCCCTTCACTTGGCTGACGCCGGAAACGGGTTTGGTAGACAGTGGCCAGCCGCTACTGAGTTTGCAGCCCATCGAGCAGGCAACGGATGAGCCAGTGCCGGAACAGGGCGAAGCACTGTTTTCCAAACCAGTGACACTGGCCAATCCGAACGGTTTACACGCTCGACCGGCAGCGGTGTTCGCCCAGGCGGCGAAAGGTTTTTCGGCGAGCATTTACCTGCATAAACAGCAGGAAAGTGCGAACGCGAAATCCCTGGTGGCGATCATGGCGTTGCAGACGGGGCACGGTGATGTTGTGCAAGTCAGCGCGGCCGGTCCGGATGCTGAAGCGGCGATCAAGACGCTGGCCGAACTGCTGGTGAGTGGATGCGGTGAAACGGTGGCGACCTCGGCGCAGGTTGAGGCGAAGGCGATTGAGGCCTCATCGCTGACGGTGTTGCGTGGGGTGTGCGCATCGGCAGGATCGGCGTTTGGCCAAGTGGTGCAGATAGCCGAACAACCCCTGGAAGTGAATGAACTCGGCGCCACACCGCTGGTTGAGCGTGATCATCTGTCCCGCGGCTTGGCCGAGGCGTTGGTGGCCCTGCAACAGTTGCGTGATAACGCCATTGGCAGCGCGCAGGCAGACATCTTCAAGGCTCACCAGGAACTGCTCGAAGACCCGGGTTTGTTGGAAGTGGCTCACGTGCTGATCGACGAAGGCAAAAGCGCCGGATTTGCTTGGCGCGCGGCCACCGAGTCGGCGGCAACCTTGTTCAAAAGCCTGGGCAATGCCTTGCTGGCGGAGCGGGCGGCGGACCTGGCCGATGTCGGCCAGCGAGTGCTCAAGCTGATCCTTGGCGTACAGGATCAGGCGATGGAGCTGCCTGAAGGGGCGATCCTGATCGCCGAACAACTGACGCCGTCACAGACCGCCGGGCTCGATACCCGCAAGGTACTGGGTTTCGCCACGGTCGCTGGCGGCGCTACGAGCCACGTCGCGATCCTCGCGCGTGCGTCCGGTTTGCCGGCGATCTGCGGGTTGCCCGTTCAGGTGCTGGGGCTGGCCAATGGCACTCAAGTGTTGCTCGACGCCGACAAGGGCGAGCTGCATCTGGACCCGGATCTGGCGGCCATCGAGCAACTGCAAGCCAATCGCCAGCGCCAGCAGAAGCGCCATCAACATGAGTTGGCGCACGCTGCGCTGGCGGCTTGTACCCGCGATGGACACCACGTTGAAGTGACGGCCAACATCGCCTCGCTGGCTGAAGCGGAGCAGGCCATGGCACTGGGAGGCGAGGGCGTCGGATTGCTGCGTTCGGAGTTTCTTTATCTGGATCGCAATCATGCGCCGAGCCATGACGAACAGGCATCCACCTACAGCGCCATCGCCCGCGCCCTGGGGCCGGCGCGCAATCTGGTGGTGCGCACACTGGATGTCGGCGGCGACAAACCGTTGGCCTACGTGCCGATGGACAGCGAAACCAACCCGTTCCTCGGTATGCGCGGAATTCGTTTGTGTCTGGAGCGCCCGCAGCTGTTGCGCGATCAGTTCAAAGCGATCCTGAGCAGCGCCGGGCTGGCCCGTCTTCACATCATGTTGCCCATGGTCGCGCAGCTGTCGGAGTTGCGACGGGCCCGGCAGCTGCTTGAGGAAGAGGCGCTGGCATTGGGCCTCACAGAATTGCCGAAGCTGGGGATCATGATCGAAGTGCCGGCAGCGGCCCTGATGGCCGACCTGTTTGCGCCTGAAGTGGATTTCTTCTCGATCGGCACCAACGACCTGACCCAATACACCCTGGCCATGGACCGCGATCACCCGCGCCTGGCCAGTCAGGCCGACAGCTTTCATCCGTCGGTGCTGCGTTTGATTGCCAGCACCGTGAAGGCCGCCCACGCCCATGGCAAATGGGTCGGTGTGTGCGGCGCCATGGCTTCGGAAACGCTGGCGGTGCCGTTGTTGCTGGGACTTGGGGTGGATGAACTGTCGGTGAGCGTGCCGCTGATTCCGGCGATCAAAGCGGCGGTTCGCGAAGTGGATCTGGGGGACTGCCAGGCCATCGCCCAACAGGTGCTGGGCCTGGAAAGCGCTGAGCAAGTGCGTGAGGCGTTGCGGCTGTATCACGAGGCAACGGTCGATACTTCACTGGTACTGGAGAACTGAGCATGTTCGAGAAAATGCAGCGGGCGTTCTGGAAAGCGTTGACCCCGGACCTGATCGTGGATGAGCCGAAAGTGGTTGCTCAGTCTGTTTCCGGTTTGCCTGCGAATGTAGTGGCGGCGTTGGGCGGTGTGGATAACCTCAAGTCGCAGCAGCCGGTGGCACTGACCCGGGTTCGCGTGGAGTTGCGGGATGTGGGGCGGATGGATCGGCAGGCTTTAAGTAGGGCAGGTGTGCCGGGAGTCATGAGGCTGGATGACGGGGTGGTGCATCTGATCACTGGTCTCCAGGCATAAACACAACCCTGTGGGAGCGAGCTTGCTCGCGATGCTTTTGGCGTTCCCGAAAATGCCATCGCGAGCAAGCGTCCGGCACTACTCCGAAGGCCGGGCCTTCAATCGTCGCCCTAACACATCCAGCACATCACACCCATCCCGTAACGGAATGGCACAGAGCAAAGCAAAATCACTAAGAATGAAGGACTGACACTCGATCGAACCGCGCATGGACAAGTTCTCCATCACTTGGGTGACGGCGCGAATTCGGTAGCTGGCAGCGTCATACAAAACATCCAGCGGCGCTTGGGTGTCGACGAACAGGGTTGGCATATCGTCGCAATTGCTGGTGAGGGCCATGAAGCGGTTTTGGGGATGGGGGGTTGGTTTTATGTAGGGTGGATCGGGGTGAAGTGTTTTCATCGATTTTAGTCCTAACGTATGGATTGACGCCGCCAGAAATCGCTTCCACGCAATGGGTGGCGGCTGTACGCAGGTGTGGAAGACCGGGACGTTAGGCACCCGGCGCACTCGAAAGCGCCCCGCGCACAGCCACCATAAAACACAGACGATAAAAAACGCCGAACTGGTGGCGCTTGATGCGCCTAACGATAGAAGGGCTTCCACGCCCTGTCACTGAATTTGCAGTGACAGGGCAAAGACTATCGATAGAACTCATTTCGCACCAGTTCATGAAAACCGCTACAACTTGAAGGAAACTTCCGTAACCGATCCACGAACTACACCTACCTCAAGATGAGGCAGTCGTTTACCGTGGCATCTCTGGCGAGCAGTTCCATGGCAGCAAGGCTTCGTAGTCCCCAACCGATTGTGCCTGCGGTAGTCTTTCCAGTACGTGGCGCAGCCACGTATAAGGCTCCTGGCCGTTGACCTTGGCGGTCTCGACCAAACTGTAGATCTGCGCACTGGCGGTGGCACCCTTGGGCGTGTCGCTGAACAGCCATGCCTTGCGCCCGATTACAAACGGCTTTATCGCGCGCTCCGCCGCGTTGTTGTCGAT
>NZ_CP024866.1:1429532-1431088 GCF_004136015.1 Pseudomonas sp. ACM7 | reverse complement strand
CGGTCATAGCGCAATCGCAAGGCACGGCCGGCGCCATTATCGAGGCGTTTGATGCGTTCGTGACGGTCACGGGTGATGCGCAGGCGGTTGTCGTAAGCGTCACTGATGGCCGTCAGCCGACCGTTATGAAAGTGATAGAACCGCGCCTCGTCACCCGCCTGGGCGAGGATCAATTCTTCGGGTTCATCGCCGAGATAAATCGCCGCCCGCGACAGGCTGTTGTTGATCGCGGGGCGTTCACTGTTTGGCAGCGGAAAAGTAGTGCGACGGTTTTCGTGGTCGATCCAGATGACGGTCTCGCCATCGATTTCCAGGTGATGGGCGAGGCTGTGACTCCAGCCGAAACCAAGGCCGCAGTCGATCTCGGCGGCGCTGGTGCGATAGAGCCGGGTGAAGTCGAACGGCAGGATGCCGTCCAGCGAGCCGTCGGTGAGGGTCAACAGTTCTTCGCCGGTGACCATCGACACCGGACATTTGTTGGTGGCGGTTTTATCAACGGAATCGGCGCTGTCGCCGTTGGGGTTTTTCGCTTGATTCGACGCGTCGTCGTGGTGTTCGTCTTTCTTTAGCGAAGCGTTGCGCCGGGCGCTCCAGCTCAACTGCATCCGGCCTTTTTTCATACCGGCTGCGATGCCCCTCGCGGCGACTTTTTTGTAGCGGTCGACGTAGCTGATGAAGCTGTTGATGATCGTGAAAATCGCTTTGACGAGGCGCAGAACAGCGCTGAGTAATTGCGCAGCTCGATTAGCCAGCCGCATCGTCAAATAGGCGATACCGGCCCCTGCTGCAGCGAACGTCAGAACGATGCCAATCAGGATGTCGATCAACAGTTGCACCACCACCGTCGACACGGCTTCGGCGGTTTTACCGGCGATCTCGCCGGGCGGCAGCATGTCCAACCAGAGGCTGGCGGTGCGTAGCAGCAGGCACAACGCCGCTTCATCACTGGCCAGCAGTTGGGCTTTTTCCATGACATCGGGGGCAGTTTCCGCAAGCTCACGCAATTGATCCGCGCCGCTGCCCAACCGCTCACCAAACTTCCCGGGATCCTTGAGAATGTCCGAAAGCAGTCCGATGCCGTCCCACACGCCCTCGATCGCCGCCCAGCTTCCCGCGAGCATTCCATTGCCTACAGCAACCGCAGACGATTCCGACCACTTCGGTTTGAACGTCTTCCACTCTTCACGCAGCCAGTGTTCGAGCTCATTCGTCAGCCCATCGTAGGAAGAGAAAAGGTCTTCAACCTGCTGCGGCGTGACTTCGTGGTGAACGTGAACGCGGTAGAACTTGCCGGGTGTACCGGTGAACGTTCCCTTGCCGTTTTTATCGAGGGTGACCGACGTCTTTTCGCCGCTATCGCTGGCAATCACATCGACCTGAATATTCCCCACGGGAATGTCATAAACCGATTCAAACTTGCTCTCGATCTCTAGCTCTCCACCCTTCGGGCATTGCACCACGGAGGAGAAAAAATCGTCGTCGCCACTGCTCACCGCAGTGCTGGCATTGCCGAAACTTATGATTCGCTCCATACCCATCAACGAAGGCAAATCAGC
>NZ_CP024866.1:1369494-1429432 GCF_004136015.1 Pseudomonas sp. ACM7 | reverse complement strand
ACTTCGTGGTGAACGTGAACGCGGTAGAACTTGCCGGGTGTACCGGTGAACGTTCCCTTGCCGTTTTTATCGAGGGTGACCGACGTCTTTTCGCCGCTATCGCTGGCAATCACATCGACCTGAATATTCCCCACGGGAATGTCATAAACCGATTCAAACTTGCTCTCGATCTCTAGCTCTCCACCCTTCGGGCATTGCACCACGGAGGAGAAAAAATCGTCGTCGCCACTGCTCACCGCAGTGCTGGCATTGCCGAAACTTATGATTCGCTCCATACCCATCAACGAAGGCAAATCAGCCGCGTGACTGGCCTTGTCGGCGGCCCGGTTGAACCAGTACTTGAGCTGTTCGCGATAGAGCGAAAGGGTGTTCGGGAAACTGTCGAGTTCCTGCTCGATGCGGGGGACGTGCTCCATCAACGCCCCGAAAAATACGAAGTTGCTGGAGTAAAGGAGTCGAACATGAGCAATCCCTGGCGCAGAAAATTAGGCGCGGGGACTTTGCGGGGGATCGATCAGGAAAGAAGTCGGGAAAGGTGGAAATGGATGTAGGGTAATTCCCTGAGTCATGGCGACTAAATAACGATCAGCGAAGCGGCCCCAAATTCTGCAATCGCATTGCATCTGACTTATCGCGCTGGATGGTTTCACGACGGCTGCGCAGACGAACGGGAGCAAGCTCGCTCCCACAGGGTATCTGCCATGAATTGAGTGCGGCCATCCGCCGCGTCGCCCTTACTGTTTCTCATCCGCAGGTGTATCGTATTCGCCTTTTACAGGCCCACGGGCCAGTCGCTGATACGTGAGGTAGTTGAGTTCATGTCCTTTACCCGTCGCCAAATCCTCGGTGGCCTGGCCGGTCTTGTTGTCGTTGGTGTCGGAGCGGGGGGCGCGTCGCGGTACTGGTTGGGCAAGATGGCCGACGCCGACGCGGGCCACGACTACGAGCTGATCGCCGCACCGCTGGACGTTGAACTGGTGGCCGGGCACAAGACCGAAGCCTGGGCGTTCGGCCCGTCGGCGCCGGGCACCGAGTTGCGCGTGCGTCAGGGCGAATGGCTGCGGGTACGTTTCATCAACCACCTGCCGGTGGCGACCACCATTCACTGGCACGGCATTCGCCTGCCGCTGGAAATGGACGGCGTGCCCTACGTCTCGCAGCTTCCAGTGCTGCCGGGCGAATACTTCGACTACAAATTCCGCGTGCCCGACGCCGGCAGCTACTGGTATCACCCGCATGTGAACAGCAGCGAAGAACTCGGTCGCGGGCTGGTCGGCCCGTTGATCATCGAAGAGCGCGAGCCTACCGGCTTCAAGTACGAAAAGACTGTGAGCCTCAAGAGCTGGCACGTCGATGAAGAGGGCGCTTTTGTCGCGTTCAGTATTCCTCGCGAAGCGGCCCGTGGTGGCACGGCGGGGCGCCTGTCGACCATCAATGGCGTCTCGCAAGCGGTGATCGAATTGCCCGCCGGGCAGATCACCCGGGTGCGCCTGCTCAACCTCGATAACACCCTGACCTACCGACTCAACATCCCTGGCGTCGAAGCGCAGATCTACGCGCTGGACGGTAACCCCATCGAACCGCGCCCGTTGGGCAAGGAATACTGGCTCGGCCCGGGCATGCGCATTTGCCTGGCGATCAAGGCACCGCCGGCCGGTGAAGAGCTGTCCCTGCGCAACGGACCGGTTCGCCTTGGCACGTTCCGTTCGGTGGCGAACACCGATGCACCGACCGAATGGCCGCCCGCGCTGCCCGCCAACCCGGTGGCCGAGCCGGACCTGGCCAATGCCGAGAAACTCAACTTCAATTTCGAATGGGTAGGCTCGGTGTCGGTGAATGTCGACAATGGCAAGCCGCCGAGCCTGTGGCAGATCAACGGCAAGGCCTGGGACATCACCGATAAAACCTGCGCCGACCGCCCGATTGCCAAGCTCGAGAAGGGCAAGAGCTACATTTTCGAATTGAAAAACATGACTCAGTATCAACACCCGATTCATCTGCACGGCATGAGCTTCAAGGTCATCGCCTCGAACCGGCACAAGGTCATACCGTACTTCACTGACACCTACTTGCTGGGCAAGAACGAACGCGCGCAAGTGGCGCTGGTGGCGGATAACCCTGGGATCTGGATGTTCCACTGCCATGTGATCGATCACATGGAAACCGGCCTGATGGCCGCCATCGAGGTGGCCTGATGCGTCAGATACGTCCCATCGCAATCATCGACCGCAGCCGAGATCGTGACTTCATGCGCGAAGCCCTGACCCTGGCCGCCCAAGGCGCGGCGCTGGGTGAAGTGCCGGTGGGCGCGGTGCTGGTGCAGGACGGTGAAATCATCGGTCGGGGTTTCAACTGCCCAATCAGCGGCAACGACCCGAGTGCTCACGCCGAGATGGTCGCGATCCGCGCGGCGGCGTTGGCCGCCAGCAACTATCGTCTGCCCGGCAGCACGCTGTACGTGACGCTTGAGCCGTGCAGCATGTGCGCCGGGCTGATCGTGCATTCGCGGATTGCGCGAGTGGTGTATGGGGCGCTGGAGCCGAAGGCCGGGATTGTGCAGAGTCAGGGGCAGTTTTTTACCCAGGGATTTTTGAATCACCGGGTGCTGTACGAAGGCGGAGTGTTGGCCGAGGAGTGCGGGGCGGTGTTGAGCGAGTTCTTCAAGGCCCGAAGAACCAAACCAACAGACTAAACACCGAACTAATGTGGGAGCGGGCTTGCTCGCGAATGCGGATTAACATTCAACAGACATGTCGACTGATCCACCGCTTTCGCGAGCAAGTCGAATCGTCGCACCGCCGCTCCCACATGTTGATCTCCTTCGGTCAGGAGATCGGGGGTTTACTTGCGGGCGACGATGACGGCACGCATCGGCGCCGGCAGCCCTTCAACCGTCTTGCTGTGATCTTCCGGGTCAAGGAAATCGCTCAACGACTGATACTTCATCCACTCCGTCCCGCGCTGTTCCTCGACCGTCGTCACGCTCACGTCCACACAGCGAACATCCGTGAACCCGGCGCGACGCAGCCACAGCTCCAGCGCCGGTACCGACGGCAGGAACCACACGTTGCGCATCTGCGCATAACGGTCTTCCGGTACCAGCACCTGCTGCTGATCGCCCTCGATCACCAGCGTCTCCAGCACCAATTCACCGCCCTTGACCAGGCAATCCTTCAGCGCCAGCAAATGCTCGATCGGTGAACGACGGTGATAAAACACGCCCATGGAAAACACCGTGTCAAAGCCTTCCAGATTCGGCGGCAGATCTTCGAAGGGAAACGGCAGGTGCCAGGCATTGGGTTCGGACAGGTAACGCTGCACCGCCTGGAACTGACAGAAGAACAGCCAGTTCGGGTCAACACCAATCACACTGTCGGCCCCGGCACCGAGCATGCGCCACATGTAATAGCCATTGCCGCAGCCGACATCGAGGATGCGTTTACCCTTCAGATCCAGATGCGGTGCAACCCGCGACCACTTCCAGTCCGAACGCCATTCAGTGTCGACGTGCACGCCAAACAGGTCGAACGGCCCTTTGCGCCAGGGTGACAAACCCATCAGCGCGGTGCGCATTTGAGCGCGGGTTTCGTCGTCGCAATCGGTGTCCAGCGTCAGACCGTTGAGCAAATCAACTTCGCTCGGCTGGATCTTCGGTAAGGCGTCCAGCGCACTCTGCCAACGCTCCAGATCGCCGTGACCCTTTTCCATTTTCTTGTCGAGCTGACGCTGCAGAGTGTTGGCCCAGTCGGCCAGCGGCGTGCCGGCCAAACGGCGGGCGAGGGGGGACAGATCAATCATGGCAAGGCAATCAACGAGGCAAAGTTAAGACACTGGAACCACGGCACGACTTTCGAGAACCCGGCGGCCAGCAGGCGCTCGCGGTGTTCTTCGAGGCTGTCGGGCTTCATGACGTTTTCGATGGCGCTGCGCTTCTGGGCGATTTCCAGTTCGCTGTAGCCGTTGGCGCGTTTGAACGCGACATGCAGGTCAGTGAGCAGCGCATGTTCTTCGAGGTCGTTGAAGCGCAGCTTCTCCGACAGAATCAGCGCGCCACCGGGCAACAGCGATTGGCGGATACGCGAGAGCAACGCGGTGCGCTGCTCCGGGGCGATGAATTGCAGGGTGAAGTTCAGCGCCACCACCGAGGCTGGCTGGAATTCGAGGGCCAGGATGTCGCCTTCGATCACTTCGACCGGCAGCAACTCCTGGAACATCGAGTCCTGACCGTTGAGGTATTCGCGGCAGCGTTCGACCATCGCCGCCGAGTTATCCACAGCGATGACGCGGCAGCCGTCGGTGCGTACGTGTCGGCGCAAGGCCTGGGTTACGGCACCGAGGGACGAACCCAGGTCGTAAAGCACGCTGTTTGGCTGGGCGAACTGCGCGGCGAGCACGCCAAGGTTTTCAACGATGGTCGGATAACCCGGCACCGAGCGCTTGATCATGTCCGGAAACACCCGCACCACGTCCTCGTTGAAGGCGAAGTCAGGCACCTGGGCCAAAGGCTGGGCGAAAAGGCGATCGGGTTCTTTGCTCACGGCGGTTCCAGCGGCTTAGGTGGAAAAGGCTGGCATTTTAGCCAAATTGACGGGGGGATGCGCGGGTTGTCTGATAAACCACCTGACAGGATCCAAGGTCTGCTTCTTCAGTGACACCGCTATCGCGAGCAAGCTCGCTCCCACAAGTACAGCGCTATCCCTGTGGGAGCGAGCTTGCTCGCGATGAATTCAGCGCGGTTTTTGGCCGAACGCCGACGCCGCAATCCCCCATTGCCCCAACCAATAGCTGAGGATGATCACATAAGGCGCCGCATCGAACGGCGCAACAAAGCGACTGATGCCAATCACGCTGTCGGAAAACACAAACGCCACCGCACCTGCCGCCGCCAGCAGCGCCGAGCGTTTGGGCACTTCGGTCCCGAGCCGAGCCAGCGCCCGCCAGAGCATCGCGCTAATGGCCAACCCGTAAACAATCACCGGAATCAGTAACGGGCCCAGTCCGTGGGAAATCAAAATCCCCAACAGTACCGCGCCAACACCCAAGGCAATCACCAATGGCAACAGCGCCAACCGCCGGCAATCGCTCAAGTAGGCTTTCAGATACGCCAAGTGGGCGACCAAAAACGCCCCAAGACCAAACACAAACAAATCCACCGGCCACGCCAGCAACACATCGCCGAGCAGGGAGGAAATCAATCCAAGGCTGATCCAGCGCCGATATTCGCTGGGCGGTGCGTCATGCAACCAGCCGAGCAAGGCCAGAACCGGCAATGGCTTGACCAGCAGGCAGAGCAACGCAGCATGCACGCTGACGCCGTAGAGGAACGTCACCGCGCCCATCAGCGCCAGAATCAGCCAGCCCACGATCAGTTAACCGAGATTGCGCAGTCGAAGGTTTCCACGGCCGGGACTTCCGGTGCCCAGGGTTGTGAGTAGGTCAGGCGCAAACGGCCCGTGCCAGCGGCGAAGGACTGGAAGCGCCAGGTCGAGAGGCCGGCGCTGCCAACGATCCCCGCGTCTTGCGGGTTGCTGTAGACCTCGGGGCTGAGCGCGCGCAATACGCCACCGGCCGAATCCTGGATAGCCCAGCGATAACCCGTGGTCGGGTTGCTCGGCAGGGTCAGAATCAGGTTTTGCCCGCTGTGCAGTTTTACCGGGCATTCGCTTTGTTTTTCCACGGTCACGTTCTGTTTCGGTTGCGTGGCGCACGCGGCCAGCAAGGAGAGGGCGAGGGGGACAAACAGGCGGGTGGGGGACATAAGGTCAGTGGCTCCGGCATTCACGACGAACGGCGAGCATAACTGAAGATGAGACAAAGTGTGACGGCAACGCCTGAGGTGGCCGAGAGTTGAGCGTCGTCAGTGCCGACGTCTTCGCGAGCAAGCTCGCTCCCACAGGGGACAGTGATAAACCTGTGGGAGCGAGCTTGCTCGCGATGGCGGTCGTATTGTCGCTACATCACCGTCAGAACAATATCTTCGCCACATCCGCAAAGCGCTTGGCGAAATGCACGGTAATCCCTTCCTTCAGATAATCCGGCAATTCTTCAAAGCTACCGCGGTTAGGCTCCGGCAGAATCAATTCGAAGATCTTCTGCCGCCGCGCCGCAATTACCTTTTCGCGCACGCCGCCAATCGGCAGTACATGCCCGGTCAGCGTCAGTTCGCCGGTCATGGCGATGCCTTTTTTAGGCGCCTGGTTTCGGGCGAGCGAGAGCAGGGCGCTGGCCATGGTCACGCCGGCACTCGGGCCGTCTTTCGGGGTGGCGCCTTCCGGGACGTGCAAGTGAACGAAAGCTTCGTCGAAGAACTTCGGATCACCGCCAAACGACTTCAGGTTGGAGCTGACGTAGCTGTAGGCGATTTCCGCCGACTCCTTCATCACATCGCCCAATTGCCCGGTGAGTTTGAAGCCACGATTCAGGGTGTGAATGCGCGTGGCTTCGATCGGCAAGGTCGCGCCGCCCATGCTGGTCCAGGCCAGCCCGGTGATGACCCCGGTACCGGACAGCACTTGCTCGTTACGGAATACCGGATGGCCGAGTGAGGACTCGAGGTCTTTCGGGCCGAGCTTGATCACCGCTTTCGGCTCGTCGATCAGTTTCACAACGGCTTTGCGCACCAGTTTGCCCAGTTGTTTTTCCAATTGCCGCACCCCCGCTTCACGGGCGTAACCGTCGATCAACGCTTTGAGGGCGCTGTCGCTGATGCTCAGGCTGCCTTTGGACACGCCGGCCTTTTCCAGTTGCTTGGGCCACAGGTGACGTTTGGCGATGGCGATTTTTTCTTCGGTGATGTAACCCGACAGGCGAATAATTTCCATCCGGTCCAGCAACGGGCCGGGAATTGAATCCAGGGTGTTGGCGGTGCAGATGAACAGCACTTTCGACAGGTCCAGACGCAAGTCCAGGTAGTGGTCGAGGAATTCGACGTTCTGTTCCGGGTCGAGGGTTTCCAGCAGTGCCGAGGCCGGGTCGCCCTGGTAGCTTTGGCCCATCTTGTCGATCTCGTCGAGCATGATCACCGGGTTCATCACTTCGACATCTTTCAACGCATGGACGAGTTTGCCCGGTTGCGCGCCGATGTAGGTGCGGCGGTGGCCCTTGATCTCGGCTTCGTCGCGCATGCCACCGAGGCTGAAGCGGTAGAACGGCCGACCGAGGGATTCGGCGATGGATTTACCGACACTGGTTTTACCTACGCCCGGCGGGCCGACCAGCAGCACGATGGAGCCGCTGATCTCGCCTTTGTAGGCCCCGACGGCGAGGAACTCGAGGATGCGGTCCTTGATGTCGTCGAGGCCGGCATGGTGTTTGTCCAGCACCTTGCGTGCGTGCTTGAGGTCAAGTTTGTCCTCGCCGTACACGCCCCACGGCACTGAGGTTGCCCAGTCGAGGTAGTTGCGGGTGACCGCGTACTCCGGCGAACCGGTCTCGAGGATCGACAGCTTGTTCATTTCCTCTTCGACGCGTTTTTGCGCCTGAGCGGGCAGAACCTTGCCTTCCAGGCGCTGTTCGAACTGCTCGATGTCGGCGCTGCGGTCGTCCTTGGTCAGGCCCAGCTCTTGCTGGATGACCTTGAGTTGTTCCTTAAGGAAGAACTCGCGCTGATGCTCGCCGATCTTGCGGTTAACTTCGGCGGAGATTTCTTTCTGCAGGCGCGCGACTTCGACTTCCTTGCGCAACATCGGCAGGACTTTTTCCATGCGCTTGAGCATTGGCACGCAGTCGAGCACTTCTTGCAGGTCGCTGCCGGTGGCCGAAGTCAGTGCGGCGGCGAAGTCGGTCAGCGGCGATGGGTCGTTGGGGCTGAAACGGTTGAGGTAGTTCTTCAGCTCTTCGCTGTACAGCGGGTTGAGCGGTAGCAGTTCCTTGATCGCATTGATCAGCGCCATGCCGTAAGCCTTGACCTCGTCGGTCGGCTCGGTGGGCTGGTGCGGGTATTCGACTTCTACCAGGTACGGCGGGCGATGGTGTTTGAGCCAGGTGCGGATGCGCACGCGAGTCAGGCCTTGGGCGACGAATTGCAGTTTGCCGTTTTCGCGACTGGCGTGGTGCACCTTGACCAGGGTGCCGTAGAGCGGCAGGGCCGAGGTATCAAAATGGCGCGGATCTTCCTGGGGCGTGTCCATGTAGAACAGGGCCAGGGAGTGGTGATCGGATTTGCTCACCAGGTCGAGGGTTTCGGCCCACGGTTCTTCATTGACGATGACCGGCAGCACTTGGGCCGGGAAGAACGGGCGGTTGTGGATCGGGATGATGTAGACCTTGTCCGGCAGGTTCTGGCCTGGCAGGGCGAGGCCTTTGCCGGTGGAGGGGTGTTCGGCGTTCTCTGGGTCGGCGTATTCGCTCGGGTCTTCGGGGAATTCTTGCTGGTCGCTCATGGGGCACCTGCGCAATTGGGTATGGGTGTTAGATGGGGCAGGTGGGGGGGGGTTTCAATGGCGATGGATATTTCAGGGTGTGTTCAGGATTTTGACAGGTCATTGCCCGATAGGACGTGCGTCTCGTCTTCAGTTTTTTCATTCGTGGTCGATAACCTATACAGAAGCTAACTTGTTGCATAAGTTTTGGCCGGACGAGCGGTCATCTGTCATGTACTATTCAGTGATGGCACTTAGCCTTAATTCAGGCATCATCCCCTTCGTGTCGGGCTTCAGTACGATCCTATCGCCAAGGCAGGCCATTTCGACTCCCTGACTTTTTTGGAAGCCTCATGGCCCGTTTGATTTCTGCTTTATTCATAGCCGCAGCGCTCTGTCTCATTGGTTTGGCCAATGCCGCGCCGCTGCAAATCCAGATGCATGATCAAAATGGCAAATCCCTGGCCGATGCGGTCGTCACCCTGCAAGGTCCGGTCGGTCTGCCGGTGGGCGCGCTCAAGGCCGACATGGACCAGCGCAGTCAGCAATTCGCGCCCCACGTGCTGGCGGTGCACACCGGCACGCCGATCAAATTTCCCAACAGCGACAACATCCGCCATCAGGTCTATTCGTTTTCGCCGGCCAAGCGCTTTGAACTGCGGCTGTACGAAGGCACGCCGTCCGACCCGGTGCTGTTCGACAAACCTGGCGTGGTGGTGCTCGGCTGCAACATTCACGACTGGATGCTCGGCTACGTCTATGTCACCGATGACCCGCGTTTCGGAGTGACCGACGCCCAAGGCCAATTGACCCTCGACGCGCCGGCCGGGGTTTATCACGCCACCCTCTGGCACCCGCAAGCCTCGGGGATGCAACCGGTCGACGGCGGCGAAGTAAAAATCGCTGCGGCCGGCCTCACGCAGGCCTTCGCCCTGACCATAGAGGCCCAGGCCGAGCAAACCCCGACCGCGCCGGCACCGAGTGCCTTTGGCGATGCCTTTAAGCGAGCCGCCCATGAAACTACGCAGTAGCTTTCAGGCGCGGGTCGCCTGTGTCCTGATTCTGCTGTTGCTGGTGGTGGTCGGCGCGCTGTACTTCAGCGTGAAGGCGGCGACCAACTCGGCGGTGCGCGGCCAGGCCAGTGCGCAATTGGAAGTCGGCACACGGGTATTCGAACGGTTACTGGAAGTGCGGGGCCGACGGCTGGCCGACGGCGCGCAGTTGCTCGCGGCGGATTTCGGTTTTCGCGAAGCGGTGGCCAGCGGCGACGCGGCGACCATGGCCTCGGTGCTGCTCAACCATGGCAAACGCATCAATGCCAGCGACATGATTTTGCTGGGCATGGACGGCAAGGTCCTGGCCAGCACCCTCGATGACGTCGTCGAAGGTACGCCGTTCCGCTACGACCAAGCCTTGCGAGAAGCCCGACGCACGCAACAGACCATGGTGATCGTGCCGTTGCAGGGCAAACCGCATTTGTTGGTGGAAGCCATGGTGCTGGCGCCGCTGCCGATCGCTCGGGTGGTCATGGGGTTCAGCATGGACGCAAGTTGGGCGGCTGAATTGCAGTCGCTGACCAACCTTGAAGTGTCGTTCCTCACCGTCGATCGCCAGCACGTCGGCGAGTTGGTTAGCACCCAGCCCAGTGCCATGAACGACAGCCTCATGCGATTAATGCTCGGCAGTCGGCAGGGCAGCCAGGTGCAGTTGAGTGAGCTTCACGATCAGAATTTCCTCGGCCAGTCGTTGATGCTGGCGAGTGCTCCGCAAGGCAGCGATAACCAGGTGATCGCGCTGTTGCAAAGTCCGCTGGATGTAGCGATGCAAGCCTTCGCGCCGCTGGATGAAAAGATCCTCGGCATTGCCTTGGTGGCGTTGCTCGGCTCGCTGGCCGGCGCCTTGTTACTGGCCCGTGGTGTGTCGCAACCGGTGCGCGCGCTGGCCGAGGCCGCCGAGCGGATTGGTCAGGGCGATTACCAGACGCCGGTCAGCCTCAAGCGCAGCGATGAACTGGGCCTGCTCGCCACGGCGTTCAATTCCATGCAAAGCGGCATCGCCGAGCGTGAACTGCAACTGGCCCACAACGCTTTGCACGACCCACTCACCGGCCTGCCCAATCGCACGCTGGCGATGGAACGCTTGGGCAGTGCGATCTCCGCACAACGACCGATGGCGCTGGTGTACATGGGCATCGATAACCTGCGGGCGATCAACGAAACCGCTGGCCCTGAGTCGGTCGATCAACTACTGCGCCAGACCGGCGAACGCCTGCAAGTCGCGCTGCGCCCCGGCGATACCGTGGCGCATTTGATTGCCGATGAATTCCTGTTGTTACTCGACGGTATGGACAGTGACGCCGCTGTGGCGGTGGCCGATCAGCTTCAACAATTGTTGCTCAAGCCCCAACGCATCAACGGCCATGACCTGATGCTTGAGTGTCGTATGGGCATCGCGGCCTATCTCGTGGATGGCTTGAGCGCGCACACCTTGCTGGAGCGCGCCGCGATTGCGATGAAAGACGCGGCGCAATTGCCCGGTCGCCTGCAAATCTACGAACAGGGCCGTGACCTCGTACATCGCCGCCAGATCACCCTGATCCGTGACTTGCGCCACGCCGCAAGCAATGGCGAATTCCTGCTGCATTACCAGCCCAAACTCGACATCAGCAAAGGCCATGTACGCCAGGCAGAAGCCTTGCTGCGCTGGCAGCATCCGCAATTTGGCATGGTCTCGCCGGCAGAATTCATTCCCTTGGCCGAGCGCACCGGCAGCATTCAAACGTTGACTAATTGGGTGATCGGCGAAGGCATGCGCCAGCTCTCGGAATGGAATCGCCGGGGCCTGCGTTTGCAGCTGTCGCTGAACATTTCTGCCGATGACTTGCTCAGTGATGACCTGGCCGAGCGGGTCTCGGCGCTGTTGCGGGTTTATCGCTTGCCGGCTGAACAATTGATTTTCGAAATCACCGAAAGCGCGGTCATGCGTGAACCGGAGCGAGCCCTGAAAGTGCTGCATCAGTTGCGTGATTGCGGCATCAGTTTGTCGGTGGATGACTTCGGCACCGGTTACTCATCGCTGGCTCACCTCAAGCGTTTGCCGGTGCAAGAGTTGAAGATCGATCAGTCCTTCGTTCGCGATCTGGATGAAACCAGCGAGGACGCGGTGATCGTTCGTTCGACCATCGAAATGAGCCATAACCTGGGACTCAAAGTGGTGGCCGAGGGCGTTGAATATGCCCACAGCCTGCGTTTGCTCGAACGCTGGCAGTGCGACACGGCGCAGGGTTATCTCATCAGTCGCCCGCTGAGCGCGGCGGCGTTCGAAGCTTGGGTGGCTTTGCCCCTGAGCGCTCAAACTTCCATGGTTCATTGATTCATGACTTCACGTTTTTCCCTGTTGCTCGGCTGTCTCGTCGGCCTGACCCTGCAAACCGCCGTGGCCGATAACGGTCGTCTGATCGCCACCGGCGGCGCCAGCAGCCTCGAAGGTACGGCGGGCGGTGGCATCACGCCGTGGGCGGTGCTCGCCGGTTATGGCGAAAAGAATGAGTGGGGCGCCACGGCGTTCGCCACCACCGTCAACCTGCCGGACTATCGGCTGGATGTGGCGGGTCTCGCGTTGGCCTATGACAACCGCGTTGAATTGTCCTTTGCCCGGCAACGCTTTGATCTCGGTTCGTTGGTGCACAAGCTGAACCTGCCGGAAGACAGCCTCGGACAGGACGTGCTTGGGGTGAAGGTTCGGCTGTTTGGCGACGTGATCTACGACGACTTGCCGCAGGTTTCGTTGGGACTGGAATACAAACATCAGCGTGATTTTTTGATCCCCAGCCTGGTTGGCGCCAAGCGTGACAGCGATACCGAAGGTTATCTGGCCGCCAGTCGTTTGTTCATGGGCGCAGCGTTTGGCTACAACCTGTTGGTCAATGGCAGCTTGCGTTACAGCCGTGCGAACGAGTTGGGGTTGCTGGGGTTTGGCGGTGATCGTCGCGACTCGCGCAGCCTGTTGAAAGAAGGTTCGGTCGCGGTGCTGTTCAATCCGCGTTGGGCGGTGGGCGTTGAGTATCGAGAGAAACCAGACAACCTGTCGTTCTCCGGGGAAAGCGATTGGGCGGACCTGTTTATCGGCTATTTCCCCAACAAGCATGTCTCGGTGGTGTTGGCCTACGCTCGGCTCGGCGAAATCGCCACGCTGGATAACCAGAACGGCACGTATCTGTCGATCCAGGGGAGTTTCTGATGCGGATTTCTCCTCTGATTCTGGCGCTGCTGTTGAGTGCCTGCGTACAGCAACCGCCCAAGGACGACAGCCTCTACCGCGACCTCGGCGAGCGTCCGGGGATCACTCGGATTGTTGAAGGCATGTTGCTGAAAATCGCCAGGGATGAACGCATCGTCGAGCGTTTTCGCAAGATTGATATCCAGCGCCTGCGGGACAAACTGATCGAACAGTTCTGCGTCGAAGCGGGCGGCCCTTGTGTGTACACCGGCGACAGCATGGCCGAGAGTCACAAGGGTCAGAACGTCAGCCGCAGCGACTTCAATGCACTGGTCGAAGACCTTATCGCCGCGATGGATGAACAGGGCATCAGCGTCCCCGTACAAAACTGCTTGATCGCCAGACTGGCACCCATGCGCCCTGACGTGATTGAGAAATAACACCGATTCGCATGCGATCCCTGTAGATACTCTGTTCACGGTCAAGCTTTCGCGAGCAAGCTTCGCTCTTACAAGGGATTGCGTTCATGCCCGGTCAGCACAAAAAAGGCGACCCCCTCACAGGAGTCGCCTTTCCTTTAACCGCCGCTAAAACTTACTCGGACAGTTTGTACGCAATCACGTAGTCACCTTGCTTGGTGCCCAGCGACCCATGACCGCCCGCAACAACGAGCACGTATTGCTTGCCGTCCTTGCCGGTGTAGGTCATTGGCGTGGTTTGCGCGCCTGCTGGCAGGCGGCCTTCCCACAGTTGCTTGCCGTTTTTCACGTCGTAGGCGCGCAGGTACTGGTCGAGGGTGCCGCTCAGGAAACCAACGCCGCCAGCAGTGACGAAGGTACCGCCCAGGCTAGGCACGCCCATGCTCAACGGAATCGGAACCGGCGAGCTGTCGCGCACGGTGCCGTTTTTGTGTTTCCAGATGATTTTGCTGGTGGTCAGGTCGACCGCTGTCACGTAACCCCAGGCTGGTGCCTGGCACGGCAGGCCCAGTGGCGAGAGCAGGGGTTCGAGGATGACGCCGTATGGCGCGCCTTTGTTCGGCTGCACGCCTTCGGTTTCGCTTTTACGCGGGCCTTGGGCAGCGATTTCGGCGGCCGGGATCATTTTCGATTTGAACGCCATGTAGTCCGGGTTCATGAAAGCAATCTGACGCACCGGGTCAACCGAGATGCCGCCCCAGTCGAACACGCCGAAGTTGCCTGGATAAACGATCGAACCTTGCAGCGATGGCGGCGTGAACGGGCCGTCGTAGCGCATGGATTTGAAGTCGATCCGGCAGATCAGTTGGTCGAACGGGGTGACGCCCCACATGTCGCGTTCTTTCAGCGGCGGTGGCATCAGGTTCAGGTCGGATTTCGGTTGGGTTGGCGAGGTGTGATCACCTTCAACAGCGCCTTGTGGCACCGGCACTTCGTTGATCGGCACGATGGCCTTGCCGGTGCTGCGGTCCAGCACGTAGATGCTGCCTTGCTTGGTGGACGCGAGTACCGCTGGTTTCACACCGTCTGCGGTTTTCAGGTCCATCAGGGTTGGCTGGCCGCCGACGTCCATGTCCCAAAGGTCGTGGTGGGTGAACTGGAAGTGCCAGCGCACTTTACCGGTGGCGATGTCGAGGGCGGTCAGGCCGGCGGCGTGCAATTCCGATTCAGGGGTGCGAGCGCCACCGAACTGATCCGGGGTCTGGTTGCCCATCGGCAGGTAAAGCATGCCGAGTTTTTCGTCAACGGCGAACATGGACCACATGTTCGGCGAGTTGCGGGTGTAGACCTTGCCTTCGGCAATCGGTGTGGTGTCGTCCGGGTTGCCGCTGTCCCAGTTCCACACCAGTTTGCCGGTGTGCACGTCGAACGCGCGGATCACGCCGCTTGGCTCGTCGGTGGAGACGTTGTCGGTGACGTGGCCGCCAATCACCACCAGGTCTTTAGTCACGGCTGGTGGCGAGGTGGAGTAGTAACCGCCGGCGTTGAAGCCGCCGATGTTGGCGCTCAGGTCTACCTGGCCTTTGTTGCCGAAGTCTTCGCACATCTTGCCGGTGTCGGCGTCGAGGGCGATCAGACGGGTGTCGGCAGTCGGCAGGAAGATCCGGCGTGGGCAGACGTTGCTGACCGGCGCAGGGTTGGCTGTGCCGGTCGGGCTTTGCTCGGAGGCGTAAGTGGCGTCATCGTGATACGTCACGCCACGGCAGGTCATGTGCGCCCAACCCTTGAAGTTCGCCGCGTTTTGCGTGGAGAGCTTCGGATCGAAACGCCAGATTTCCTTGCCGGTGTCCGGGTCCAGCGCGATCACCTGGCTGTGCGGCGTGCAGACGTAGAGCATGCCGTTGACTTTCAGCGGGGTGTTTTCGGCAGTGGTTTCACCCGGGTCGTTCGGCCCTGGCAGGTCTCCAGTGCGGTAGGTCCAGGCTGGAACGAGCTTGTTCGCGTTCTGCGGGGTGATCTGTGCCAGTGGCGAGTAACGGTCGCCATGGGCGCTGCGGCCGTAGGAGTTCCAGTCACCGTCGGGCATGGCCGGGGCGGTGTTGGTCATGCCCGGCACGCTGTCGCGGTCCAGTTGACCTTTGATTTCACCGGGGTTGGTGAATTGGCTGGCCAGCGCGGCAACACCGGCAATCGCCACCGCAGCGCTCAGGGCACCTGTGCCGACCGGATTGAATTCACCGCGATGCAGTGGGCGGCGGACCCACGGCAGCAGCATGACGATACCGATGGCAAACAACATCGCCAGACGCGGTACGAGTTGCCACCAATCGAGGCCGACTTCCCACAGGGCCCAGACGGTACTGGCGAACAGCACCACTGCGTACAGGCCCAGCGCAGAGCGGCGGGCAGCAATCAGCAGCCCCCCGGTCAGCGCCAGGCCGATACCGGCCAGCAGGTAATACAGCGAGCCGCCGAGCATGCTCAGCTTGATCCCCCCGGCCAGCATGGCCAGGCCCATTAGCAGAAGCAGGATACCGAGCAGGCTCGGCAGCAGACGGCTTCGACTCAAAGCACCATCAGTGCTCATAGTGTGGTTCTCCGTGACGTTTTAAGTAGTCCCGCGCAAGTTCACTGTAGATGACGATCCGGTGCGGGCAGGGTTCATGTAAAAAGTGTTTGGACGCCGCATTCCCTGTGGGGGCGAGCTTGCTCGCGATAGCGGCCTCGCATTCAGCATTGATGTCGACTGACACTCCGCCATCGCGAGCAAGCTCGCTCCCACAGGTTTTGCGTGATTCTTAGAACGACGACTGGACCTTGATCCCGCCAATCAGCGCGTCATCGACCTGGTCCACGCCATCGGGGTGGCGGATGTATTGCAGGTTCGGGCGCACGGTCAGCCAGTTCGTGACGTGCACGCCGTAATAGAGTTCGGCGCTGTATTCGGTGTCCTGCGGTGGCAGGAAGGACGGGTCGTTGTAGTCGAAGACCGCGCGGGCCTGATTGGTCGCCTCGGCGTTCTTGCGATAGGCCGGGTTGACGTGGACGCGGGCCAGGGCGAAACCGATGTCGTCCTTGGCGCGTGCATCGAACAAGCCTTTGTAGACGACGCCCGCCTGGACATAGTTGTCGATGGCGTTGGTCTTCTTGTCGTGCATTGTGCCGTTGGCGAACACGCTCAGGCCGCGGGAGTTGTCGCTGGCGCGGCTGGTCAATTGCTGCTGCACACCGAGCCACACACCGTGTTTGCTCGACGCGCTGCGGTAAGCCTCGCCGCTCAGGGCTGCCGGCTGACCGTTGCTGTCCTTGTAAGCGTCGGTGGCGTTGGCACTGCTGTAGTAATAGCCAGCGCGGTATTCCCCCGGCAGGCCATTGAGTTTCGGCGACCACACCAGTTCCACCGGCAGAATCGCGCCCTGGGTGCCGCTGCCGCTGAGCTTGAAGCCATTGTCGCGATCAAGGTTCGACGGGTTTTGCTCGTAGGCGCCGACCTGCGCGTACAACTCCGGCGTCAGGTGATATTTGACCCGCATCGCCCATTGGCTGACCGGCCAGTTGTACCAGATGCCGCCGACCCAGTTGCCCACCTGCGAGCCGCAGAACGCGAGGTTCTGGAAGTCGCAGGGGAAGCTGTTGAAGTCTTCGCCTTCGCCGAAACGGCCGACCTTGATGTCGAGCTTTTGATCGAAGAATTTCTGCTGATACCACATCTGCGTCAGGCGCCATGTCTGCCCGCGGCCCCAGACTTCCTGAGCCGAGGTGAACCCGCCCACGCGCGGATCATTGATGCGGTCGTTGCTGATGTTATTGCCGTTGCGCTCGGTGATGGTCAGCTGAAATTCGGCGTCGTCCCAGCCCAGAATCTTCTGCAAGTCCATGTGGGTGCCGAGGCCAAACTGGTCGCTGTAGCGAGCGGTGCGATCGTGGTCGTAGCCGCCGTGCAGATTGCTGCCCATTTCGCCGGTGTAATCGACCTTGAAGTCGTAGCCTTTTTCCGAAAGTTCGGTGCGCGTGCCGTTCCAGTCGCCGAGCATCCACGGCGACTCGCTATCGAAGGCCGGAGCCGCCTGGGTGCAAGTGGCGAGGCCCAGCGCGGTGAGTCCGCCAATCAGGTTCAGGGCTTTTCGACCAGCAATAGTGGTTCGGACAGCGCTGTCTCGCGGAGTTTGAAGATAAGGCATAGGGGAAGTAATTCTTGGTCTTTTCTGGGGGGTGAACTGAAGCGGCAGTATGTCGCGGGCAGCGGAAGCGTTTCAGCTTGACGGGCGCAAGGATAATGTCCTGTTACAAATAGAGAAAGCGCTTTTAACGACATGGAGCGTTTCGGATTTGGTAACAGTCAGTGGAAAAGATCGCAGCCTCGTTTCACTCGACAGCTCCTACAGGTGAACGCATTCCAATGTAGGAGCTGTCGAGTGAAACGAGGCTGCGATCTTTTGTGTTTCACCTACATTTAACTGACCGCACACAGATCGCTTCCCCCCAACGAAGCCCTCGGCTAAGGTGCGCGGCTTCCCATTCTTTCACCGCTCGAAGGCCCGGCATGACCGAACAGAACAACAACCCGCTGCACGGCGTGACGCTGGAGCAAATCCTCAACGCGCTGGTTGAACACTACGAATGGTCGGGGCTGGCCGAGCGCATCGATATCCGCTGTTTCAAGAGTGATCCGAGCATCAAGTCGAGCCTGACGTTTCTGCGCAAAACCCCGTGGGCGCGGGAGAAGGTCGAGCGCTTGTACGTGAAGTTGATGCGCACCAAGCGCCCGGTCTGAACATGGTCAACCCACCGACGCCAGGTTCTGCCGCGCGGCGTCATGTTGTCGCCGTGGCTGCAGTGCTTGGCTGGGCGGGACTGAGCATTCAGTTGTACCTGATTTTCTACTCACGCTGGACGCTGGCGGCCAGTCTGCTCGGCGGGCTGATCAGCTTCTTCAGCTATTTCACCGTGCTGAGCAATACGCTGGTGGCGACCGTGCTGACGTGTGAGCTGACGTCCCGCGAGTCGGCAGCGCGCCGCTGGTTTTTGCAGCCGTGGGTGAGTAGTGGCATTGCCGTGAGCATCGCCGTGGTCGGCCTGGGGTACAACGTGTTGTTGCGCCATTTATGGCATCCGCAAGGCTGGCAATGGCTGGCCGATGAGCTGATGCATGACGTCATGCCCCTGCTGTTTCTGACTTATTGGTGGTGCTGTGTGCCGAAAGGCACGTTGCGACTGCGGCATATCGCTGCGTGGGTGATCTATCCAGTGGTGTATTTCGCGTATTCGTTGTGGCGCGGGCATCTGCTGGCGGTTTATCCCTATCCGTTCATTGATGTCGGCAAACTGGGTTATTCACAGGTGTTCGTGAATGCCGGAGGGCTGCTATTGGGTTTTGTGGCGATAGCGTTGTTGGTGGTTGGGCTGGATAGACGTCGTCGCCAATAAAATCGCCAGGATCGCAGCCTGCGGCAGCTCCTACAATGGATCGTCGTACACCCTGTAGGAGCTGCCGCAGGCTGCGATCTTTTAAGGTTTCACTCGTCGTCGCTGTCATCCGCCCGCCAGTAGCCGACGGCTTTGACGGACTGCTCGTTAAGCCCGTGCTCATCCAGCAATACCCGACGTATCTGCCGCGACACTTTGCTCTCGGTCGCCACCCAGGCGTATAGGTTGCCGCTGGGCACCTGCAGCTGCATTACGGTGTTCAGCAGGTTATTGCTGCCGCCTTCGCGCAGTACCCAGATCACATTGACCTGCGCCACGCTGTCGAGTTTTTGCTGCTCGGCACCGTTCTCCACTTCGATGATCACCAGTGCCCGGCGATTGGCCGCCAGGCCTTCCAGTCGACGAGCAATCGCGGGGATGGCCGTCTCATCGCCGATCAGCAGGTAGCTGTCGAAAATGTCCGGCACGATCATCGAACCCCGTGGCCCGCCGATGTGCAGGAACTGGCCGGGTTTGGCCTGTTCGGCCCAGGTCGAGGCGGGGCCGTCACCGTGCAGTACGAAGTCGATGTCCAGTTCCAGTGCGTCGAGGTCAATGCGCCGAGGGGTGTAATCACGCATGGCGGGCATCGGGCCGTTGTCTTTGCCGGCACCGAGTACCAGGGTTTCCAGCGCCGCCTGCTGCGCTTCATTCTGTGGGAACAGCAGTTTGACGTGGTCGTCCGTGCCGAGGCTGACGAAGCCTGCCAGCTCCGGGCCGCCCAGCGTTATGCGGCGCATGCGCGGCGTCAGGTCGACCACCCGCAACACTTCCAGACGACGGCGTTTGATCTCGTGGCTGACACGGTGAATGGTTTGTACGATCACTTCAGTCATTCGGCTTGCTCCTGAGCGGGTTGAACGACAGGGCCATCGACGATGGCTTTGGCGGTGTTGTTAAGCAGGTCGCGCACTCGCAGGATTTCTTCCGGGCTCCAGCGGCCGTGATGCATCTGCAGGGCATGACGCAAGTTGTGCACTGCTTCGTGAATCTCGGCGGGGCGGTCATGGCCGCGCAATGAGCGCTTGCTGACTTCGATGCGCATCCGCACACCATCCAGTGCGATCGCCTGTTCGCTTAACGACAGACGTCCGGCGTCGGTGATGCTATAGCGTTTTTTCCCGCCCTCGGCGTCGCCCAGGATCATCTCGCTTTCTTCAAGGAAGGTCAGGGTCGGGTAGATCACACCGGGGCTGGGGCTGTAGGCGCCGTCGAACATGCTTTCGATCTGGCGGATCAGGTCATAGCCGTGGCACGGCTGCTCGGCGATCAGCGCCAGCAGCAGCAGTTTCAGATCGCCTGGGGCGAAAACCCGCGGGCCTCGGCCACCCCGTTCGCGGCCGGGGCCTGGGCGTTTTTCGAAGCCGTCGCGGCCGTCGTTATGGTCGCGGTGTTGGGAATGATGGTCTCTCATTTTTCGCTGCTCTCGTCGTATTTAGATACAACTTAAGATATATCTTAAGCGCAGGGCAAGACGTTTTTTACAAGGGGCTGATCGGTGCCGACGGGCGGTCGGCGCGGTCAATGATGCAAATCACCAGGAAATATCACCGTACATAAGCTGATTTTGTCGCCGATACAGGAATTGTTTAATAGTTAAAGCTGTTGCTCTAATAATAGTTGAACTTATGCTCTAAAAATCCTGCAAGTCCATTGTTGTCTAGGCGAAGCCGCTGTATGGTTTTTTTAGTAAAACTGTATGTAGGCTGTAACTTACAGCCACTATTTGGTATTTGAGTTTTTTGTTTCTTTTTCCTTCTGCTCATGAGGTTGTTTAACTACGCGCTCATGGGAAGTTGCCTGCTTACTTTCCGGAACAAGAAGTCGAAGATGTTTCGGCGTTGGAAGTTCAAACAAAGCGACCTGTTGCGGGTAAGCAGTTTTTAACTTTCAATGAACCGATTCCATAAAGAAAACAGGTACTTAACAATGTTCAAGAAAATCGCAATCGCTGCCCCATTGGCTATTTTGGCGCTGGGTTCCTCCGGGGCATTTGCCGCAGGTGAAGCTGCTCACTCCATCAACATCGTCGCCCACGTGCCGACTAACGGTTTCTACGTGGTGCCGACTGACCCTGACCTGGTTAACAAGGATCAGGACATGAGCTTTCAGCCGAGCAGCGGCAAAATGAGAGAGGTTAATGGGTTCTTCGATGTGCGCAACAACAACGGTTCGGTTCACGCCAGCCTGGAAAGCGCGCCAAAACTGATTTCTGGCTCCGATACCATTGATTTGAAAGTCGAGCTCAATAACAAGGAACTCAACTTGACCCCGCAACTGGTTGTAGGTGAAGCCGAGTCTGACGTGAACTTCCGCGCACCGCTGAAAATCAGTGCGGTAGGTACGACCTTCCAGCCGGGCGACTACACCGGTGTCGTGGCAATGACCTTCGACGCTGTCCCTCCCGTGGGCGGCTCGCGCTAACTTTCAAAGTCGCGCAAACCGACAGGGCAAACAGCATTGTTTGTCCCGTCGGACTTCAACTTGATCGTAATCAGAGTAAGAGTTCATGTTCCCGATGACCCCCATCGCGGCTGCGCTTGCGCTGTTGTTTTGCGCCAGTGCAGCCGCGGCTCCCGTTTCTTCCGCCGGTACGACACCGCGAAGTCTACTGGCGCAGGCCAAAGGTCTTCCGGCGGATTTCGAGGAGCATTTCTTTGATGTGCCTCTGGCTGTCCGGGTAGAACTCGATCAACAGCCTCTGGGAGAGGCCATGGTGGTGTTGTCTCGCGATGATCGTGTCACCCTGCTCGAATTTACCGACACCAGCGAAAACCGTTTCGGCCCCGCTGAACGGGAAAAATGGGCAAGTTATCTCAAGCCGGGTGTGCCGCTGGGCAATTGCACGGGGTCATGTCCGGATCAGGTGCTGGCCGTGCACTACAACCTGGAAAGCTCGTTGGTTTCGATCCTCACCGAAAACGCCGAGCGCGATCTGGAGACCAAGCGTTATTACGAGCAGCCGGATGGCGGCAGTAGCGGCCTGATGGTGCGCAACCAGCTCAACCTCAATGGCGGCCAGGATCAGGATCTGGGTGGGCGCTATGGCCTTGAAGCCAGCGCGAGCCTGGGCAACTGGAGCCAGACGTTCAACATGCAATTGGCCCGCCTCGGCGGTCCCGACGATAAGCTTTATCACGCGGTTCACGAGCTCTACACCCAGCGCGAACTGCAGGGCAGCTTCCTGCGCCTGGGCTATTTCACCCCCAGTTCCGAAGGGCTGACCCGCCAACCTCGTACGTTTGGCACCAGCCCCGATACCGCTGTCGGCGTCATGTTCGGCAGCTCTGACAGCCTGGCGATCAACAGTCCGATGCCCAGCGTCTACCCTATTTATGTCACGGCCAATCGCCAAGGGTCGGTGGAGATCTATCGCGACGGTCTGTTGATCAACACACAGTCAGTGCCCGCGGGATTGCAAACCCTCGATACCCGGCCGCTGCCAGGCGGGATCTACGAAGTGGAAGTGCGCCTGATCGAAGATGGCCAGATCACCTCCACTACCCAGGAGCTGGTGTACAAGCCCAGCAACTGGCGCAACCTCGATGAGCGCTGGCGCTACAACCTGTTTGTCGGTGAAGAAAGCAAACTGCTCAGTAACTGGAACCAGCAGTCCAGTGGCAGTCCGACGGCAGGGGCGTCGGTCAATTACCTGATGCACCCACGGGTAATTCTCGGGCTATCGGCGCGGCAGATTCGCGAAAAACTGCAATACGGCAGTTCCATCGACTGGACCCTGGCCAATCACATCAGTCTGTATGCCAACGTGTATCAGACTCAGGATCATGGCACCGGTCTCGATCTGCAAAGTCTTTACAACTATGGCTCCGGTAGCCTGGTGCTTAGCCACAACCGCAGCTGGCTGGACACCACCAACCTGTACGAAACCCTGCCAGACGGTACACGGGTGCGCCAACGTAATGTGTTCGTTGGCGAAACCAGCAATTCATCCCTGGCGATCAACCATCGGGTCAGCAGTAAAAGTTCGATCAGCGGACGGGTGTCCCACAGCGAGGGCAACATCGATGGCATCGGTATGGATCTGGGTTGGACCCAGCGCGCTACGTTGTTCGGCAGCGATGCGAGTTGGCGTCTGTCGTTATTTGATCGCCCGGGCAGTTTCAGCAGTGGCGACGCACGCAACCGCGGGATAGACCTGAGCCTTAACCTGGCCTTGGGCACGCCGGGCCAGCAGATCACTGGCAGCATCGGTTCGCGCACGGCCCGTGACGGCAGCCGCGACAACAATGGTTCCCTCGGCTGGCGCCGGGATCTCAAAGATCACGTGCTGCAAAACGTCTCGGTGACGGCACTCACTGACACCTACGGCGTGGGTGTGTCGAGCCTTGCCAACTTTCGTACCGACGCAGTCAATGGCGACGGTTTCGTCCAGCGTTCGTCCTACAACGGCAACTTCACCGGCGGTCTTAGCCTGGACAGCACCCTGGTTGTCGGCGGCGAGCAAATGCTCATGACCAGCCATTACGAAATGCGTGGTGCGGGAATGATTGTCGACGTGGAATCAGACATCGACGACATCACCCTGCGCGCCGACGATTACAGCGGCGGCGGCGCGGCGTTGAAGCCGGGGCGCAATTTCATCCCGATTACTGCGTACCAGAACAGTTCGGTGAGCTTCGATTTTGAAGGCAATCACGTGCCGGCAGCGACCATCGAACCGCCGCGCACGCGCTATCACCTGAACAAGGGCGGGGTGGAATACCGCAAGGTGCGGGTGATGAAGACCCTGACCGTGCTCGGCCGGCTGGTCGATGCGCAGGGGCGACCGCTCAAGGGCCATCACGTGATCAACCACGCCAGCCGCGGGGTGACGGAAGTCGACGGGTTCTTCTCGATGGAAATGAACGCCGGCTCACCGACGCTTGAAGTGCGCCAGGGCAACCAGTTGCTGTGCCAGTTCCGTCTCGATGCGAGCCGACATCGCAGTGAGAACAATGTGTTGATGATCGGTGATCTGCGCTGCACGCCGGACACCCTGGCGGACGTCGCCTCCAACGAGCAAAAGGCGGGGTGAATATATGAAGAAATCTACCTGTTATCTGGGGTTGTTAATGGCACTGGCGGTGCCTTCGGCTGAGGCGGCGAATCAGGAAATCAGAGCGTTGTTTCAGCCGGATCCTTCTCAGCCAAACAAAAATGCATTTCTCAACAAAACACCGAACAGTGGTTACTGCGCGAGCTATCCGGGTGAATGCGCTTCCAACAATATGTTCAGTATTCAGCTGCCGATCCGGTTCAACGCCAGCCGTTTCATCGGGGTCGGCGAAGGTATCCCATTGAAGGTGCCGGCCAACTGGCGACAGCTGACGGTGACCAATGCCGAGACCCATGAAACGGAGACTGTTGAAGTGCGCATCACCGGTGTTGGCTCCAGGTTCATTTTGAGCGATTCAGCGGCCAGTCTGGTGGGGGTGACCGACAGCCTCGAAGGTCATCAAAAGCTATGGACCAGCAACAGTTGGGTCTACGCACCGGCACCCTGTCAATACAGCGGTGTTGGGGCTTACAGCCCCACGAGTTATCGGTTTTTCTGGAAAACGCCCGTGGAAGCATCTTGTGTCAAGGTGGCCGCTTACTTCATTCCCTCCATGTACTTTGACACCCTCGATATCGCCTATGAACTGCGCACCCCCAATCCTTTGGATATGTCGAGCGGGCTGTACACAGGCTCGATTCCCTACACCCTGGGCCCCGGCGCCGATTTCGATCTGGGGGCAGTGATGCATCCGGACGATGCCAACCTGACCCTGGATTTCGTCCTCGACGTACAGCACACCCTGAAGGTTGACCTGCCACCGGGCGGCAACAAAGTATCGCTGGAACCCGAGGGCGGGTGGCAACGCTGGATTGAAGGTGGTCGCAAACCGAACAGGATCTACCGCGACCAGCTGTTTTATCTGTCGGCGTCGTCGCGCTTCAAAGTCATGATGCTATGCAACTCGACCGGCGGCACCCGCTGCAAGCTGTTCAGCCCCAAAGGCAATACCACCGAAGTGGAAACCTACCTCACCTTGCCCGACGGAATCATCGGGCCGGGCGGGCCGGGGCCGGTCAAGCTCCACAAGCTGCGCTACAACACCTGGTCATCAGTCTTTCAACCAGGGATCTATGTGAATCGCAAGGCCGGCTCGCTACGTTTCGAGATGCCCAAGGACGCCATCGATTTTCTGCTGCGGCCCGGCCTGAGCGACACGTTCAGCGGCAACATCACCATTATCTGGGACTCGGAAGTTTGACCGTCCGAGCCTGGCCACTTTTTTCTTATGGGATTAAAGACGATGAACCGTGTGTTTTTGCTGTGGGTGCTCAGTGTGTTTTGCGGGACGGCCAACGCCGGTCCGCAGATCAATGTCGGCACCGTGTATGACTATCTGGATGCGGATAAAAGTACCTACCTCAAACGGGTATTCAACAGCGGCGATGCCACCGCTTTCGTCAAGGTCAACGTGCTGGAAATCGTCTACGACGCCGATGGCGCGCCCAAGGAAATTCCGGTCGAGGCTGCCGTGGACGGTGCCTCGCGCAACGGTGTGATGGCCAGCCCGGCGCGGCTGATCGTGCCGGCCCAGGGCATGCAGGGCACGCGTCTGTTGTACATGGGCGAGCGAGACCGCGAGCGCTACTTCCGTGTGCGTTTCTTGCCAGTGGTACCGGAGAAGGAAGATGAATTCGCCGTCTCAAGCGAAGAGCGCGAAGACTACAAAAAGAACCTGTCGGCCGGGGTCAACGTGATGACCGGGTTCGGCACAGTCTTTTTCGTGCGCCCCAAAGATGCTCGTTTCGAGACCGCCATCAATGACACTGCCAGCCGCTACGAGTTGAAAAATAATGGCAACACCGTGGTGATCGTCGATGAATTCAAAAGCTGCTCATTGAGTAACGAGAGTGACTGTGGCGCGACCACCAAACACCACGTAATGGCCGGCAAGGCATTTGGCTTCGACAAGGAAAAGGGGCGTGAATACCGTTTCAACCTGATCGAAGGCGACAGTAAAAAAGTCCTGAAGATTGCCAGCCGATAGGCCGGCTTTCCATCGACACAACGGGTATCGAACATGATCAAGCAATGCGCCGCCGTCGCGCTGACGGCAATGACCGCACTGATGGGCTCTTTGACATGGGCTGCCCGGGAAGAGCACACCTTCGAGGTGTCCTTGAGCATCCCGACGCGCTCGTTCTACCTGAGTCCGGCCGAACCGGACTGGATTCACCGGCCCCAGCGGTTGATCTGGAACCCCTCGACATCGACCCTGAGCAGCGTGCGCAAGCACTTCGATGTGCGGCATGACACCAGCGCCATTGAAGCGCGCCTGGAGGCCGCCCCCTACCTGTCGAACGGCAGGCCGGTTGACAACATTGTGTTACGGGTCAGTTTCAACGGGGTGGAGTTGAGCCCGGACCTTTCTCCACGGCTGGTGGTGTCGGCGGCTGACGCGGCGGCAGGCAAGCGGGTGTTGCTGGAAATCGATCCGGTGATGCCGTCCGGGGGATACCTCCCGGGGGATTACAACGGCAACGTACTGTTGTTGTTCAGCGCCAGGGCGCCGGGGGAGTGAGCTGAAACAGGCGCCTCGAGATCTGGGATTCGGAAGTGGGCTGAGCAGTGTGTCGATCGAGAAGCAGCGCCGAGTGATAAGACTCGGCGCTGGCGTAGGGTCAATCAAAAGATCCCCAGGCGCGTTACATTTTCAAAGCCCGGCTCGTGCCATCGCTGCCCGAGTCAGGTCTCTGGCCAACTCGTTCCGTGCATAGCCCATGTCTCGAACCAGTCTGTTGTAAAACGAGGTGCTCATTTCTTCACCACTGAACACGTCTTTCTCTGGAACGTTCAGCACTCGGGCTAACGCTTCCAGTTTTTTCTGAAGCCGTGTTGTCTGAGCCTTATCCTGATTATTTGCCCACTGGTTTTGAACCTCGCGCAGCTCTTCGAGCTGCCCTTGTTTTTCCTTGAAAAGTTGATCGTTCGACTCGAACTGTTCAGGGTAGGTTTTACGCAAATGTTGTTCCCAGAACGGGTTCTCGAATGCATCGACCATCCCATTGACCAGCCCGTCGCCTTTCTCCCGTTCGATGATCGTGTCATAGGCTGTGTCGATTTTCGCCCGATCTACACCGGATCTCGGTTCAAACAGCATGCCCTCGGACTGCCACGGCAACTCCAGGCGTTTCGCCAGTCCCGTTTCAAACGCCAGGTGCACTTCCACATCATCCGGAGCGGTGTTGTTTGCCGGATTGATCAGAAACTTTTGCTGCTGGCTGCTGATTTCGGCTCTGGCGACATCACCGACCTTTTCCAGGCGAGCGGCGCTACGGGCCAGCCTGACCAGTTTGTCGTCGAGCACCGTGGTGGACGCCGATTCTGTGTACGCTTGCGACACCAGTACTTTGAGCCCCATGTTGTTGAACAGCTGCGACCCGGCATCCGCGCAGCTCTCGGGTTGACTGGCCTGTTTAAACAGTTCTTCGCGCAAATCGGAGTCCAGCGCCATGGCATCGATCATTTGCCAGACGCGCTTGGTCAACTGCTGGCGAGCTCCGACGTCCCGGTAATCCCGGCTCTCTCTCTGTTTACTGATGACCCTGAAAAAATCGGTGGAGCCGGGTTCGGCCATCACATCGTGCCAGGACTCTTCCCTGTGTACTTTGTAACCCTCGGACAAATCGAAAACCGATGGTGCGTTCGAGGACGGCTTCCAATGGCTCAGTTCATCCTCTACAGCTCCTGAATAGACCTGCTGACGGGCAAAGCCCATCGATTCGCGGTAGTCGCCAAAACGGATCCGGTCGGCATCGGAAAGTCGCAGGGTGCCGAATCGCGCACGTGCCAGGATGAACGCTTGATCCGACCCTGGAGCGACCTCCGGTACGGTCTTGATTGCGCATTGGCGCATGTCGAGAGCAAAGCCACGCGGGCGGTTTCTCTCGCCGGCCGCGTCGCTGAAAAGACCTTGCGGCCAGTCTTCGATACCGGTATTCGCCAGACCTAACACTTTCAAGTCGCGCATGCCGCCTACATTCGGGGGCTGGCGCAGCGGATTGCCGTCCAGCCTCAGTGTTTCCAGGTGGGTGAGGTTGCTCAACTGCTCGAGCGAATTGGAACTCAGACTGATTCGGTTGTCAGCCAAATCCAGGGTTGTCAGTTGACCCAGCTTGCCGATATCGGATGGCACCGTGGTCAATCCAGTGTTGCGGGCGCTCAGCTGACGAAGGTTCGGGAAGTCGTTCAAGAGACCGTTGCTGTCGACCGAAAAACGCGCTTTGTCCAGGTTCAGCACGGTGATCTGGTCAAGGAACTTTCCGATGTCGGCCAGCTTGCGTACTTGCTTCCACCAGCGTTCGAGATCCGGGCCCATGATTTCGGCGGAAAGATCCAGCGTATAGCCACCGTCCGGATGGATATTGCGCTCGCCGAACGTTTCGCTCTTGCGTTCGAAGCACTCAAGCAGCCGCTCCTCGATATGCCTTCCGCCGTTTTGCAGGAAGTCCCTGTTAATCCCGGCGATGGGATCCCCGACACTGTCGAATTGAGTCGGCTGGTTTTCCCGCCACGCCTGTAAGGTGTTGCGCAATTGCTTGAGGTCATCCCTGATGCGGTCGATGGCCTGGTCGGGATCGCCCTTGGCACGCAACGCCTCAAGAAACCGGGTGACTTGCTGATCGCTCAATTGCGGATGCAGCTCCTTGATCCTCTGCTCCGGGGTTTTTTCGCCAAAAAACCAGAACGGACCACGCACCAGATTGACGGTTTCAGTCGTGGCAACGGCGCGAATGGGCGGTTCCGCCAGCAATGTTCGGCGTTCGCCCGACGGCGCGGAGGTTTCCATGATCCATAGTTTGAGCAGGCGACCGTGACCGCGCGCGTACCCCAATGCCGTGCGCTGGTCGTCGGGCAGGGCATTCAGTATCGCTTCGTAGAAGTCGCCGGCTTTGTGCAGCTGCCGGTTGTCCCCGTCGAGCACCTCGTAGCGGCCCAGCCCATCGCGGATCAGTAGCCGTACCGTCGAGGCATCATCGGGGCCGACACTACAGCGTAGCGGGCCGTCAAATGCGCCATCTCGCACCTCAATGCGCAAATCGCTCAGGCTCTCGTTATGAAGTGTCAGGGTTCTCAGCGCTAGCATTTCGGTGTTCGGCACCATCATTTCGTCGCGATAAAAACCGTCGTAGGCGCGGGCGGTGGACGCTTCGAAATTCACTTCGCGCGCCAGGGTTTTGATCCTCAGGGGCAGGCGACTTTCATCGGCTATTCGTTGCAGTTCGGCTGGCTTTGCTTCAGTCAGGACTTTTTCCGTGAGCGTGAGCGGCATGTCCGGGAACGTCTGTTTCAGCACGCGGGTTTGCGCCCTGTTCGACCGTTCACCCGCCTGGTACACACGTTTGGACATTTCGCCCTGTTGCTGATCGACGGCATCCGCCAATCGGTCACGCACGGCTTGGGTGCGTTCGGCGCGTGGTACGTCGCGCCCCAGCAGGGTGTTGATTTCGGTGTCGTTCAAAAAGACAGAAACCCGTTCGGGCAGTCGGCCGGACAGGAGTTCTGGCAGGCCGATGCTCAGGGTATTGGCATCATTTGCGTGGGCGTTGCCGTAGGTGCGTGACTGACCACTCAAGTCAGACCGTTCATAAACCTTCAGCGCCCGTTCGGCGGGCCAGCCCTGGAGCCTTGTCAGCAGTGGTTCGAACCACACGGACGATGGGTCGAGCGGTCGTCCGGCACGGATGTTCGCACTGGCGGTCTGTACATCGTCAAACGCGCCGAAGCGCTTGATCGCGTCGACCAGCAGTGGCGGCGGTGGCGCATGCTCGGCATGCATGCGCCGCAGTTCCCCTTCGTCGGTTCCGCTGCTGATCCGGATCCGTTCGCGCTCCGCTGGTGTAAAGCGCTCGACGCTTTGGCCGAGGCGGCGCATCAGGATTTCACCTTTCCAGTCGAGCGGATTTTCGCCCTCGAACACCCAGGCGCCGCTGCCGTTGTGTTTGAGCTTCGGCGAGTAGGCATTCGGTCGGGTGGGGTGTTTGAGGCGGTGTGTGGCGCTCGGATCGCGCGAAGTGGTTTCAAGGGCGTAGAGTTTGCCTTCAAGTGGCAGGATGTTCTGATTGAGGTGTCGGTGCAGGCCGAGGGCGTCGGGTTTCGAATCAGTGGGCAGGTTCAAGCTGGCTTGTTCATAAGGCTTGAGATCGGAATGCCACAGCGACTGTTTGCCGTTGGGCAACGTGACCGGGTTCATGCCCTCGACCAGCGCCGACAATTTGAATCTAAGCGTGCTGCCAATCGCTGCACCCGCCCCAAACGCCACCAGTTGAATGACGTCCGTCACCACGCTGATCACATGTTCGGTTGCTTCAACTGCCAGACCTTCGGCCAGATCGACAATGCCTTCAATGACGTCATTCGTCAGTTGATAAGCGGTATAGGCCATCATCAGTTCGCCCAGACCCGGCACGAATGGCGTGGCGATCAACAGGGCGACGTTGAAAAGGTCCGATACGATTTTCTTGAAGTTGTCCCACCAGGCCCAGCGCGCCTTGGTATCTGTGTCGGCGGTGGACACGGCGATTTCACGCGCGTCGTTGAGGACCTTGTTGAGTTTCTGCTGGTAGGCATATGTCCAGTAATCCCGAGGAACTGGCAGGGACAGGAACTGCAAGCGAAGGCGAGGTACAGGTTCTTCGCGCCACGCTGGACGCGGATCCGTCCGATCTCCTTTCTCATGCCATTTGATGGTGGTGAGGCCTCGATCCATATTGGCAAAAAAATGCCCGCGCTGCTGTTGATCGACAAACTGGCTGAAGAATTGTCGGTAACTCTGCCTGGATGAGGCGCCGACCTTGTTTTCGCGCAATTGGCGCGCCAGTTCCGTCATGAAGGCATCTGTTGATTCGTATTCCTTGAGCGGGTGATCCGGGTCATGGGGAACATAGGCAATGAGCCGTCGAATACCTCCGCTGTCTTGCATGACAGGAAGCAAAAGAACAATGCCGGTCATACGCGTCCCCATCATGGAGAAATCGCAACACAGCATTTGTTTCCCATTGAGGAGCGGTAGAGATTCGCCCTTTGCCAGCGCCAGTATCAGTTTGTAGGCGTCGTATTGGATATCCTCGGTCATCAGCGCCAGTTGCGCGGCGACGGCGAGTGCGTCTTTCTGGCTTTCAGTCACAGTGTGTCGAAGGAAGGCTTTGGCCGCGGGGTCGCCGGGGAGCAGGTAGCTTTCGAGATATGCTTTATATCGGGCGCCAATGTCCAGTTCCCGGCACAGCGCCTGGAACTGGCTGATGGTCATTTTCCGCTTGATCGACAGGACATCGAAGTGCCCGCGATGGTCGGGTTCGGTGATGAAGTCCGAGCCGGTATCAACCTTTTCACTCTTTGCAAAGTTGTGCAGCGCCGCATCCAGCATGGACACGGTTCGGGCTGTGACACCATCCCACAGGTCCATCACATACCACGGCAAATCCTTGGGAAGGTACAGGCGCACGTAGGTCGTCTTGACGTCATGCTCGACTCCGTAACGCTTTTTGAGCTCTGCCTGGAGCAGGGGCGCGGCGAACGAATGGAGGTCCAGTTTTTCGAACAGTTTGTCGACCGTATTCTGCGAACGCCATGCCTTGAGGTTGGCCGCTTTCAGCTTGTCATGATGGGTGGCGGGCGATGTGGTGTACCACGGCTCAATCTTCAATCCAGTAGCCGCCAGTGCCCGGCCTCTGCCGACAGTGGCGTCTTTGAAGTTGTCGCTGATGGTGTTTTTGATGAACTCGTAGTGCCGGCCCTTGTTGATGTTTTGGCCGAGCGTGGGAGCGTCAGACATGGCAATCATCCTTGATCGTTTTAAGAATGATCAGCCTATCTGTCGGGGCTAAAAACAACAGTCTAAAGATCTGTGCTTAACCGGCGCTTTCAGCCGGTAAACAGGTAAGTATTCGAATCTGAAAAATAATTAAATACCACCTGCTGCGCAAAAGCTCACAGTCGCGATGTCGCAACCGGCTGACACGCGACACTGCTACCCGGTTGCAGGTACGGCGTCAGAATTGGCGCCATCCCCTTGAGCACTTGCACTGGCAAGGCCGAGGTGAATTTGAACGCTTCGGCCGATTGCCCGGGCACGAACGCAGTCATCGTGCCGAAGTGACGATCGCCGATGTAGAACACGAAGGTCGCGGTGCGGTTAATGGATTTCGAACTCAGAATTCGCCCACCCGAACCGAAGGCTTCGATGCGGTTATCGCCCGTACCGGTTTTGCCGCCCATGGCCAACGGTTTGCCATCCGGCGTGATGAAACTGCCAGAAACACGTTTGGCCGTACCGGCATCGACCACTTGCGACAAGGCTTCGCGCATGGCCGTGGCGACCTCGGAGGGCATGACTCGCTTGCCGACATCCGGGTCATTGATCAGTTTGGTTTCATACGGCGTATTCGCCGCGAAGTGCAGGCTGTCGATGCGCAGTGTGGGCATGCGCACGCCGTCGTTGAGGATGGTACCGATCAGCTCCGCCAATGCTGCCGGACGGTCGCCGGAACTGCCGATGGCGGTGGCCAGCGACGGCACCAGGTGATCGAACGGATAGCCGACTTTCTGCCAGCGCTGGTGAATGTCGAGGAACGCTTCGATCTCCAGCATGGTGCGGATGCGACTGTCGCGGGCGCCCTTGTGACGGCTTTTGAATAACCAGCTGTAGACTTCCTGGCGTTCGAACTGGCTGGCTTTGACGATCTGGCTGAACTTGGCGTCGGGGTTGTTCAACAAGTAGCCCATCAACCAAAGATCCAGCGGGTGAACCTTGGCGATGAAGCCCTGGTCCGGTAGGTCGTAGGCGCCAGGGCCGTAGCTTTCGTAGAGCCGTTGGAGGCGTTCGTCGGTCAGTTTTTCGGTGAGCTTGGCGCCTTTGAGGTGCGCGCGCACAAACATGTTGAAGCTTTCCTGACTGGCCTGTGGCAACAGATAACGATGCACCGCGGCCATGCGGATCGGTGTCGGGCGCATGCTGTCGAGGAAGGTCTCGAGCCGCGCCTGGGTGTCCTTGTTCTTGTATTTCTTCCAGAACTTCAGCAGGAACGACGTGCCTTCGCGGTCGGCAAACGAGGCGAGGTATTCCTGGCGGCGAGGGTCGCGGTCGTCCTTGAGCAATTCGGCGCTGCTGTTGGGGCCTGAATACGTGGTGTAACGCACCAGGTCACGCATCAGCCGAATGAACGGCAGGTTGATCGACTCACGCAGGGCATCACGCAGGGTAGGGAGGCGGCCGTTGTCTTCTTTGCGAAAGTTAACGAATGTGTGCAGCCCGCCACCGGTGAAAAAAGCTTCGCCGGGGCTGGCCGAGTATTTGCGATCCAGCGCAGCGCCGAGCATGCCTGGCAAGTTGCGGTCTTTGTTCTGGATCAGGTAATCGACGGCCCAGCGACTCAGGCGGTCCTGGTCAGGGACGTCGACCTTCTTCAGCTCCGGGACGGTCATCTCTGCGTACTTATCGTGCAGCTCGGCGATGATTTGCAGGTAAGTGGTGAGCACGCGCATTTTTGCGGTGGAGCCCAGTTCCAGCTTGCTGCCTTCATTGATATCGAACGGCTGGTCGGTGCTGTCGGTCTGCACCCGCACCCGCGAGCCGTCCGGGGTCAGTTCGAATAGCGTGAAGCTGTAGCGCACTTGAGCGGTACTGGTGGGGGTGAGCAGGCGTTCGCCCATCAAACCGATCTGCGTCGCAAAAACCGGGTCGGCCAAGCGTTTGAGGTATTCGGTGGCCTTGGTTTGCAGCTCGCCTTGCAGGGTGCTGGTGGCGGAGAGATCAAGGCGATCGAGGTCGTACAGCGGACGGTTGAGCAACCCGCCCAGACGACTGCGCGCCACGCTGATGCCCTTGTTGGTTTCGATCGGCTGAATGGTTGGCTGTGTCTGCCAGTCGCGATAGGTCACTTTGCTGGCCAATGCCGCTGCCGCGAGTGGCGCATCGATCACGCTATTGAGTGCCAGCAGACGAATGTGGCTGTCGGTGAGTTCGGAAAGTTCATCGTGGCCCTTGGTCAGGTAGTGGGAAGGACGGCGCTGGGCAATCATCAAAGACAGCATCTCACGCAGGGCCAGACCTTTTTTCGACATGCTTTTCGGATCAGTCTCCTTGCTGGCCAGCCGCTCGTTGGCCTGGTTGAAATCGGCGCCGTACCAGACGCGCAAACCTTCGGCCATGCCATGCACTTCACCGTGGCCCGGTACTGCCGACAGGGGCACGCTGTTGAGGTAATCGCGAATCACGTTCTGCCGGGCTTCGAGGGTCTCCGGTCCGGCCTGATAGGCGCGCACGCTGGCAGAAATCATCTGACGGATTTTTTCCGCACCCGACACAGTCAGGCCATCGGGCGAATGCCGGTACTTCTCAAGTTGCGTTGCCAGGGTACTGCCGCCCGCCGACTGGCCCGGCAGGTGCAACAACTTGGCGACCTGGGACCACGCCGCCATGCCGAACCGAGGCCAATCCACGGCAGGGTTGGCCCGTGGCTGAAGGGGATCGAGCAGAAAGCGGTTTTCGATGAACAGCAAACTGTTGACCACCACAGGGGGGATCGCCGCAAAGCTTGAATACAGTTGTTGTGGGTATTTGTACTGGTAAAGCGGTGCACCACGGCAATCGGTGATCGACAATCCAGCCTGGATTTTCTCCGCGTAGGGCACGAAAAAGCCCTTGTCGGTGTAGTCCATCAATTTTTGGGAAAACCGGGTCTGTGCCGCCACAACGTAGTCACGCTTGATCAGACGCGGCAGGAATTCATCCAGAGAGCTGTAGCCCAGACGCAGGTCGAAAGGACCTCCGCCGGGATAGTGAATGGCATCGCTGGGACCGGGTTTCAGCTCGTAGCTCAGGGTGGCGGCGAATTGGCTGAGTTCCCGGGATTGAAACTTCGACGTGCGCATTTCCTTGGCCGCGGCCAGCCCCAGGACAATCAGTATTATCAGCAACAACAACCAGAACGCCCCCCACCCGTGCTTCGTACGACTGCGAGGGGGTTTTTCAGGTAAAGGCGTTTCATCCACACGTTCAGTCGGAACCACATTTTTTCTCGAATCGGTTTGCCATAAAACGCCCATAGTCGACTGATCCATTCACGCAGATTGAGAGGACTTGTCTGAAGCTTAGACGGTGGTTGGCCTTGGTGAAAAAATTGTGAACAGGGTTCTCCCGGTTTTTTTCCGGATCCAAGTGGGTCCCTGTAGCAGCTGCCGAAGGCTGCGTTCGACTGCGCAGCAGGCGCTAATTCTGTGACCTTGACCTGTCTGGCATACCGCAGTGTCTGATTTACGTCTGCTGCGCAGCCGAACGCAGCCTTCGGCAGCTGCTACAAGGGGCGGCAGTGTGTATGCCAGAGATACTTGGATTAGAGCCATCGGAGCGTAAATGCCGCCTAAGTTGGGGACATGACGATGCACCATTACCGTGCAATACTCCGCGCCGTTTCATTGGCGAATAATCCTACGTAAGGCAGGTAATGCCCCTCCGTAAACCTAACTTTTCCCGAGAGTTCTCGCTGAATGTTGTGGTTTATAGAGTGAAAAACCCTGTAGGAAGCTTTTTATACTGCACGCCCCGCTGATCTTGCAGGTGTTGTCCTACAAGACGGGTTTGCCCACGAAGCAGGCCCGGTTTCAGAAAAGCATTGGCTTACCGGTCAGCGCTTCGACACTCGGTGGTCATATCCAATAACAAGACGAGGTTGTACCCCTATGCCAGGCAATCACCTGCCCAATGGCGAGACCGCTCAAGGCGGCCCGCTCAAACGCGAACTCGGCGAACGGCATATTCGCTTGATGGCGCTCGGTGCCTGTATCGGCGTCGGTTTGTTCCTCGGTTCGGCCAAGGCCATCGAGATGGCTGGCCCGGCAATCATGCTTTCCTACATCATCGGCGGTCTGGCGATCCTGGTGATCATGCGCGCCCTCGGCGAAATGGCGGTGCACAACCCGGTCGCCGGCTCCTTCAGTCGGTATGCTCAAGACTACCTCGGCCCATTGGCGGGCTTCCTGACCGGTTGGAACTACTGGTTCCTGTGGCTGGTGACCTGCGTTGCGGAAATCACCGCGGTGGCGGTGTACATGGGCGTCTGGTTCCCCGATGTGCCGCGCTGGATCTGGGCACTCGCTGCGTTGATCAGCATGGGCTCGATCAACCTGATCGCGGTGAAAGCCTTCGGTGAGTTCGAGTTCTGGTTCGCCCTGATCAAGATCGTGACCATCGTTGCGATGGTCGTCGGCGGCATCGGCGTGATCGCGTTCGGCTTCGGTAACGACGGCGTGGCGCTGGGGATTTCCAATCTCTGGGCGCATGGCGGCTTCATGCCCAACGGCGTGCAAGGCGTGTTGATGTCCCTGCAAATGGTGATGTTCGCCTACCTCGGTGTCGAGATGATCGGCCTGACCGCCGGTGAAGCGAAGAACCCGCAGAAGACCATTCCCAATGCGATCGGCTCGGTGTTCTGGCGGATTCTGCTGTTCTACGTCGGCGCGCTGTTCGTGATCCTGTCGATCTACCCGTGGAACGAAATCGGCACCCAGGGCAGCCCGTTCGTGATGACCTTCGAGCGCCTGGGCATCAAGACCGCCGCCGGCATCATCAACTTCGTGGTGATCACCGCGGCACTGTCGTCCTGCAACGGCGGCATCTTCAGCACCGGGCGCATGCTGTACAGCCTGGCGCAGAATGGTCAGGCCCCGGCCGGCTTTGCCAAGACTTCGAACAACGGCGTGCCGCGTCGCGCCTTGCTGCTGTCGATCGGTGCCTTGTTGCTGGGCGTGCTGCTCAACTACCTGGTACCTGAGAAAGTGTTCGTCTGGGTGACGGCGATTGCCACCTTCGGCGCGATCTGGACCTGGGTGATGATCCTGCTGGCCCAGCTCAAGTTCCGCAAAGGCCTGAGCGCCAGCGAACGTGCCGGCCTGAAATACAAGATGTGGTTGTACCCGGTCAGCTCGTACCTGGCGCTGGCGTTTTTGGTGCTGGTGGTCGGCCTGATGGCGTACTTCCCGGACACTCGCGTGGCGCTCTATGTGGGCCCGGCGTTCCTGGTCCTGCTGACGGTGTTGTTCTACGTGTTCAAGCTGCAACCGACCAATGTGTCGCAGGGTGCGGTGCGTTCGGCTTCGTAAGACGTAACGCCTGAAATGAAAAAGCCCCGGTCGTGATGATCGGGGCTTTTGGGTTTGGAGGATCAAAAGATTGCAGCCTCGTTTCACTCGACAGCTCCTACAGGAATTGCAATTGACGAACGTACACGGACGATCGGCAAACACATTTCCGTGTAGGAGCTGTCGAGTGAAACGAGGCTGCGATCTTTTGATCTTAAGCGGCCGCCACCGACATTTGCCGATTCAACCGCTTGTTGAAATCCAGCCACGCCCCCAGCAACGCCATCACCCCGGCACCCACCAATGCGGTGAAAACCTGCATGGCAAACGCATCATCGGTCAGGGCGTTGAGCATGTCCGCCAAGGGCGCCAACAGCACGCCGAGGCAGAAAACTTCCAGTGAGTAGCGCCCCATGCGACAGCATTGCTGCGCCAGCCAGTTTTGCGTCCAGCCGTTGCCGGGCAAGAGCCTGGCGGTGACATAGGCCAGCGCCAGGAAGTGCAGCAGACGGACCGGCGACAGATCGGTCTTGCTGATCGGGTACAGCAGATTGCTCAGGATGGCCGGCATCACGGCATCGTGTATTTCCGGCCAGCGCCAGGAGACAGTAATCACGCCGGTCACCACCACGTACACCGCCGCGCTGACAAACAAGGGCTGGCGCAACAGTGGGCGAGCGTCGGGCAACCGTGGCCGCTGCCCGTGAATTGCCGCAAAGCCGCCGAGGATAAACAGCAGTTGCCAGGTGACGGGGTTGAAGTACCACACACCGTCCTTGATGGCCGCAAGGTTCCAGCCAAACCGCGGTGCCAGCAGGTACACCGCCAATGACACCGCTACGACCGCCCACGGTTTACGCATCAGCAACGGCAGGACCAGTGGCAATCCCGCCAGCAGCACGATGTACAGCGGCAGCGGGTCCATCAGGTTCGGCTTGAAGCGCAGCAGTAACTCATCCGTCAACGCTTGCTGGGGGTTGGTGATGAAGTGATGCAGGCCCATTTCCTCCACCAGATCGCGGGTTTCCACATGGCTGTTGGCGAAGAAGACGATGCCCATCAGCATGGCCAGCAGGAAAATATGCACCACGTAGAGCACCCAGGCGCGCCGCAGAATCTTCACGCAGGCGATCAGGTAACCATCGCGTGCAAGGATTTTGCCGTAGGCCAGAACGGCCGCGTAGCCGGCGAGAAATACGAATATTTCTGCGGCATCGCTGAAACCGACATTGCGCAGGGTGATTTGGCCAAGGGGGTTGTGAGGCACGTGATCCCAAAAAATGAAGATCAGTGCCAGGCCGCGAAAAAAGTCGATTCGGTGATCGCGCTCAAACGTCATGACGGCGGGCTCGTGAACGGGTGTTGAGGTAAGGAGTAGCCGGCGGCGCTAAAGGTTGCGCGCCGCACATCACATTGGCGGCGCGCAGGGTGGCGTGATTCGCAAGTAATTGCAAAACCGGGATATTACGGGATGTCTCCTGGCGTTGAAGCAAGCCTTGACCGCTGGTCTGAAAGGTCGTCAGACCTGTGATTTCTGACAGTAGACAGGTTCAAAGTTTTATGAGGTGAAACAGGAGAACCAGCATGAGGCTCTTGTGGAAAGGATTTTCCAGCTACACGGTGGTCGGGGTCGCCAACACGCTGATCCACTGGCAAATTTTTTTCCTGCTGAGCGTGGGGGCCGGCTTCAGTCAGGCTGTCAGCAACCTGGCTGCCTTCAGCGTTGCCGCCTCGTTTTCCTTCTATATGAACGCGCTGTATACCTTCGATACCAAGGCGTCGGTCGGCGGCTATCTTCTATTCTTGGGAACAATGGGGGCGCTGAGTCTGGGCGTCGGCCATGCAGGCGACGTGTGGAGACTTCACGGCCTGCTGACGGTGGCTATCTTTTCGGCATTGAGCCTGGTGCTGGGCTTTCTGTTTTCAAAGTACGTGGTCTTTCGCGAGCGTAGTGCATGAAAGTCTCGTTGATCGTTCCGGTATTCAATGAAGAACAGGCGATCAGTCTGTTTTATCAGGCCGTGCGTCGCGAGTTGAGGCTTGACCAGGCTGAGGTCGAAATCGTGTTCATCAACGATGGCAGTTCCGACCGGACGGCTGAAGAGGTCAAGGCCCTGGCGCAGGCCGATGAACAGGTATTGCTGATCAACTTCTCACGCAACTTCGGCAAGGAGCCGGCATTGTTCGCCGGCCTGGAGTATGCCTCCGGCGATGCGGTGATTCCCATGGATGTCGATTTGCAGGACCCGATCAGCGTCATCCCGCGGCTGATTGGCGAATGGCAAAAAGGCGCGGATGTGGTGCTCGCCAAACGCCGGGATCGCACCGCCGACAGTTACCTGAAACGCCACAGCGCGTCGCTGTTCTACCGTGTGCTGAACCGTATCGCTTACACCCGCATCGAAGAAAACGTCGGCGATTTCCGGCTGATGGACCGTAAGGTGGTCAACGTGATTCGCGCGCTTCCCGAGCACCAGTTGTTCATGAAAGGCGTGCTGTCATGGGCCGGGTTCACCACCGTGGTGGTGGAATACGAGCGAGCCGAGCGAGTGGCGGGCACCAGCAAGTTCAATGGCTGGAAGCTCTGGAACCTGGCGCTGGAAGGCGTGACCTCCTTCAGTACGGTGCCGTTGCGCTTATGGACTTACGTCGGTGGCGGTATTTCGATCTTCGCGGTGCTCTACGCGGTGTACATGGTGCTGGACAAGATTTTCTTCGGCAACAGCGTCCCCGGTTACCCGTCGTTGATGACCGCGATCCTGTTTCTCGGCGGCGTGCAGCTGATCGGCATCGGCATCCTCGGTGAGTACGTCGGCCGCATCTACATCGAAGCCAAACATCGGCCGCGCTATATCGTCAAAGACGTCGTGGGCGGCAAAGACCGGCTCGGGATTTAGCATGGGCAGGTTCAGCGACTTTTTCAGCAAGGAACTCGGGCGTCGGCAGGTCTGGCTGTTTTTTCTATTGGCGACCTTTGTGTATGTGGCGCCGCTGATCCTTGCGGACTATCCGTATATCGATGACAACTGGCGATCGTTGTCGGCCGCGGCCGGTTCGGCCTGGGCGGAGCAGGGACGGTTATTCACCGAGCTGATCTACAACCTGCTGACCTTCGGCAATGCCGCACCGAACATCTTTCCGCTACCGCTGTTGATCGCCACGCTGGCCATGGCCGCGGCGTTGGCCAGCCTGACGTTTCATTACTACCCGCAACCGACGATTGCCTGCTGCCTGGTGCCATTGCCACTCTGGTACAACCCGTTCTTTCTGCAAAACCTGTCCTATCAATACGACGGGCCCGCCATGGCGTTGAGCCTGGTGGCGGTCATCTATGCGATCACTTTCCGTCATCCCTCGCGCATCGTTCATTGGCTGGTGCCTTCGTTCCTGATTGCGCTGGCGCTAGGGCTTTATCAGGTCAGCCTCAATGTGTTTCTGGGCCTGTGTTGCCTGGAACTGCTCAGGAGCGCGAACGACAAGCTGGTCTGGCCGCAGTGGTGGGAGTTGATCGGCTGGAAAATATCGCAGGCCATCCTGGGCTGGTTGATTTACAGCGTCAGTGCTTATCCGTTCATGAGTGGAAATCGCACCTTGTTGTTGAACTGGACGGCGCAGCCCCTGCTGCAACTCCAAATCAACATCGCCCGGGTGCTGGAAAAAGTCGTGCTGCTGTTTCACGGCGGATTTGCCTGGGTGTTCGCCGCACTGCTGCTGTGTGCCATTGCCGGCAGTGTCCGGCTGGGACTGAACGTGTTGGAACGTCAGGACACGGGGCTGAAGAAAATCCTGATCGGCATGGTGTGTTTACTGACATTGCCGGTCGTGACGCTGCTGGTGTCGGGTGTCGCGCTGTTTTTCCGGGACTTCAATGAAGGCGCCAGGACCCTGATGGGCTTCGCGGTCCTGTTGGTGCTGTTGTTCTATTTGAGTCATCTGGCGCTGGCACGAATCCACCAGCGGCTGCCGCTGTTGTTGATGGTTCCGTTGTTGGCGATGCTGTCGCTGTCGTACGCCTATGGGCGGGTGCTGACCGTGCAGAAAGCCTTAGCGTCCAGCGCGCTATTGAGTCTTGAACACGACATCGCGTCGAATCGACAACTGCTCGAAGCCAAGCGCATTTACATGTCAGTGACCTATTCCGATCACTGGCTGCGGGGGGCGGCGGGCTCGTTCAAGCAGATGCCGGTGTTGCACTATCTGCTGAACATCGACTTTTTCATGCTGGCCGAGAACCTGCCGAAAGTGGGCATCACCAACGTCGTTGCGGAGAAGGAACGACGTAACGCGACCCGGGTGGGTTATCAGGGTTATCCACCGGTGCTGGAGAGCCAGTACTACCGGATTTATCTGCTGGGCGATTACGGGTTTATTGTCATGAAAGAGCCAGCCCCGATTAAGGCGCTGCACTGGTGAAATGTGAAGGGCACGGTTCGCGACGACATCGTTAGAATGACCGTTGGTCTGGAAACGTCGCCTACCTGTTATTTCTGAAAGTAGACGCCGCCGGCTCATGATTTTAGCTTGAGAGGTAACTGAAACGGCGGCAAGGAAGGGCGCTGGCATGAAGGCTTTATGGAAAGGATTCTATAGCTACACAGTGATTGGGGTGGCCAATACGCTCATTCATTGGCAGATTTTTTTCGTGCTCACCACGGCTGCCCAACTCAGTCAGGCGGCCAGTAATTTTGCGGCGTTTTGCGTCGCCGCATCATTTTCCTTCTATGTGAATGCGCTTTATACGTTTGATGCGAGGGTGTCGGTACTCCGATACCTGCTCTTTGTGAGCTTCATGGGCGTATTGAGCTTCGGCGTCGGGCTCTTTGCTGATCGGTGGCGAATTCATGGGTTGGTGACCGTTGCCTCGTTTTCGCTTCTGAGCCTGTTTTGCGGGTTCTTTTTCTCGAGGTTTGTCGTGTTTCGCGAGCGCGAGGCATGAAGATTTCCTTGATCGTTCCGGTGTTCAATGAAGAGCAGGCCATCGGGCATTTCTATCAGGCCGTGCGCCAGGAACCATCCTTGCGTCGGCACCAGATCGAGATCGTGTTCATCAACGATGGCAGCACGGACAGAACGGCGGATATCGCCCAAGCCATTACTCTGGTTGATGGTGACGTGCTGCTCATCAACTTCTCGCGCAACTTCGGCAAGGAACCGGCGTTATTCGCAGGCCTGGAATATGCCAGTGGCGATGTCGTCATTCCCATGGATGTGGACTTGCAAGACCCGATAGATGTCATCCCACGCTTTATTAGCGAATGGGAGAACGGTGCCGAAGTGGTCTTGGCCAAGCGTCGCGATCGCTCATCCGACAGGTATCTCAAACGTCAATGCGCGGCAATGTTCTACCACCTGCTGAACCGTATTGCTTACACCCGCATTGAAGAAAACGTCGGCGACTTTCGTTTGATGGATCGCAAGGTGGTGGATGTCATCAAGCAATTGCCGGAACAGCAATTGTTCATGAAAGGTGTGTTGTCGTGGGCGGGGTTTAACAGCGTGACCATCGAATATGACCGCGCGCCCCGCGCCGCCGGCCAGAGCAAGTTCAATGGCTGGAAGTTGTGGAATCTGGCGCTGGAAGGAATTACCTCCTTCAGTACGGTGCCGTTGCGTGTATGGAGCTATGTCGGCGGTGCCATCTCGCTGCTGGCTTTGGTTTATGCCGCCTATATGGTGCTGGACAAGCTTCTCTATGGAAACGAAGTGCCAGGTTATCCGTCCCTGATGACCGTGGTTTTGTTTCTGGGAGGTGTACAACTGATTGGGATCGGAATATTGGGGGAGTACATCGGGCGGATCTACATGGAATCCAAACACCGACCCAGGTATGTGATTAGAAATATTGAGGCGCGCACCACTCAGCACGGCGAGCCGAACCGTTTGAAAAGGATTATTTAAACGATGACCGATCTCTGCGCATACCGCAGCCGATCCTCGAGCCTGCTGGTTGACAGTGTTGGTTTGATCGCGGTGATCGTCCTTGCTTTATTCGTGCGATTTCACGCTATCAGTGTGCCGTCCATCTGGTATGACGAGGCCTTCAGTCTGCTGCTTGCCAAAGAGTCTCCGTGGCAGATCTGGTCCATTACTGCACGGGACGTTCATCCCCCTCTTTACTATGTCTTGCTGCATTACTGGATGCTGTTATTCGGAAACAGCGTTGTGTCTGTGCGGTCGCTGAGTGCTCTGGCAGACGTCGGCACGCTGTTGATTTGCGTGAAACTGATGAGTCTGGTGGCGACGCGGAGGGCGACCTGGATAGCCGCATTGTTGTTGGCATTGCTGCCGATATCGGTTCGCTACAGCCAGGAAGTGCGAATGTACACCTTGGTCAGCTTTTGGCTGATGGGCGCGACTGTGGCGCTGGTGTGCTGGATCAAGGCACCCGATCAAAAGCGTTTTCCGACCGTTTACGTGCTGCTGATGACGGCTGCTTTCTATACGCATTATTTCGCCGCGTTGTGTGTATTGGTGCATTGGCTGTTTTGGTGGCGAGCGCGCGGAGTGCCCGTTCGTGCATGGATGTTGGCCAACATCGCAATTGCTGTTTTGTACCTGCCGTGGGTTCCTCATTTCATTGGTCAACTGCTGCAAAGGAATGGGCTTGACTGGATACCGCCTCTCACGTGGCAGGCAGTGTTGACTGTCGTTTGGCAGTTTACGGTGATGATTGATTCGGTGCCGGCGGCATCCTGGTGGCGTGTGGTGCCGACACTATTGATCTTTGTTTGTGCCGCATCGGTGTTGTTGAGCGATCGGAGTGAGCGACGTTACAGATTGCTTCTGGTAGGTTATTTTTTTGTGCCAGTGCTTACTGTTTTTCTAATGTCGTTGGTGAAACCGATTTTCGTCCATCGATACCTAATGTTCGCTGCTGTCGGGTTGCCCATGATCTGTGCTGTTGCACTTGATTCTTGGTGGCAACGACGACCCTTGTTTGCCGCCGCGACAGTAGTGCTTTTAGTCATTGGACAAATACAGGGACTGCAAATGGTTTACAGACAAACTGATGGATTGAATGGGACCAGTCTTCGCAAAGAACTCAGGCTGGACGCACTGGCGAACGAGATTGATCGGCAGGCCCATCCGGGTGACAAGATCGTACTCGACACTTTGCTCTTTTACTTGCCGTTTACCTACTACAACACCACAGGCATTCAACCGAGGTTTCACATCAAATCATCTGTGGACACATTCCCGGATGAACTAGATCGAGGCGGATACGCGCTGATACCTCAACATCTGAAATGGATTTTTTTCAATGACGTTAGCCAATTGAAACTTAACGGAGGAAGAGTCTGGTGGATAACCGACATACCTGCGACCGAAAGTCATGTGTTGTTCGCGGATGAATGGAAACAAACGTTGACTATCAAGGGCGAAGGGATCGAAGCCCGTCTATTCACTCTCGATGCAGCACCAGCCCCCCTTGTTAGCGTCAGAACGCATCCATCAGCACGACAACACAATCCCTTGCCTGGTAGCCATTGATCTGCGGTACCAACCGCCGAAAATGCTCAGACTGGCAATGAGCATCCAGCGCCGCCTGATTCGGCCATTGTTCGACGAAGATAAAGTGCCCCGGGTCTTTTTGATCGATGAACAGGTCGTAAGCGATGCAATCAGGTTCCAGTCGAGTCTTCTCGACCAGTTCGGCGTATCACGGGCGAACGGTTTCAATGTATTCGGGTTTGATGAAGTCCTGAGCGATGACTTTCAGCATGGCGTCCTTCCTTGGTGTAAAGCCAACCTCCCGATGAGGCTGGCGTTCAAACGTTGTTTACGCAGCAGCCACTTCATTTGGCTCAAAACTATCCGCCCGAGCCATCTGCCACATCCGCGAGTAGAACTCGCCATTCACTTCACCGGCCAGCAACTCCCCCGGTTTCAAGAACACATGCAACTGTGAGAACAATTTGATCTCGGTCGCCGACATGCGCCGTACCAAATGCTTGGCCGACAATTGCGAAGGATGTTCCAACCCGGCAGCGGCGAGCATTTCGGCCAGGGCCTTGAGCGTGTTGCGGTGGAAGTTGAAGACGCGCTGAGCCTTGTCCGGAACCACCAGTGCGCGTTGGCGCAGGGTGTCCTGGGTGGCGACACCGGTCGGGCATTTGTTGGTGTGGCAGCTTTGCGACTGGATGCAGCCGATGGCGAACATGAAGCCGCGTGCCGAGTTGGCCCAGTCGGCGCCGATGGCCAGGACGCTGGCAATGTCGAAGGCGCTGACGATCTTGCCGCTGGCGCCGAGTTTGATTTTGTCCCGCAGGTTCAGGCCGACCAGCGTGTTGTGCACGAACAGCAGGCCCTCGCGCATCGGCACACCAATGTGATCGGTGAACTCCACGGGCGCGGCGCCGGTGCCGCCTTCCTTGCCATCCACCACGATGAAGTCCGGGAGGATGCCGGTTTCCAGCATGGCCTTGGCGATGCCCATGAATTCCCACGGGTGGCCCAGGCAAAACTTGAAGCCCACCGGTTTGCCGCCGGACAGTTCGCGCAACTGCGCGATGAAGTGCATCAGTTCAATCGGCGTGGAAAACGCGCTATGCCGCGACGGCGAGACGCAATCTTCGCCCATCAGGATGCCGCGGGTTTCGGCGATTTCCTTGGTGACTTTGTGCTTGGGCAGGATCCCGCCATGACCGGGCTTGGCGCCTTGGCTCATCTTGATTTCGATCATCCGTACTTGGGGCGTCTGCGCTTGTGCCGCGAAGCGTTCAGGGTCAAAGCGCCCGTCAGCGGTGCGACAGCCAAAGTAGCCGCTGCCGAGTTCCCAGGTCAGGTCGCCGCCGTTTTCCCGGTGATAGGCGCTGATGCTGCCTTCGCCGGTGTCGTGGGCGAAGTTGCCGAGTTTCGCCCCCTGGTTCAACGCGCGAATGGCGTTGGCGCTGAGGGAGCCGAAGCTCATGGCCGAGATGTTGAACACCGACGCCGAGTACGGCTGCGTGCATTGCGGGCCGCCGACGATGACCCGGAAACTGCTCGGGTCGCTCAACGGCGCCGGGCGCATGGAGTGGCCGATGAATTCGAAACCTGACTGATACACATCGATCAACGTGCCGAAGGGTTTGTCGGCGCTTTCGTTTTTGGCGCGCGAATAGACCAGCGAACGCTGCGCCCGGGAGAAGGGCAGGGCATCACTGTCGGATTCGAGCAGGTACTGGCGGATTTCCGGGCGAATACCCTCCACCAGATAACGGATGTTGCCGAGGATCGGGTAATTACGGCGCACTGCGTGAGGGCTTTGCAGCAGATCGAACAGGCCCACGAGGCTGAGAATGCCGGTGACGACGGTGATCGGCCAGAGCCAGTCGTGCTCCAGGAAGGGTAGGCTGGCGAGAGTAAACATCACACAGACGGCAAAGAAGGCGTAGCGGCTCAGGAGTGACAGGCTCATACGGTTTCCTTGGGTTCGGACTCGGTTCTAAAAGATCGCAGCCTGCGGCAGCTCCTACAGAATTGTGCACGGTCGGGCTTTTGTAGGAGCTGCCGAAGGTTCGGGCCGCGTTCGGACGATCTTTTCATGCAATCAGGCATTTTGTGCCTGGAGAAAAATCGAAAACAGCTCGGACTGGGATTTGATCCCCAGTTTGCTGTACATGTGTTTCTTATGGACTTTCACGGTTTCGACAGAGATTTCCAGCTTGCGGGCGATTTCCTTACTGGAGCAACCGCTGAGCATCAAGCGCCCGACGTCCAGCTCCCGGGCGGTCAATTGCGCGCCTTTGAGTTGTTGCACTGACGCTTCCAGCTGCACGCGCCAGTCGACTTGCGGCGGTGCTGGCGCTAGGGCCACGACTTCGTTGATTTCGTAGGGCAGGCGCTGGCGCAACAGGCCGAGCACCCAGGGCTGGATCAGCGACAGCAAGGCAATCTGCTGGCCGCTGAAACGCTGCTTGCTGCCCAGTGACAGGCACAGCGTGCGGTCGCCTTCGAGTTGGCAATTGAACTGGATTTCATCGGCCACCACATTCAGACGAAAGTAGCGCTGGTAATACTCGGTCAGTTCGAAATGCTCCGGCGCCACTTCCGACAGGCGATAGAGCCCGGTGCGCGACTGCTCGCGACAGGCGATGTAGAACGGATCGAGCAGATACAAACCGCGCAGATAATCCTGGAACAACTGATCGGGACTGCCGTCCGCGCCCGGGCATTCGGCGAACACTTGCGGGTGCTGATCGGCGCTGAAAAGCAGCGCCACCCAGCTGTCGAAGGTCACGTACTGATCCAGCAACCGTACCAGCTGCGTCCAGAAATTGGGCTTGTCCAGGGCGTCGATCAGTTGCCCGACCGAGCGGTGCCACGCGATGTCGTCTAACGAAAGTGTCATGTCTCTACCCCTATCGGGTTACCCCAGCGGCGTGATTTCCCGGCCAGTGGCTTGCTGCGCATACTGGCGCACAGACACCGACCGGGCAATCTTTCTGCCAGCCCGGTTAAGAACAAGGAATACCCATGAAAGTCGAACTCGCCCAGTTGGCGGGCCGTGACAACGACACGGCTTACAACCTCGAACGCGCTCTGCAGGCGATGGCTGCCTGTGCTGCCGATACGCAGCTGATCGTGTTTCCCGAAACCCACCTGATGGGCTTTCCGTCGCTTGAGGCGCTGGCCGAAACCGCAGAACCGCTGGACGGTCCGACCGTCAGCGCGGTGCTGGCTGCGGCCCGTGAACACAACATCGCCGTGGTGATCGGCATGGCCGAGAACGACAACGGCCGCTTCTACAACACCACGCTGCTGATCACCCCCGAAGGTATCGCGCTGAAATATCGCAAGACGCATCTGTGGGCGTCGGATCGCGGTGTGTTCGAGGCCGGAGACCGTTACGCCACGTGTGAGTGGAACGGTGTACGCGTTGGCCTGTTGATTTGCTACGACATCGAATTCCCGGAAACCGCCCGGGCACTGGCGCAATTGGGGGCCGAACTGTTGATTGTCACCAACGGCAACATGGACCCGTACGGCCCGACTCACCGCACCGCGATCATGGCCCGCGCCCAGGAAAACCAGGCGTTTGCGCTGATGGTCAACCGGGTGGAAGAGGGCGATGGCGGGTTGGTGTTCGCGGGCGGCAGTGCGCTGGTGGATCCGCTGGGGACTTTGTTGTTCGAGGCCGGGCGCGAGGAAGGACAGTTTGCGGTTGAGCTGGACCTGAATCAGCTGACGGCGGCGCGGCAGGATTATCGGTATCTGGATGATCAGCGGCTGCGATTGCCGGGGGAGATTGTTGAGCATGCTTGTGGATTGCGGGAGCTGATGATTCCTCAGAGCTGATCCGGATCCTGTGTTGTCAGGGCGGGCCTCTTCGCGAGCAAGCCCGCTCCCACAGGGGATCTTCAGCGGACACAGCATTTGTAAACGACACATAACACCTGTGGGAGCGGGCTTGCTCGCGAAGAGGCCCGTCCGGTCGACACACCTGTTTAATAGTTCACCCAATTACAACAACGAAACACCCGAAATTTAGCGCCGAACTCGGCTCTGCCATAAATCTAATAAATTCGGAGTAGTCGCTCATGGCTCGTTTGCAACGCACCCTGTCATTGGGTTCGGTGGTGCTGTTCGGCATCGCCTACATGACGCCGATCATCGTGCTCGGCACCTTTGGCATCCTCGCTCAATCCACTGCCGGCATGGTCCCGGCCGCTTATCTGGCGGCGCTGGTGGCGATGTTTTTCACCGCCATGAGTTACGGCCGAATGGCCTCGGCGTTTCCCGTCGCTGGCTCGGCCTATAGCTATGTCCGCAAGGCGATCAGCCCGAAACTCGGTTTCATCGCCGGTTGGGCCGTGCTGCTCGACTACCTGTTCCTGCCGATGGCGATCTGGCTGATCGGCGCGGCCTACCTCAATTCCGCCTTCCCGGCCGTGCCGCAGTGGATCTGGGTGCTGGCGTTCATCGGCATCACCAGTGCGATCAACATTGTCGGTCTGAAACTGGCCAACGGCATCAACGCGTTACTGATGCTGGTGCAGTTCCTGGTGCTGATCGCCTTCGTTGCGCTGTGCGTTCATTACGTCGGTGGTGATGCGAGCACGCCGTTGTGGTCGGTCAAACCGTTCTTCAACGGTGACATGCAGATGCCGCTGATCATGAGCGGTGCAGCCATCGCCTGCTACTCATTCCTGGGGTTCGACGCGGTCAGCACCCTGACCGAAGAAACCCGCGACCCGCGCCGCACCATCCCGCGAGCGATCATGCTGATTACCCTGATCGGCGGGCTGATCTTCGTCGGTGTGTCGTACTTCGTGCAGATCGCGCATCCGTCGTTCCAGTTCGACAGCGTCGACTCGGCGGCCTATGAAATTGCCCGCAACATCGGTGGTGACCTGTTCGTGTCGATCTTCCTGATCGGCCTGATCGTCGGCCAGTTCGCGTCGGGTCTGTCGGCGCAGGCCAGCGGTTCGCGGCTGTTGTTCGCCATGGGCCGTGACGGCGTGCTGCCAAAATCGTTCTTCGGCACCTTGCATGAACGCTTTGGCACGCCGGTCAACAGCATCCTGCTGTGCGCCGTGGTCGCGTTGCTGGCACTGAAACTGGACGTCACTACCTCGACCTCGTTCATCAACTTCGGCGCGTTCCTGGCGTTCAGTCTGGTGAACCTGTCGGTGATCTTTCACTACTGGATTGGCGGTGAGAACAAAGGGCTGCGTGAATTCGTGTTGTTCTTGTTGTGCCCGTTCATCGGCCTGGCGGCGGATTTGTGGTTGATGGTCAGCCTCGATCACTTGGCGATCTATCTGGGCTTGAGCTGGCTGGCGATTGGCGTGGTGTACCTGGCGGTGTTGACCGGCGGCTTCCGTCGCCAGCCACCGGAGATGGATTTCCAGGAAGCCACATAATTGCCTGACTGCTAAAGAACCTGTGGGAGCGAGCTTGCTCCGGGCGGCGTTCCGACGATAGGGGCGTGTCAGTCGCTATGCATGTTGACTGACACACCGCCATCGTCGGAACGCCGCCCGGAGCAAGCTCGCTCCCACATTTGATTGGCGTTCAGCTTGCCAGCTTTGATTGGTGAATCGGCAACTGGACCCGAAATGTGCTTCCCACACCAACTTCACTGCGCACCGTAATATCCCCCCGATGTTTTTTCACGATGCCATAGGACAGGGACAACCCCAGCCCTGTCCCCTGGCCCACCGGTTTGGTGGTGAAGAACGGGTCGAAGATTTTTTGCAGGCAGTCCGGCGCAATACCGGCGCCGGTGTCTGCGACCTCGATCCACACCGTTTCCGCTTCAAGCCCGGTGCGCAAGGTGATGGTGCCGCGCTCCGGGCCGATGGCCTGAGAGGCGTTGACGATCAGGTTCATGATCACCTGATTGATTTGCGAAGGCAGGCATTCGATGTCGGGCAGGACCTGATACTCCTTGAGCACATCGGCCTTGTACTTGAGTTCGTTGGCGACGATGTTCAAGGTCGATTCGATGCCCTGTTGCAGATTGGCCCACTGCCATTCTTGATTGGAGTCCACCCGGGAGAAGTCCTTCAGGTCCTTGACGATCTGCCCGACCCGGTTGATGCCGTCCTTGGATTCCTTGATCAGCAGCGGAATGTCCTCGCGCAGGAACTCCAGCTCGACCCGTTCGCGCAGTTGATTCAAGCGCTCGACGAGCTCGCTGGAGCCGATCGCCTCTTCCGCATCCCGATAGGCGTCGAGCATTTCCTGCAGCTGTTTGAAGTAGCCATCCAGGGTGCCGAGGTTGGAGGAAATGAAGCCGATGGGGTTGTTGATTTCATGGGCGACGCCGGCCGCGAGTTGCCCCAATGAAGCGAGTTTTTCCGATTGCACCAATTGGGTTTCAAGCTGTTTACGCTCGTCGATTTCCCGCTGCAACTCAACGCTGGCCTCTGTGAACTGCCGGGTTCGGCGTTCGACCATTTGCCCTAAATGGTCCATCTGCACGCTGGCCCGTTCGGTCATGTCCCATTTGGTCAACAGGGTGTTGGCCATCTGCTGGACTTCAATGTTGTCGAACGGTTTTTTCAGAATCAGCAGTCGATCATGGGCCTGCAATCGATCGAGCAGTTCATCCCAGGAATAGTCGGAGTAGGCGGTGCACACCACCACTTGCAGGCGCGGGTCGGCTTGCCACAAATGTTCGATGGTCTGCGCGCCGTCCCAGCCCTCGGGCATGCGCATGTCGACGAAGGCCAGGGCGTAGGGGCGGTTTTCCTGCAAGGCTTCGTTCAGTTTGCCCAGGCCTTCCTGGCCGCCATAGGCCGAGTCCAGCTCGAACAGCGCACTGGTTGATTTCACTTCGTTGCCAAACAGCGCGGCCTCCATCTCGTCCAGTTCGACGGTCTGTTCGGGCATGGGCGTGAGAATCTTGCGGAAATCCACGTGAATGGACGGCGTGTCATCGATCAGCAGAATGCGTCGGTTCGAAAGCTCGCTCATGCTTCCTCCTTGACGGTTTTCAGCGGGATCTGCAACGTGAACAGCGCGCCCTTGCCCGGTCCGTCGCTATGGGCGGTGAGGTGGCCGTTCATTTCGATGGCGGCCAGGGCGCAGCTGTGCAGGCCGAAGCCATGCCCTTCCTTGCGGGTGGTAAACCCGTGGGCAAAGATGCGCGTCATGTTTTCCTCGGCGATGCCTTCGCCGTCGTCCTTGACGCTGACTTGCAGGATCTTGTCTTCGACGATTTTGACCCCCAGGGTCATTTGCCGCTGGCGGTTGCTGAGGTCTGACATCGCGTATTTGGCGTTGCTGATCAGGTTGATCAGGATCAGCAACAACCGGTGTTTATCACCCATGACCTGCGGCACGTCGCTGTACTCCTTGACCACCGTGACGTGGTGTCGGGTCAAGGCGCCGGAGTTCATGCGCAGGGCGTCTTCCAGCAATTCGCTGATGTGCAGCGGTTCCATCAGGCTGTTGGCGCCCGCGTAGGACTGCTGGGTGGCGACGATGTCCTTGATGTGGTCCACGCTTTTGGTCAGTTGGGCCAGCTCTTCGGTCATGCTTTGTTGTTCCAGGGCTATCGCGTCCACCAGTTGATTCAGGTAACCCGGTAGCAACTTGCCTTTCGCGTCCTCGGTCAGAAAGGTGCCGAGGTCGCCTGGATGGTCGTTGATCAGCTGCATGGCCTTACCCAGGCCCTGCGCTTTGCTGCCGCGCAGTTTGCGGCTCACCAGGTCGGCCGAAATGTTCACGCTGTTGAGCACGTTGCCGACGTTGTGCAGCACATTGGTGGCGATCTCGGCCATGCCGGCCTGACGCGCGGTGTCGAGCAGTTCGCTCTGGGTATCCTTGAGTTCGCGGGTGCGCTCTTCAACCCGCAGCTCCAGGTCCTCATTGGCGGTTTGCAGGGCTTTGTTGACGCGATTGATCACGGTGAAACTGCGCATCAGGTGAATCGCCAGGTACACCAGCAGCAACACCAACAGCACCGAAAACAACAGCATGTAGAAGTGATAGCGCTGGTCGACCGCGTCGGTCCGCTGCTGGTCGGTGTTCAGCAGGTTGGTCATGTCGTCCAGGCGTTCGGCCACGGGAACGGCTTCGATGTTTTCCAGTAACCGATTGACCACCGGCTGCTCACGCAGGATCAGTGAAATGTGGTTGCTCAGAATATCGATCGGACTGTGGAACTGTTCAGGTAGACGCTGTTTGTTCACCCCCAGTTTGTTCAGCCCGAGCAGGATGTCGGCGGCCTTGTCATCGGAGGTGACCTGAGCGAACTCCAGGCTGCTGAGCAGCAAGTCATACGTGTCGGTGGCAATGTTCTGAAGTTGCAGTTGGTCCTCATCCACCAACCTGGACAGCTGTTCCTGAATGTCGTCCTCGGCGGTGGGCAGGAACGCCAGCGAGTTGCGAAGCACGGCGTTGTGAGACTTGAACTGCTCCACCAAGCGGGTCTTTTCCTGCATGGCGGTCAGGTACGCATCATGGCTGGCGCGCCAGACGGGCGAGTCGTTGCGGCCATGGCTCGACTCCATGGTGTCGAACCGCTCCCACAGGTTCGTTATCTCGGTCAGCGGTGTGACCAACGGATCGTAGTTGTGACTGATGGCGACCCTGGCCTTGAGGATCTCGGTTTCCCATTGTGCGTTCAGCTGCTTGATCCGGCCGATCAAGTCCCGGGATTCGGTGTAGGTCGTCGTCTGGTTCGAGCTGGATTTGAGGTACAGGAACAGCAGCACCGAAGCCAGCATCAGGGCCACGACACTAAGCAACGCCAGGTTGCGGCGGTTAGTCGTTTTCATAAGGGCTTGCCTCCCCATTCACCGGTCAGGGTCTTGAGGAATTTGATGATCAGCGTTTTGTCGTCGGCAGAGGGAATACGACCGAGCTGGAACTTGAACATCACATCCACCGCCTCTTCAAGAGTCTTGGCCGAGCCGTCGTGAAAGTACGGCGCGGTCACGGCGACGTTGCGCAGGCTCGGGACCTTGAACACGTTGCGGTCCTCTTCGTCCTTGGTGACCAGATAGCGGCCCAGGTCGGCTTCGGTGGGGTTGCCCCGAGTCTTGAAGTAGTCGCCCATGACCCCGAACTTCTGGAACATGTTGCCGCCGATGTTGACGCCCTGATGGCAGGCGATGCAGCCGTAGTCCTTGAAGCGTTGGTAACCGTATTTCTCGTCGAGGGTGAGAATGTCGGTATCGCCTTGCAGGTATTGGTCGAAACGCGAGTTGGCGCTGATCAGCGTGCGCTCATAGGTGGCCAGGGCATTCTGCACATTGTTCATGGTCACGCCGTCCGGGTAGGCGTTGGCGAATGAGGCCTGATATGCCGCATCGGCGGTCAGCGTCTGCACCACATGCTCCCAGTTACTGCCCATTTCACTGGGGCTTTGCACCACGCCGTGGATCTGGGTTTCCAGGGTGTCGGCGCGGCCGTTCCAGAATTGCCGGAAGTTCAGGCTGGCGTTGAACACGCTGGGGGTGTTGATCGTCAACGGAAGGCCGGCGAAACCGATGGAAAACGCCTTGTTGTCGGCGCCGCCGTTTTCCAGTCGATGGCAACTGGCGCAGGACAGTGAGCTGTCGACCGACAAGCGCGGTTCATTGAACAACTGACGACCGAGTTCGACCCGCAGGGGATTCTGTTGGGGCACCGCCGGCAGTGGTTTGAGCGCTTCATCCAGTGGCGCGGCACTGGCGCTCAGGCAGAGCCCGAACAACGGCGCCAATAGCAGACGGTGAAAGGAAGGCGGCATCTGATAATTCCTTGGCGTAGGGCCTGTGTGTCGTTGCGCATCGTTCACGTGGCTGCGGATGAAGAGGGCTTCACCGACCCCAGATACCGGACGAAGGCGTCAGGCTCCACGGCTTTGCTGAAATAGAAACCCTGGCCTTCCTCGCATTGATGGGCCTTGAGGAAATCCAGTTGTTCGAGGGTTTCCACCCCTTCGGCAATGATGGTCAGCTTGAGGCTCCGGCCCAGGCTGATGATGGCGCTGACCAGCGCGGCGTCGTTGCTGTCTCTGCTTAAACCGCGAATGAACGACTGGTCGATTTTCAGCACGTCGATGGGAAAACGCCGCAAGTAGCTCAGGCTGGAATAACCGGTACCGAAGTCATCGATGGCCAGTCGCACGCCCATGACTTTAAGCCGGGTCAGGGCGGTCACCGTGGTTTCGACGTTCTGCATCAACACGCCCTCGGTGATTTCCAGCTCCAGCAAGGCCGGTTCCAGGCCTGTTTTTTTGAGTGTCTGTTCGATGCCGTCGACAAAGTCCCGCTGACGGAAATCGATGGCCGACATATTCACCGACATATAGATCTTCGGCAGCCCCGCGGCCTGCCAGGCGCAGGCTTGTCGGCACGCCTCGGCCAGCACCCATTTGCTCAACGGTACGATCAAACCGCTGTCTTCGGCCACACTGATGAAGTCCGAGGGGTAGACCAGGCCGTGCCCCGGTTTTTGCCAGCGAATCAACGCCTCGGCCCCGACCACCTGGCCACTGCCCAGGTCCAGTTTGGGCTGGTAATGCAGGACAAATTCGTTGCGCTCCAGCGCCTGGCGAATGCCGCTCTCGATGCTTTGCTGATCCCGGGCGCGCTGGTTCATCTCGTCGATGAAAAAACTGAAATCGTTCGGGCCGCTTTCCTTGACGTTGCGCATCGCGGTTTCGGCTTTCTTGATCAGCGCGATGGCATCGAAGCCGTCGTCCGGGTAAATGCTGATGCCCAGGCTGGCGGTCACGCTCAGGTCGTGGCCGGCAATGTGCTGGGGCGCGCGGATGGCGTTCAAGAGTTTTTCGGCGATGCCCTTGGTCTGCTGGGGATGGCGGACGTCGGCGAGGATCACCACGAATTCATCGGAACCGTAGCGGAACACCGAGTCGGACTCGCGCACCGTCGCCACCAGATTGCGCCCGACCTGTTTAAGCATTTCGTCACCGGCCGGATGACCCAGGGCATTGTTGATGCGCTTGAAGCGATCGAGGCCCAGAAACATCACGGCCAGTTGTTTGTCATGGCGCCGGGACAGGGCCAGTGACTGGTTCAACCGGTCACCGAGCAACGTGCTGTTGGGCAGCTCGGTCAGTACGTCGTACTGCAACAAGTGCGACACCTTGAGCAATTCGTGGACCCGCGCCTCGATGGTTTGCTCCAGGCTCAGGACCTTCATCGCCGCGTCCTGCGCCATCTGCCATTTCCAGGTCAGGGCACTGGCCATCTGGCGGATTTCCAGGCTGTCGAAGGGCTTTTTCAGCACCAGCAACTGGTCGCCGAACTCCAGCCGTTCGGCCATGTCTTCCCAGGTGTAATCGGAATAGGCCGTGCACAACGCGATTTGCAAGTGAGGGTCGGCCTTCCACAGTTGTTCGATGGTTTCCAGACCGTCCCAGCCCGGTGGCATACGCATATCGGTGAACGCCATGGCATAGGGGCGATCTTCGGCCCGTGCGCGCTTGACCAGTTCGAGGGCTTCCTGGCCCTGGTAGGCCGAGTCGAGCTGGAACGTCAGCCGATCAAGCTGCACGGTGCCGAACAGGGCTTCTTCTGCACCGGCGAGGGTCTGTTCACCTCCGGGCTCTTCACCTTCGATCTCAGGGCCAAGAATCTTGCGAAAGTCCTCATGAATCGAGGGCGTGTCGTCGATGATCAGGATGCGCCGGTTGGTCCGCACGAAAGGCGATTTCATCCTTTGTCCTCCGTGAAGCGTGGCGGGTTGTCCAGAATCGGCCCGATGTCGTGGTTCGGGGGCACGATGCTGCCGGCCTTCAGCAGCTCGGCGGCCTGCTGGCTGCTGACCGCTTTGCTGAAGAAGTAACCCTGGGCGTTCATCGGTGAACCGGTGGCCATCAGCGCGCTGCGCTGCTCCTGGGTTTCGACGCCCTCGGCAATGATGCCGATCCCGACTTCACGGGCGAAGTTGATGATGGCGCGCAGGGTGTTCGCGCTGGCCGGATCGCGGGCGGCGGTGTCGATGAAGGCCTGCGCAAGTTTCAGGTGATTGACTTGGTAGGTCTTGAGGTAGTCGAACGAGGAATACTCGGTGCCGAAGTCGTCGATGGCGATCTTTACCCCCAGCTCACGCAGGCGCGGCAGCACATCGTTGTGGGTCCATTTGGTCTGGGCCAGCGTCGCTTCAGTGACGTCGAAGCGCAGGTCCCAGGGGCAGAGTTCCCAGCGCGCGGTGGTGCGCAGCACGTCATAGATCAGTTCGGGACCACTTTTGAGTTGGGCCAGGGACAGCTTGATCGCAATCACCGGCGGCGCCATGCCTTCATCGCGCCATTGGCGCATTTGCTGGCAGGCGCGATCCAGCACCCAGTGACCGAGCGCGACGATGGTGCCGGTCTTTTCCGCCGCGGGCAGGAACGCCGGGGCTTCCAGTAAACCGCGCTCAGGGTGGTTCCAGCTGACCTGAGCTTCCATGCCGAGGATTTTGCCGCTGCTCAGGTCCACTTCCGGCCAGTAATGCAGTTCGAGTTCCTGGTGTTCGATGGCCGCTCTCAGGTCGCTGGCGATGGTCATGCGTTCGACCACCTCCTGGTTGATCTCCTCGGAGTGGAAGTGGTACTGGTTGCGGCCCTTTTCCTTGGAGCGATACAGCGCCATGTCGGCCTGGGTCAGCAGGCCGTCGGCGCTGGTGCTTTCCGGGGTACAGCTACTGATGCCGATACTCACCGAGACCCGCACATCATTGCCGGCCAGGGAGTAGGGCAGTACCAGCGTGTCGCGGATCTTGGCGGCCAGGGCCGCGGATTGGGTCGGGTCGCCGACATCCAGCTGCAAGATCGCGAACTCGTCACCGCCGAGTCGGGCGACCACATCGTTTTCGCGCACGCAGGCCTTGATCCGGCGGGAAACCTCTTGCAGCAACAGGTCGCCTACCGGATGGCCGAGGGTGTCGTTGATGCGTTTGAAGTGATCCAGGTCCAGGTAAAACATGGCGAACGGTGCCGCCCCCCGACGCGCAGAGGCGAATGCCTGGTGCAACCGCTCGATCAGCGTCGCACGGTTGGCCAGCCCGGTCAGCCCGTCGGTGCGGGCCAGCAGGGCGATTTTCTCTTCGGCCAGTTTGCGTTCAGTGATGTCGATGATGATGCCTTCGACTTCCAGCAAACGGCCTTCATCGTCGCGCACCGGGATGTAGCGGTTTTCGACCCAGCGCCAGGCTCCTTCGCCAGTGCGCATCCGGAATTCGATGGAAGCGCCCGCCGCATGACGGTCCAGCACCCGGGCCATGGCGGTGTCGACCTTCGTTTGATCATCGGGATGGATCAGTTCCTGGGACCAGTTGGCCGAGGCGACCAGTTTCGCCGCGACATGACCGTATTTGGTGATGTTGTGCGAGATATACATCAACGGAAACGACGGCTCGCCGCGCAACCGATACAGAATGGTGGGGCTGTTCTGCACGATGATGTTGGCGTCGGACAGCTCTCGGGTGCGTTCTTCGACCGCCTGTTCGAGCAGCGACATCTTCAGCTCTGCGTCTTCGGTCATTTGCCACTTGGCCGTCAATGCGCTGGCCATCTGGCGGATTTCGATGGCATCGAAGGGTTTTTTCAGAATCAGCAGGCGATCGCCCAGTTCCAGGCGTTCGTCGATGTCTTCCCAGGAATAGTCGGAATAAGCGGTGCAAAGCGCCACTTGCAGCTTGGGATCGGCCTGCCACAGCCGTTCGATGGTTTCCAGCCCGTCCCAGCCCGGCGGCATGCGCATGTCGATGAAGGCCATCGCGTAGGGCATGTCATTGGCCAGCGCCGTTTCGACCTTGTCCAGGGCTTCGAGGCCCTGAAACGCCGAGTCGAGCACGAAGCTTTGCAGCGATAGCGCCGCGGGGGTGCCGAACAGGGCATTTTCGGCGCTGATCAGGCTGTCGTCATCGATCGATGGCGGACTGAGGATCTTGGCGAAGTCCGCATGAATCGAGGCTGTGTCGTCGACGATAAGAATCCGCCGGTTGGTCCGCGCCAGCAGCGTATTTATCGACATACGCCAGTACCGGCAGCAGTTTGATGCGGTGTTCTCATAGAGGGGCTTCCTTTCCCTGATCACCTGGCCGACCGTACAGATTATGGATCCGAGTCAGCTGAGCATAGTCGTCTGTCCAGCACTTCGCGCAATTCAATGAGCTGAATCATTTCCGTTGGCGGGCTGAAAATCATCTAGCCTGTAGGTCAGGCTCCGGCAATAGGGGATGTTTGCCTCGGGGCCTGCCACAACGATGTGCCCGTTTCACTTGAGGTGACGCCATGGAAGAGCAACTCCCCACGACTTTGAACGATAAACCCAAGGTGCTGCTGGTCGATGACGAGGAGTCAATCCTCAACAGCCTGCGTCGCCTGTTACGCGGCCAGCCCTACGAGTTGCTGCTGGCCACCAGCGGTGCCCAGGCGCTGGAGATCATGGAGCAACACTCCATTGACCTGGTGATGACCGACGCACGCATGCCCAATATGGACGGCGCCACGCTGCTGGCCCGCATCCATCAGCTTTACCCGACGACCACCCGGATTCTGCTCACCGGCTACGCGGACATGCCGACGATCATCAAAGCGATCAACGAAGGGAAGATTCACCGCTACATCAGTAAACCCTGGAACGACGAGGAAATGCTCCTGACCTTGCGCCAGGCCCTGGCTCATCAATACTCCGAGCGCGAACGCCAACGTCTGGAGCAGTTGACCCGGCTGCAGAACGACCAGTTGAAGTCGCTCAACACCACCCTGGAAAAACACGTCGCCGCCCGTACTGCCGAACTCCAGCAGACCGCCGACATGCTCGACCTGGCCTACGAAGAGCTCAAGCACAGCTATGTCACCGGCACCGAGGTGTTCTCGCTGCTGGCCAACCTGCGCTTGCCCCCGGCCAAACAGACCAACCGCCAGATCATCGAACTGGTGCGGGTCTACTGCAAACTTCATGGCCTGGACGAGGGCACCAGTCGCGACCTGACCATGGCCGCGGCGCTCTACAACATTGGCAAACTGAGCTGGACCGACAGCATGATGACCGCGCCCGCGGACCTGCTGCATCACAGCGATAGGGAGCGCTATCGCGGTTATCCAAAGCAGAGCGAATCGCTGTTGATGACGCTCGATCCGATGAAGGACGCCGCCCGTCTGATTCTTCATCATCAGGAGCGCTGGGACGGCAGCGGCTTCCCCGACCGGCTCAAGGGCGAGGCGATTCCGTTCGGTTCGCGGCTGTTGAAACTCTCGGTGGATTTCATCGAGTTGCAGCGCGGGCTGATCCTTGAGCGGCAGATGAACAGCGATGAAGCGCTGGTCTACATCCGCAGCTATGCCGGGCGACTCTACGATCCCGACCTGGTGGAGGATTTCATCCAGGTCTGTGCCGCGTACCTGAGCGATATCTCGTTGGCCGACCCGTCAGTGAAGGTGCTGAGCACGCGGGAAGTGACAGCGGGCATGATCCTGGCGCGCAACCTCAATGCCGACAACGGCATGCTGCTGCTCAATGCCGGCAAGGTGTTGAATGGGCCGCTGGTGGAGAAGTTGATCGCCTTCGAAGCCATGGAAGGCGCGAAATACAGCATTTTTGTAAAGGTGCCGGAAGACGTTGCGGTTCTCGAGGCCAGTTAGTTTTCCAGACTCTTCACAACCCTCCTGTGGGAGATTCTATGTTGCAGGGCAACCCCGCAACTTCAGGCCGGCTGGTATTTGCTCTGATTTTTCATCAGGGCAAATGCCACCCGGCAGAGTTTCCGGGCAAGGGCCACCAATGCCTGGGTTTTCGAGAAGCCTCTTGCCAAATATGACTCGTAAAACGGTTTCCATTTAGCTGAGCGACAGGCTGCCATTGCGGCGTTGTAAGCCAACCGGCGTACTTCCGGATCCCCTTTTTTGGTCAGGTGCCGGGGGCCGTTCTTCTTCCCGGAGTCATCAACCGTAAGGTCCATCCCTA
>NZ_CP024866.1:1305335-1369394 GCF_004136015.1 Pseudomonas sp. ACM7 | reverse complement strand
TGCAGGTCGGAGCGCGGAGCGATAGATAACTATTTCAGCCTTGGCGATATCGATGCCAACAACCGTCTGCGAAGTAAGGATTGTCATGACGAATCCTCGGAGCTAGGGTTTAAGAGCTTGTCGGGGTCTACCGTTGCGCTGGCTTGCCTCTATCGTCGGTTTTACCGATGAATTCCTTATCGGCGCTTTGGGTAGAAAGGGCGGGACGAGAAGTCTCCCACGGTCTGTACTGGTCAGAGTCAGAATCGAGCTTTTAGTCCCGCCCACCCCTTCAAGTCTAAACATACAAGCGAGCTTGCTCGCGATAGCGGTTTTTCATTCAACATTGATGTTGACTGACCCGCCGCCTTCGCGAGCAAGTCGGATCGCCGCACCGCCGCTCCCACAGGGGATCTGCGGATGTCTGCAGAGATTTTTTCGGCGTGACGAGGCGCCGATTCTCATGTGATCCTTGCGCCTTTTTCCAAGGACGATCCTGATCCATGACGCTGTCATCCGCTGCTTCGCCCCGTCTCATCCGTATCGCCGCCGCCCTGTTGATCGGCCCGGACGGTCGCACGTTGTTGGTCCGCAAGCGCGGCACCGAGGCGTTCATGCAGCCGGGGGGCAAGATCGAAGCCCATGAGCAACCGGTCCACGCGCTGGCCCGTGAACTGGAAGAAGAATTGGGCCTGGTCATCGATCCGGCACACGCCACTTATCTGGGGCAATTCTCGGCACCGGCCGCCAACGAGCCGGGTTTTACCGTCCAGGCCGAACTCTTTCAGCTGACCTTCGATTCAGACGTATCGCCTGCGGCGGAGATCGAAGAGGTGCGCTGGATCGACCCGGCCACCGACGGTAATGTCACGCTGGCGCCATTGACACGGGACCTGATCCTGCCGTTTTATCGTGCCTTGTTAACCGAAACTGCCTGATTATTCTCGGACAAAGGACTGCCCATGATCCCGCTTCAAGACTTGCTGATCTTTGCCGCTGCCGCATTGCTGATGGTGCTGACGCCGGGGCCGAACATGATTTACCTGATCTCCCGTTCGATCTGCCAGGGGCGCAAGGCCGGTGTGACCTCGTTGCTCGGTGTGGTCGCGGGGTTTTTCGTGCACCTGTTCGCGGCCGCTGCCGGTTTGACTGCGGTGTTTCTGGCGGTGCCGATGGCCTACGAAGTGCTGAAGTGGGCTGGCGCGCTGTACCTGATGTGGTTGGCCTGGCAAGCCGTCAAACCGGGTGCGCGTTCACCGTTCGAAGCGCAGCAGTTGCCGCCGGACTCGTCGCGCAAACTGATCACCATGGGTTTTCTCACGAGCGCGCTGAACCCGAAGATCGCCGTGTTTTATTTGTCGGTGTTTCCGCAGTTCATCACGCCTGAGCATGGCTCGGTGTTCACTCAAAGCATCACGCTGGGTCTGACTCAGATCAGCGTCAGTTTCAGCGTCAATCTGCTGATCGCGCTGTTCGCCGCGGGCATCGCCTCCTGGTTCGTCAACAACCCGTCCTGGCTGGCGGTGCAGCGCTATTTCATGGGGGTCGTGCTGTCGGCGCTGGCGGTGCGACTGATGCTGGAACAACGACGGATGGCTTGAACATGTGGATTGAACGGCTTGATGCCAGTCATGCCCTGGACTATCGGGCGCTGATGCTCGAAGCCTATGACCTGCATCCCCAGGCGTTTACCTCCAGCGTGCGCGAACGCGCCGTGATGCCATTGAGCTGGTGGGAATCACGCCTGACCAGCAAGCTGGACGTGGTGTTCGGCGCGTTCGAAAACGGTGAGTTGGCGGGCATCGTCGGCCTGGCCTTCGAACCCCGGGAAAAGGCCCGGCACAAGGCGACATTGTTTGGCATGTACGTGTCGGGCAAAGTCCGGCAACGCGGGGTCGGTTATCACCTGGTGCAGGCCGCCCTGGCTGAAGCGCAGGACCATAAAGGTCTGAAGCTGATCCAGCTGACCGTCACCGCCGGCAATGACGCCGCGTTCAACCTGTACCAGCGTTGCGGCTTCATCCAGTTCGGTCTCGAACCTTTGGCGGTACGGGTGGGCGAGGTCTACTTCGACAAAATCCATATGTGGCGAGAGCTCTAAAGATCGCAGCCTCGTTTCACTCGACAGCTCCTACAGGGTTTGGCGAACTCCTGTAGGAGCTGTCGAGTGAAACGAGGCTGCGATCTTTTTATTACCACTATTTAGTCAGCGAACTGCGCTGACGCCGTCGAGTGTCGAGAACGACGTGTCCTTGGCCGTCAGCAGGAAGTCGCGCATGTACGGCGCATCCAGCATGTCGGCGCGAATCCCCGCGTACAGCGTCGCAAACAAACCTTTCTCGCCCAGCCGCTTGGCCTTCACATATCCCCGTGAGCTGTATTCATGCAGCGCCCAATGGGGCATGCCGCACACGCCGCGACCGCTCGCCACCAATTGCATCATCATCACCGTCAGTTCCGACGTGCGGACCTGCGCCGGTTCGATATCGGCCGGTTCCAGGAAACGGGTGAAGATGTCCAGCCGATCACGCTCCACCGGGTAGGTGATCAGCGTTTCCGTGAGCAAATCTTCCGGGACGATGTAGGCCTTGCTCGCCAAACGGTGCTGGTTGGCCACCGCGAGCATCGCTTCATAGGTGAACAACGGCACGTAAGTGATCCCGGCCAGTTCCAGCGGGTCGGACGTCACCACCAAATCCAGATCGCCACGGGCCAATGCCGGCAGTGGGGCGAAAGAAAATCCTGAGGCCAGGTCCAGTTCGACTTCCGGCCAGGCATCGCGGAACTGGTCGATGGTCGGCATCAGCCACTGGAAGCAACTGTGGCACTCGATCGCCATGTGCAAGCGCCCGGCAGTGCCCCCGGCCAGCCGCGCGATATCGCGCTCGGCGCCGCGCAGCAATGGCAGGGTCGCGTCAGCCAGTTGCAGCAGGCGCAAACCGGCACTGGTGAAACGCACCGGTTTGGTCTTGCGCACGAACAGCGGCATGCCCATGCGCTCCTCCAGTTCCTTGAACTGGTGGGACAGGGCCGACTGCGTCAGGTGCAGGCGGTCGGCCGCATCGACCAGGCTATCGGCTTCGCGCAAGGCGTGCAGGGTCTTCAGGTGACGGATTTCAAGCACCGGGGGCTCCATGAGGAAAACTTGTGATCAACACGAAAAGGTTGAGTTTGTCTCATGTTGGGTTGGGTGTCGACAATAGCGCCATGTTTTACAGCATCTTTTATAGGGAGCAATTTCACATGGCCTTGGCACACACACTTGGTTTCCCGCGCATCGGCGCTGACCGCGAACTGAAAAAAGCCCTCGAATCCTACTGGAAGGGCGATCTGGATCAGGACGCGCTGAAAAGCGTCGGCCGCCAATTGCGCGCCACCCATTGGCAATTGCAGAAAGACGCCGGCATCGACCTGCTGCCCGTGGGCGACTTCGCCTGGTACGACCAGGTCCTGACCCATTCCTTGACCTTCGGTGTGATTCCCGAGCGTTTCGACAGCGCCAAGAACTCACGCGGCCTGCCGACCCTCGACACCCTGTTCGCCATGGCCCGTGGCGCCACGGCTGCCTGCTGCGGCGGCGAACACAGCAAAGCGCAATACGCCCAGGAACTGACCAAGTGGTTCGACACCAACTACCACTATCTGGTCCCGGAATTCACCGCTGATCAGCAGTTCAAACTGAGCTGGGAACAGCTGTTCGACGAAGTCGACGAAGCCAAGGCGCTGGGCCACAAGGTTAAACCGGTAATCATCGGTCCACTGACTTACCTGTGGCTGGGCAAGGCCAAAGGCAACGACTTCGACAAGCTCGACCTGCTGGAACGCCTGCTGCCGATCTACGGCGAAATCCTCGGTCGCCTCGCTGCTCAAGGCGTGGAGTGGGTGCAGATCGACGAGCCGATCCTGACCCTCGACCTGCCTCAGGCCTGGAAAAACGCTTTCGAGCGCGCTTATCACATCCTTCAATACTCGCCGCTGAAAAAACTGGTGGCGACCTACTTCAGTGGTCTTGAAGACAACCTCGGCCTGGCGGTCAGCCTGCCGGTACAAGGCCTGCACATCGATGCCGTGCGCGCCCCGGATCAACTCGGCCAGGTGCTGGACCGTCTGCCGACCTACAAGATTCTCTCGGTGGGGCTGGTGAATGGTCGCAACGTCTGGCGCTGCGAACTGGAGCAAGTGCTCGCTCAACTGCAACCGGCCCAGGAACGCTTTGGCGACAACCTGTGGGTCAGCAGTTCCTGCTCACTGCTGCACAGCCCGGTGGATCTGGATCGCGAAGACAAACTCGACCCGGAACTGAAAAGCTGGCTGGCGTTTGCCGTGCAGAAGTGTGGCGAAATCGCCGTGCTGCGTGATGCCTTGAACGACCCGCAATCATCCAAGGTGCAAGCCGCCCTGGCCGAAAGCCGTGCCATTCAAGCCAGCCGTGCCGAGTCGCCGCGTATTCACAAAGCCGAAGTTCAGGCGCGTATCGCTGCCATCGGCGCAACGGACAGCCAACGTCACTCGCCGTTCGCCAAACGCATCGAGCAACAACGTGCGCGGCTGAAACTGCCGGCATTCCCGACCACCACCATCGGCTCGTTCCCGCAGACCGGTTCGATCCGTCTGGCACGCCAGGCCTTCAAGCAAGGCAAGCTGTCGGCCAACGATTACACCGACGCCATGCACAGCGAAATCCGCCATGCCGTGCAAGTTCAGGAACGCTTGGGTCTGGACGTGCTGGTACACGGTGAAGCCGAACGCAACGACATGGTCGAGTACTTCGCCGAGCAACTGGACGGCTACCTGTTCACCCGGTTCGGTTGGGTGCAGAGCTACGGTTCGCGCTGTGTGAAACCGGCGATCATCTACGGCGACCTGAGCCGCCCGAACGCCATGACCGTCGACTGGATCACCTATGCCCAGAGCCTGACCGACAAGGTCATGAAAGGCATGCTCACCGGTCCCGTGACCATGCTGATGTGGTCGTTCCCGCGTGAAGACGTCTCGCGCAAAATCCAGGCGCAGCAGTTGGCCCTGGCCCTGCGTGATGAAGTGGTCGACCTGGAAACCGCCGGCATCAAGATCGTGCAGATCGACGAAGCCGCCTTCCGCGAAGGCTTGCCACTGCGCCGGGCGCAATGGCAGGAATACCTCGATTGGGCGGTGGAAGCCTTCCGCTTGAGCGCATCCGGTGTGCGTGACGAAACCCAGATCCACACCCACATGTGCTACAGCGAATTCAACGATGTGATCCAGTCCATCGCGGCGATGGACGCCGATGTGATCACCATCGAAACCTCGCGTTCAGACATGGAATTGCTGGAGGCTTTTGAAGCGTTCGACTACCCGAATGACATCGGTCCGGGCGTGTATGACATCCACTCGCCACGGGTGCCGGACACGGCCGAGATGGTGAAATTGATGAGCAAAGCCGTGAAGCGCATTCCGGCGGAGCGGTTGTGGGTGAACCCGGATTGTGGGTTGAAGACTCGGGCGTGGCCGGAAACCGAGGCAGCGCTGGTGAACATGGTGGCGGCGGCGCGGCAACTGCGAAGTCAGTTGGCATAAAGTAACCAAAACGGGAGCGGACAAACCGCTCCCGTTTTACGTTCTAAACCTGATCGAAATGTTTGAGTGCTGCTGATTGTTTGCCGATATCGGCATAGGGAAGCGCGGCGTTGTCGGCGTGGGTCAGAAATCGGTGTTCCGGCAGTTTTAGATGAGCCTTCTCGAATGCACCGAATGCAGGTGCTGCCTTGGCATAGTGGAAATGGGCATACCACAGCACCTTGGGAGGTGTTGCAGTCAGATCCCATACTTCGTACTCCTGCAGGTAATCGATTCGACCGTCAGGGCGTTTACCCAGGTTTTTCATTGGGCTCGTTTTGCGTATCTCCAAGACGTGTTGGCCGACCAGGTCGTCGAGCATTCCATCGGTAGGTTTTTTGGTACTCAACGACTGCCGAGTACGCATTTCACGTCCGCGGGTGGTGAGTTCGGCGGCCTTGTCGCGCAGTTGCTGGATGATGGTGTGCTGTGGAGCAATTTCCTCGATGGGAAGGGCGCGCCGGGTCAACTCGCTGGCCTCACTGACCATCATGTGCTCCAGATCGACCGGGAGCATGCCTTGACCCGCATAGGCTTGAACCTTGGCCTCGTACGTCTGCTGCGATTGCAGTCGGCTGCGGGCATCTTCGACCAGGGAGCCAAGGTCCCTTTGAACAGGGCGAGTTGCCTTTTGCGGCGGGTTCAGCAGGCGAAATTTGCCGTTTGAACCTTGTTCCCAAACCTCCTCGAATCCGCCCTGTCCTGTCAGGGAGTATTGCCGTTTTTGGGTCGTCGGTTCCCAGCGTTCCACCCCAATCAGCAATTGATCGTCTTCGGTGGTGAACACCTTTTTGCTGCGTTGCCCGGCAGGGGAAGCGGGAGCCGGCTGATCGATGGCCTTGCGCGCCCGTTCGGCCATTTTTTCGATACCCTCCAGCAGGGGCGGCACGGTGTGCAGATGGAAGTGCTGTGGGTAGCTGGTGGTCCAGACATTCATATTGCGGCGAAACTGCCCGTAAAGATCGAGGCACTCCTGCAATATCTGATTGCGCTGGGCTCTGGTGGCGGTGACTTCCGGCAAGCTGTATTGAGTGAACAAGGAGCGATCGACTTTGGCCCGCAGATTCTCTGCCTGTCCTTGCAGATAGAACCAGGAGATATCTTGGGTTGTGTCAAAGCGTTTGACGATTTCCAGCCGGTGGCCGGTTCTCAAGTAGAGCAGATTGGTCTCGCTGAGCCGCCCGTTCAACATCATGACTTCGGAGCTCAGTTGTGCCTTTTGGGTGCTGACTGTTATGCGCTCGTACCACAGGTTGAGATCGCGCATCGCGGCCTCGATTTGATCCAGCTCGTGCATGAAATCCACACGCACCTTTCTGACGTCTTGCAGAATACGGAAGCGCTCGCTGAGCGCAGTGTCCGGCAGTGCGTCCAGACGGTCGATGAAATCGTCGATCCTGTCGAGCATCTGATCGGCCCGATGATTGGCCAAGAACACCCGTTGCTTGTACCGATCAGTGATCAGCAGGGCGTCATGGCTCTGCATTTCCCTGAGCACGCGCCTTTTGTTGCCATGGGTCAGGGGTAACAGATCAACCAGTGTCTGGTAGTGTCTGCTGGCCAGTTCAATGTCGCCGATACACGCAGCTTCGGTAGCCGGTATCAGTGTCGGACGGTGCTCTACGGCGCTGGCATTGTACTGTTCAATGGCGGCGTTGGTACGCGCAATCCGGGTATCGAGTTGCGGGGCAAAGTCGTCGGCCGCTTCGGTCAGTGCGTGATTTCGGCGAAAAGCCTGATCGGCCCACCATCGCGGCAGGCGTTGGCGAATGGCGGCAGGCCAGAGCGGATCAAGGGTATCCGCCAGATGCCCGAGCGCACCGCCGCCGCCGAGCCCGCCGCCCTCGAAGGTCACCCCGTAGACACCGAAGTAAGTGTCCCAACGCCCTGCTTCATCAAGGCCGATGGGTTGTTTATAGGTTTTTTGACGAGTGCCGCTCAGTCGCCAGTTTCGTGAATCCGTGCTGCGTTCAACCTGAAAGATGCGTCCCTGGCGAACGATAAAGTCGCCGTCGGCGTGACGGTAGATATTGCGGTAAATGCCATGGGTGGCTGGTTGCAGGCCTGTCAGGGAGATCGGCTTTTCGTAATCGTAACCGGCGAAGCGCTGGAAACCGTGCTGTGCTTGACGTTTTGTGCGCCCTTGCAACGCTCCCGTGCTTTTGCCCATTGCTGCCGTTTGACGAAGCCGTGTCAGTGAGCGAGCACCCTTGGCTGAACCGGAGCCTGCGGCAACGCCTGGAAGAATGTCCATGGCGGCATCGATCAATGACAGCAGTACCGATTCAATCTCCGCCAACCCATCGCCGACTTCACCGCGCAATAGTGCCGCGACTGCCCGGTTGGCACTGGTCCAGGCATCGTATAAAGCGATGGCCGTGCCGACAAAGGGCACCACGCCCAACGCCATCTTCATGTAATTGAACGCCCTCGGACCACTGAGCGCGTAGCGCTCCAGGTACAAGGCATCGTTGGAACGGGAGGTTCCGCGATGCGCTTCGATCAGGCGTCCCATATGGGCATTGAGCAGGTGCTCCGCCAGTGACGTTGTTTTCGGCCAGGGCAGCCCCACCCCGATCATGGCGTCGAAATGTTTGAGCACGGCCTGATCGATGCGACTGGTATGGGCCTGCACATTACCCTGCAAGGCCCGGCCCGCCAGGTAACTGACCATTTCGCTACGCAGACACAGGTTGAACAACGCCTTGCGCGCCGATTCCAGGGTGGTGTAGCTCCGCAGGAACTGGCCGTCGGGACTGTCGGGCAGATAGAGCAACGTCATCCCGCTGATTTGCTCTTCAATGAAGGTCACCCCGGACAACGTGGTGGGGCCTTGATTGTGGGTGTCTTTTCCGCCGGCACTCAGGTAGGCCGGCAGAATCGCGATGCGCTTGCGATCAGCGCGCCAGGCTTCCTGGGTGTTGGCGTCGATGGCGATGAGCAACACCTGCAATTCGTCGTGGCTGATTTGTTTCTGCAGTCGCGCGGATTCCCCCTGCAACTTGAGCATCAAGCGCCAGGGCTCGATCAGGCATTCGCGCAGGTGTTCCCTCGCGAAGGCAGATTCGGTTGCCGAGCCGGTGAATGCGTCGCGGATCAACTGTTCATAGGCTTTGGGCAGGTCAAGCTCGGGCAGGGTCTTGCGCAGGTAGCGCAGTGTGATGCCGTTGGCAAGCGCCTGACGCTCGGCAGTGTCTGCTGCGGTGACTTCGACGCGCATGGCGTCCAGTCGCAGTGACAGGGGCTCGAGCTGCATCGACGGGGTGTTGTCGATATTGGTTTGGGCCAGTTCTTCGAGTGACATCTTGCTGCGTGCCTTGCTGGGTACCGCGACGAGTTTCTGCGGGGTTCCCGGGGCGGCACCGTCGGTCAGTTGCTTTTGCAGAGTGACGGAATCCGGCAGGTCAAGTTGCACGTCAAAATGACCCTGGATCGAAAAGTCCTTTCGCAGGCGGGCCTGTAAGTGTTGCCGGGTGAAGTCATCGCGAGGCGTCAGGGCGAGTTCCAGCTGTGTGTGGCTGCGACGCATCGCCACAATGTACGACTCGATCAGGGCCTTGAGTTCAACGCGGTCGGCCACAGACAATTGGGTGAGCCATTCGGGCTTGCGGGTGTACAGCGTGGCACTGCGGTTTTGCTCCAACAGGTGCGAGAACGCCAGGCTTCTGGCTGCATGCCCCGGGACCTGTAAACCGGCGAGGGCGTGCTTGCGCAGTGCTTCCAGTTGATTGGTCGTATCGGTCTGGCGCTGACGTATTTCCCCTGCCTTCTCTTCAAAGTCGGTGGTCTGTTTGTTGAGACTATAGAGCAGGGGGTCGGTACTTATTTTTTTTAGCTGCAAGGCCAGAACGTTGTCCCGGTCCTGGATCTTGAACATCTGTCGCTCCAGCTCTGTGCGGTTGGCGAACCGTTGCAAGCCGCCGCCAGCGCCGGGCCAGTACAGCAAAAGGCTGTGTGGCGATGCGGCGTCGAGCAGCGCCCGGGTGATGACGAAAGGGCCGTTGAGCGCCTGGGTCGTGACTTTGCCGGTATGCTCGGTCATTGACAGTGTCAGGCTGGCAGCGGTGATAGTGGCATCACGATCGGCCGCACGCGGTGTGTCCAATACTGCTTTAAGCAAGCTGAATTCGTCGCTGCTGATCTGTTTCAGGGCCAATTGGAGCTGGGCCTCGGCGCGCAGACCATCCATGTGCGCCAGATACAGCGCGCTGAACTCACGGTTGATAGTCGTAAAGTCGAAGATACGCGACCTGTAAAGCAGGGCGGTTGCGGCCTTGTCGGCGACTTGCTCTGCCGTCTCCAGCGCCTTCAGTGCCGCTTTGAATGGCTGTTGACGGTCGCTTTCGAATTCATCCCCCAATAGCGTTTCGAGTGCATCGCGCTGCCTGTTCAGCGAGACCTGCCGCTGCGACCACGGAATATCGGCATACAGGCTGCCGAACGGCGGTGGTTCGTCTTCATCGACAATGCTTTCGATTGATATCGGGTTATCAAGACCGGGTGGCACGGCGAAAAAGGTTGCGCTCGAATGCGGTGGGTTTAAAAGCAGAGCGCTGATGCCCGCCTTCAGCGGTTGAGTGTTGGCCGTGTATTCAAAGCGGATTTTATCGTCGGGCAGGCCTTGGGGGATGAGAGATTGTCGCGACAGCCAGTCTTCCATGTCGCTGCGCTGAGTGAAGACCTGAATGGGAACAGGCCGGCAAGGTAGATACAGCAACTGCATGGTGGGTTGCCGATCACCCACGCTGATGACCCAGGCGGCGGGGAGTTTCAGGGTACCGCTGTCGCTCAACACCAGGGTCAACTGCTCTGTCTGGATAGGCCGATTGTCCAGGATCAGGCCCGAGGCGGGAGGGTCCATGATCAACAACAGCGGCTTCAACTGCTCGGCGCTGAGGGTTCTGCGAGCGAACGCCACTTGTGCGGCGGCCTCAAAATGACTGCGGTACAACTGACCCGCCCGCTCGCGCCGCGCCACCGGCGTACCGGGTGCTCGGGCGTCCCAATAGGCATTCCAGCGTTCGTTGAGCGATGGTTCAGTGCGGTGGCTTCTCAACGGTGCGGCGGCGAACAACGCTTGCAAACCCTGGCTGCTGTCGCGCCAGCGCGCCGAGGCACTCAGCAACAGGCTTTCATCGGAGTTATCTTTCAGGGGCGGATGGGCCGGTATCACGACCGGCGGGGAGACGGGCAGGGGGCTGAACGCACTTTCATTCATGGCAACGTGTCTCTGTGCAGGGGAGCGGTGTATCCGCTCTTGAAGAGCGCCATTAAAAGAAATCCGCGACCGTCCATGGCACTACATAGTTATCGCGTCGACCATTGGGCGATATTCATGAAACTGTCACGCAACTGTGGCAGCGCGCTTGATCAAACTTCATCAGAATCGCGCTCTACTGGAGTTCTGCGTTTCGGTGTTTTTCATGCGTGTTTTCTTTTTCCTGGCCGCGCTGTTGTTCGGCCTGCCGTCCTTGGCGGCGTCTCGTTGCGATATCAATGTTCCGACCGAGCGGGTCGATCTGGCACAGGTGAGCCTGGCGTACCAGAGTATCGGCCGTGCGTCGGACCCTGCGTTGTTGCTGGTGATGGGCCTGGGTGGGCAGTTGATTCACTGGCCGGATGAGGTGGTGGTCGCGCTGTGTCAGCAGGGTTTTCGGGTCATTCGCTATGACAATCGCGATGTCGGTCTCTCGACCTGGCGGCAAACGCCCGTCGACGCGAACCTGACCTTCGAAGTGCTGCGCTTCAAACTGGGTTTGCCGGTGTCGGCGCCATACACCCTGACCGATATGGCTGACGATGCTTTTGGCTTGATGGATGCGTTGCATGTCGAGCAATTCCACGTGTTGGGCGCGAGCATGGGCGGGATGATTGCCCAGCACATGGCAGCGATGGCGCCGCAACGGGTCGAGAGCCTGACCCTGATCATGACCAGTTCCGGAGCCGAAGGCTTGCCGGCGCCGAGTACGGCGTTGGTGCAACTGTTGTCGCGTCGTGGGGCGCCCAATCGCGAAGTGGCGCTGGAGCAGCAAGCCGATTTGCTGGCGGCGCTAGGCAGCCCGACGGTGAGCGATGATCGACAGGGGCTGCTGCATCAGGCGGCGCTCTCTTATGACCGTGCGTTCAACCCCGAAGGCGTGAAGCGCCAGATCATGGCGATCCTCGCCGAGCGCAGTCGTGTGGCGCTGCTCAATCAACTGCGCGTTCCGACGCTGGTGGTTCACGGCACTGCTGATCCGTTGCTGCCGGTCATGCACGGTGTGCACCTGGCGGCGCATATCCGCGGCAGTCAGCTGAAGTTGATTCCGGGGTTGGCGCATCGTTTCCAGGAGGCGTTCAAGGCGCCGTTGCTGGCGGCGGTGTTGCCGTACTTGCAGGCCCACCGCGAAGACACCTCGCATTGGGCGCAGATTGATCCGGTGGCAACCCCGAATCTCCTGTAATCCCCAATCCAGATGTGGGAGCGGGCTTGCTCGCGAAAGCGGTGTATCAGTCAAGCAGATGGCGACTGACACGATGCCTTCGCGAGCAAGCCCGCTCCCACAAGGGATTAGTGGAACGGCTGCCACCTCGGTCTCGTCGGGTGTATCGTTCGAACTTTCCGGCGCGTTCCAGTCTGCGAGGTGTGTGATGAGTGCCCCCCTGAAAATCGATTTCGTCAGCGACGTGTCCTGCCCCTGGTGCGTCGTCGGCCTTTACGGCCTGACCCGAGCCCTGGATTTGCTGGGCGACGAGGTGCAGGCCGAGATCCGTTTCCAGCCGTTCGAATTGAACCCGAAGATGGGCCCGGAAGGGCAGAACATCACCGAACACATCACCGAGAAGTACGGCTCGACGCCCGAGCAATCCCAGAAGAATCGCGAGATGATCCGCGCGCGTGGCGCCGAGGTCGGGTTTGCGTTTCGCACGGACGGCAACAGTCGCATCTACAACACCTTCGACGCCCACCGCTTGCTGTTCTGGGCGGGACTGGAGGGGTTGCAGTTCAATCTGAAAGAGGCGCTGTTCAAGTTGTATTTCACCGAGGGCGGCAATCCGTCCGACCATGGGCAATTGGCGCAGATCGCTCAAAGCGTTGGCCTGGATCGGCAGCGGGCCGAGGCGATACTGGCGTCGGATGAATTCGCCAAAGAAGTTCGCGAGGAAGAGCAGCTGTGGCTATCGCGCGGGGTGAGTTCGGTGCCGACCGTTGTTTTCAACGGGCAGTACGCCGTCACTGGCGGTCAGCCAGTGGAGACGTTTGTCGGGGCGATTCGGCAGATCATGAGTGAAGCGAAGGGCGGGACGGTCAGCTGATTCCCACAAAACTTGTAGCAGTTGCCGAGCCTGCGAGGCTGCGTTCGGCTGCGAAGCAGTCGCAAAACTTGCCACCGTGTTCTTTCAGGAAAACGGCATTGATCGGATTACGACTGCTACGCAGCCGAACGCAGCCTCGCAGGCTCGGCAGCTGCTACAGGCGGGTTTCGGGCAGGATCAAAAATCTCAGCCGTGAAGGCGCACCCAAACGCTGACCAGCACCGTCGCCGCCATCAACCAAGCCACCGCCGCTACAGCGAGCGAAGCCTCCAGCCGCATCCGGTCCACCATCACATACAACGTCGCCAGGTAGATGAAGTAAGGAATGATCGACCACATCCCAAACACGATGGTGGTCTTCAAATCCTCCAGCGAACGGCCCTTGCCGACGATGTAATGAGCAATCAACGCAAAGGTCGGAAACAGCGGCACCAATCCGGCGATGTAATAGTTTTTGGTCTTGGCCAGCGCGGCGAGGATCACCACCACGGCCGCGCCCAAGGTTGCTTTGAGAATCAGGTCCATCAGTGGCTCAGCCCGTACTTCTTCACTTTGTCGAACAGCGTGGTCTTGGCCATCCCGAGTTCCAGACTGGCCTGGGTCAGGTTGCCGCCGCTGCGCTGCAGTGCGTCGCTCAGCAGGTTGCGTTCAAAAGCTTCTACCGCTTCGGCGAAGGCCAGGCCCTGATTGCTGCCGCTGGCGCCGGATTTCTTGAAGGCCGGCAGGCCGAGGGCAAAACGCTCGGCGACGTTGCGCAGTTCGCGCACGTTGCCCGGCCAGTCGTGGCTCATCAGGTTCGACAGGGTCTGGTTGTCCAGGTCAGGCACAGCACGGTCGAAGCGCAGGGACGACTGCTGCAGAAAATGTTCGAACAATTGCAGGATGTCTTCGCGTCGTTCGCGCAGCGGTGGCAATTCGAGGGTCACCACGTTCAGGCGGTAATACAGGTCGCTGCGAAACTCGCCAGCCTTGCTCGACTCATCCAGATCGGACTTGGTCGCCGCGATCACCCGGCAATCCACCGCCACACTCTGGTTCGAGCCGAGGCGTTCCAGGGTGCGTTCCTGCAATACCCGCAGCAGTTTGATTTGCAGCGGCAGCGGCATGCTTTCCACTTCGTCGAGAAACAGCGTGCCGCCGTCGGCGTGTTCGATCTTGCCGATTCGTCGTTTCCCGGCACCAGTGAAGGCGTTGGCTTCATGGCCGAAGATTTCGCTTTCGAACAGGTTTTCCGGCAGGCCGCCGCAGTTCAGTGCGACGAACTGCTTGGTGTGCCGCCGACTGAAGTCGTGCAGGCAACGCGCAACCAGCTCTTTACCGGTGCCGGTCTCGCCTTCGATCAGCACGTTGGCCGACGTATCGGCAACGTTGGCGATCAATTCCCGCAGGTTCTGCATGGCTGGCGAGCGGCCGATGATTCGGCCTTCGAGGGAATCCCGTTCCGCCAGTTGCCGACGCAACGAAGAGACTTCCCGCGCGAGGCTGCGTTGCTCCAGCGCACGGCGCGCCACATCGACCAGACGTTCGGGGGAGAAAGGTTTCTCCATGAAGTCATAGGCGCCTTTCTGCATCGCACCGACAGCCATGGAGATGTCGCCGTGACCGGTAATCAGCACCACCGGCAGGCTGCGATCGCGGGCCTTGAGTCGGGTCAGCAATTCCAGACCGTCGATGCCCGGCAGGCGGATGTCGCTGATGACGATCCCGGCAAAGTTATCGCCGACCCGCTCCAGCGCTTCTTCGGCGCTGCCCACGCCCACGCAAGGAATGTCTTCCAGGGTCAGCGCCTGTTGGCAGCCGAGCAGCACATGGGGGTCGTCTTCGACGATCAGCACACTAAGGTCATTGTTCATATTGGCTCGGCGTGAGTGGGGCTTACCAACGGTAAACTGAGGACGAAGGTGGTACCACCGCTGGCCGGGTGCTCGACACCCAAGTGCCCGCCGGTGGCGGCGGCCAGGCTGGCAGAAAGGGTCAGGCCGAGGCCCAGGCCCTGTTCGCCGGGTTTGGTGGTGAAGAACGGTTCGAACAAATGCTTGCGCGCTTCGGCGTCGATGCCGTGGCCGTTGTCGCGTACACGAAGGCGATATTTGCCATCGAACTCTTCGCCTTCGAGCCACAGTTCTGGCAGCGGCTGTGCCTGCATGGCGTCTAGGGCGTTGCCGATCAGGTTGACCAGAATCTGCTCCAGACGGGTCTGGTCGATCTGTACCTGCAGATCGGCGAAGTCTCGGTGCAGTTGCAGATGCGCGCTTTCCACGCGACCACCGAGCAGCTGCAAGGCTGCATCCACCGCTTTGCCGAGGCTGGCCTGACCTTTGTCGTCACCGCGGCGAGCGAACGAACGCAGGCTGGCGGTGATCCGGCCCATGCGGTCGATCAATTCGTTGATGGTCTTGAGGTTGGTGCAGGCAACGTCCAGTTGACCGCGTTCCAGAAAACGCACGGTGTTGCCGGACAAGGTCCGCAGCGCCGCCAGTGGCTGGTTCAATTCGTGGGCGATGCTGGTGGACATCTGGCCGATGGCCGCAAGTTTACCCGCCTGCACCAGTTCATCCTGGGCGCGGCGTAGCGTCTCTTCGGCCAGACGCCGTTCGCGGATCTGACCCTTGAGCTGTTCGTTGCTGGCGCGCAGATCAGTGGTGCGTTCGGTAATCCGACGCTCCAGTTGATTGTTGGCTTCCTGCAAGGCTTCCCGGGCGGCCAGGCGCGTGGCAATGACCTTGCGCCGCTCGTTCCAGGCGATCAGCAGGAACGCCACCAGGGCAAACGCCACCGCCACCAGAATCCCCTGATTGATCGCTTCGCGCCGCAAATCCTGCAGGGGGGTGAGCAGGGTGAAATTCCACGGGGTATCGCTCAATGGCCGGGTTTGCGAGAGGTAGCTGATGTCCTCTTCATCTGATTCCACTTCGCTGTTGGCGGGGAAGGTGAGTTTTTCCTCGCCTTCGGCCAGTCGTTCACGGGCCAGCGGTTGCAGTTCATTCAGTGGGAACCAGTAGTACTGAAGGCTGCGGGCCAGTTTTTCCTTGGTCTCGTCGCTCAGCGGCACAACCGATTTCAGGCGCCGTGCCGGATCGCTGGAAAGAATGATGATGCCGTTCTCGTCGCTGACGAAAGCTTCCAGCCGTGCGCGCTGCCAGCGTTCTTCCATGGCTTCGAGGCGGACCTTGACCACTGCGACGCCAATAATCTTGCCGTGTTCTTCCAGGCCATGAGCCAGGTAATAACCGGGCTCGCCGTTGGTGCTGCCGATGCCATAGAAGCGCCCCGGCTGGCCGCGCACGGCATTCTGGAAATAGGCGCGGAAGGACAGGTCTTCGCCCAGGTAACTGTCGACATCGCGCCAGTTACTGGTGGCCATGACACGGCCGGTGGTATCCATCACATAGATAGCCCGACTGCGGCTGCGCCGGTTCAGGCCTTCGAGGTATTCATTGACCGTCTGCCGGTGTTCCGGTGACGGGTCGGCCAACAGCTTCGAAACGCTGGATTCGAGTTCCAGCAGGCTGGGCAGGTAGGTGTACTTGCTGATCTCGCTCTCGACGGCGCGGGCGTGCAGTTCCAGCTGACGCTGGCCGTTCTCGCTGAGGCTGCGGATCCCGTAGTGTTCACTGACCCAGAAGCCGAGGTAACCCAATCCGATCATCAGGGCGATGACCAGCGGCGGCAGGAACAGATGGCGAATCAGACGGGGTTTCACGGCGAGTGATGGCGGCGCGGCGCGATAGAGAGTGGAGTCGCATTTCATCACAGATGCCTTGGGTCAACCACAACTACAAGCCCCGAAGATCCCGTGTAGGAGCTGCCGCAGGCTGCGATCTTTTGATCTGCTCAGCAGGCAACTTGTTGCCTGAGCTGGCGCCAACATCAAAAGATCGCAGCCTGCGGCAGCTCCTACAGGGGCGGCCGTGTAGGTTTTAGTGCTGCAGAATCTTGGCGAGGAAATGCTGCGTTCGCTCGGCGCGAGCGTTGATGTCGCCGAAGAACTCCTCTTTCATGCAGTCTTCGATGATCTTGCCCTGGTCCATGAAAATCACCCGGTCCGCCACTTTGCGGGCGAAGCCCATTTCGTGGGTCACGCACATCATGGTCATGCCTTCGTGGGCCAGTTGCACCATCACGTCGAGTACTTCGTTGACCATTTCAGGGTCCAGCGCCGAAGTCGGTTCGTCGAACAGCATGACGATCGGGTCCATCGCCAGTGCACGGGCAATCGCCACACGCTGTTGCTGACCACCGGAGAGCTGGCCCGGATGCTTATGCGCATGGGCAGACAGCCCGACGCGCTCAAGCAGTTGCAGGCCTTTCTTGGTGGCTTCTTCCTTGCTGCGGCCCAACACCTTGATCTGCGCGATGGTCAGGTTTTCGGTGATGGTCAGGTGCGGGAACAATTCGAAATGCTGGAACACCATGCCAACGCGCGAACGCAGTTTCGGCAGGTTGGTCTTCGGGTCGGCGATGGACGTGCCATCGACCACCACGTCGCCTTTCTGGAACGGTTCCAGGGCATTGACGCATTTGATCAGGGTGGATTTGCCGGAACCGGACGGCCCGCACACCACAATCACTTCGCCTTTTTTGACCTCGGTGCTGCAGTCAGTCAGTACCTGGAAGTCGCCATACCACTTGTTGACATTCTTGATAGAGATCATACGGCAAACCTTTTTTGCAGACGCTTGACCAGCAGCGAGGCGGCAAAGCTGATTGTGAAGTACGTGAGACCTGCAAAGATCAGGAACTCGTTGGAGCGACCGATGATGTCGCCACTGGCACGCGAGGCATTGAGGAAGTCCACCAGACCGACCGCGTAGACCAGCGAGGTGTCCTGAAACAGGATGATGCTCTGTTGCAGCAGCAGCGGGGTCATCTTGCGGAATGCTTGCGGCAGGATGATCAACCGCATCATCTGACCATACGTCATGCCCAGGGCTTGGGCTGCACCCATCTGACCCTTGGAAATCGACTGGACGCCGGCCCGGACGATTTCGCAGAAGTACGCCGCTTCGAACATCATGAACGCCACGATGCACGAGGCAAACGCGCCGATCGGGGTGTCTTCGCCGGTGATCCAGCGCAGTACGAACGGCACCGCCAGGTAGAACCAGGTGATGACCAGCAGCAGCGGAATCGAGCGGAAGTAGTTAACGTAGGCGCCGGCAATGTTCGACAGCAGTTTGCTGTGGGACAGGCGCATCAGCGCCAGGATCGTGCCGAGGATGATCCCGCCGGATACGCCCAGCGCCATCAGTTGCAGGGTCATGACCATGCCGTTCCACAGGCCCGGCAGGGACGGGATGATGCCCGAGAAGTCGAATTCCATCATTTACCCCCTACGGAGATCAGGCCCGGTACGGCCACTTTCTTCTCGACCATGCGCATCAGCAGCATCAGGCCCATGTTCAGCGTGAAGTAGATCAGCGTTGCCAGGGTGAAGGCTTCGAACAGGTTGGCGGAAAACTCGGCGGTCTGTTTGGTCTGCGCGAGCAACTCCATCAGGCCGATCAGCGACGCGACGGAAGAGTTCTTGAACACGTTCAGGAATTCCGAGGTGAGCGGCGGAATGATGATCCGATAGGCTTGGGGCAGTAGCACGTTCCAGTAGATTTGTGGCAGCTTGAAGCCCATGGCGCGAGCGGCGGATTCCTGACCACGCGGTAGCGCCTGGATGCCGGTACGCACTTGTTCGCAAACGCGAGCGGCGGTAAACAGGCCCAGGCACACGACAACGCTCAGGTACGCCGAGGTGGTCGGATTGAGATCCTGCTTGTACCAATCTTGCAGGTTCTGAGGCAGCAGGTCGGGCACCAGGAAGTACCAGATGAACAGTTGAACCAGCAGCGGCACGTTACGGAAGAGTTCGACGTAACAGGTCGCGATGCCCGATACGATACGGTTCGGCACGGTGCGCATGACGCCCAGAATCGAGCCCAGCAGCAGGGCAATGATCCAGGCCACGACGGCGATGGCGATGGTCCAGCCCAAACCGGCGACGTACCAGTCGAGATATGTCTCGCTGCCCACGCCGGTGGACTTGAAGAACACGCCCCAGTCCCAGTTGTAATTCATTAGGGTCTCCCCTCAGATCGATCGATGTACAAGTGCCCGCCTGGGGAAGCTCCGTTCCCGCCCGACCTAGGTGGCCTGTGTGGTCAGTTCTGTCAGCTCAACTCCGGCCCCGGAAGTCCATCTCCTGCGTTGCTGTTCCTCGCCATAGCGGGCTATGACTCGTCACAGCGCCTTGGATATGAACTTCCGGCACCGAATTTGAGCTAACGAACTGACCGTACAGGCCACTACGGTCAGGCACACACGAGCGGCTCGACAGCCACCGGTTCGAGTGTTTCCAGAAATGCCAGCAGGGAGTGACTATCCCCTGAAAGGGCAGAGCCCTGTCAGGAGATAAGGTTAGTTAGAATTCAGGACTTTTTTTCTACAGGCTTGTCGTCAGCCGCTTTATCGGTCGGATTGGCGATCAGGGCCTTGAGCTCGTTGCTCATCGGGAAGCTCAGGTTCAGGCCTTTTGGCGGAATTGGCTGCATGAACCATTTTTCGTAGATCTTGTTGATCTCGCCGGACTTGTAGGTTGCAACGATGGCGTCATCCACGACTTTCTTGAACGGCTCGTCGCCCTTGCGGACCATGCAACCGTAGATTTCGTAGGACTGTGGAGTGCCGGTCACGGCCCAGTCATCCGCCTTCTTGGCTTTGGCGGCTTCACCGGCCAGCAAGGCGTCGTCCATCATGAACGCAACGGCACGGCCCGATTCCAGCATCTGGAAGGACTCGCCGTGGTCTTTGGCGGAGATGACGTTCATGCCCATTTGCTTGTCGGCGTTCATCGACTTGAGGATGCGCTCGGACGTGGTGCCGGCGGTGGTCACGACGTTCTTGCCTTTGAGGTCGTCGAAATCCTTGTACGCGGAATCTTTCTTGGACAGCAGGCGGGTACCGATTTCGAAGATGCCAACGGAGAAGTCAACTTGCTGCTGACGCTCGACATTGTTGGTGGTGGAGCCGCACTCGACGTCCACGGTGCCGTTCTGCACCAGCGGGATACGGGTTTGCGAGGTGACCAGGTTGTATTTGACCTGAAGGTTCGGCAGGTCGAGGTCTTTCTTGATGGCTTCGACGATTTTCAGCTGGATATCGTGGGAGTAGCCCATCGGTTTGCCGGAAGCGTCCGCGATGTAGGAAAACGGAATGGAAGCGTCACGATGCCCGAGGGTGATAACGCCGGACTCTTTGATCTTCTTCAAGGTGCCGGTGAGTTCGGCGGCGAAAACTGGAGTGCTGATCAGAGCGGCAGCAATGGCTGCGCCCAGGAGATGGGGAACGATGCGCATCAAATTTTCCTCGACATTGTTTTTATATGGAGCCAGTTCATCGGCCCTTTTTGTGCTTTGAATGCTTGCCGGCTCCTGAAGGGTTGGCTCAGCGGACATTCGTCCAAGAGTGTAGAGCATGACTCGTGCCAGGCTAGGCTGAATAGATCAACTTATTGATTTATAAGGTTATTAAATATTTATGGCGAGAGTTTTGATGCAGGGGGATCCGGTTAACCGAATCGACTGACAGGTCGCGTTCGGAAAACCGAATGGTGTTCGGGGCCGCTAACGTCCTTTCGGCCAGATAATAGAAGAGCCAGTGATCATGCCGTTCATATGACAATCAGCCTCCCTGGCTTAGCGGCGTTTCATGCAGGTAAATCCACTGGGCGTTGTGGTGATGCATGCCAATGATCGCCACCGAAACCCGTGAGCTTTCGCGCTGGTTGAGGCGATGGGTTTCCTTGTAGCGAATCGCCACGCTGTTGCCTTCCTGCCAGACCGTCTGCAGGTCGCTGATGACGATCTCCAGGCCCGGTTTGGCGCCGACCGCACCCTTGAACATCTGTTCGACCATCGCCCGGCTGACGATGGCAGCCGAAGTGGTGACCATGGTGAAGTGCTCGGCGAATGCCGACATCAGCGGCTCGAAAGCGGTCTGCCCCTTACCGTTTGCGTCGGTGAACAGGGTGTGGATCAACTCGTGCACGTGATGAATGCTGTGTTGCGCCTGTTCAACTATTTTGTTGTGCATGACAGTCCTTTTGAGTGTTCAACTGACTCAGTTGAAAGAGTGGAAACAAGCCTGCCAGTGCGGCGATGGCGAAGGTCACGTGGTAGGCCTGGGTGGTATCGAAATGCTTCAAGAGCAGGTTGAAAACCATCAGGAAGAGGGCAGCGCCGATGCTGAATGACATCTGTCGGTTGATGTTCCAGATGACACTGGCCTTGTGAGTGTCATTGCCCTCGAAGTCCATCAGCGACGTGGTTTGTGCTGTGTTGGCGCCGATGCCGCCGCCGATCCCCATCAAGCTGTAGGCGATGACAATCACCAGAAAATCTGAGGGATCGTTCACCAGTAACAGGGTGGCGATGCCGGCGCTGTGCAAGAGCATGCCGAGGGCAAACAGCCGCTTCGCGCCCATCCGGTTATAGACTCGGCCACAGATCAGCATTGCGATGAACGCGCCGATGGCGTACAGGATCATGAACATCCCTGTCAGTCGGGCGCTGAAGTGCAGGGTGTTTTGCAGGAAAAAGATGCTCATCAAGTTGACCCCCGTGAACACACCGGGAATCGCGTAATAGATAAAGATGGAGGTGCTGAGTTTTTTGCTTTTGAGCAGGCTCAGTTCAATGATCGGGTTTTTGCAGGTGCGGTAGTGCAGCCCGTACAGCACGACGAAAGCAACGCCGGCCATGACGAAGAGGGCGGCCACCCATGCCGGAGCGTCGCCGCCATACAACGACATGCCCATCAGCAGGCTGCCGAGTGCCGCGCTGACCAGCAGCAAGCCCTTGATGTCGGGTCGGGGCAAACTCGTCGGCCGCGCTTCGTTGATCCAGAACCAGGACAGCAGCGCCGCGATCAGCGAGAACGGGATGTTGCTGTAGAACACCCAGCGCCAGGAACTGCTGTCGACGATGACACCGCCGATGGTCGGTGAAATGGCGGGCGCTATCAGGGCAACGGCCATGACCCATGTGGATATTTTCGCCCGCTGCTCGCCCTTGAACAGGTTGAACGTCAGCGCCTGGCCGACAGGAATCAACAGGCCGCCACCAATTCCCTGGACGAAGCGCCAGATCACCAGTTCGTTGAAGCTATTGGCCAGCCCACACATCCACACGGAAGCGGTGAATACGATCATCGAGGCGGTGAGGATTTCCCGGCTGCCAAAACGACCGGCCAACCAGGTGCTGACCGGGATGATCAGAGTCAGCCCCAGAATATAAGCGTTAGCCACCCAGGCAACGTCTGAAGTACTAACGTGCAGCGCCGCCGATATACTCGGTAATGCGACCGCCGACATAAAGATGTTAATGCAGTCTATAAAAAAGCCGATCAGAAATATCAGTGCAACTTTGTAGCGATAGGTCATGTTGTTTTCCCTTTGCCGCAAAGCATAGGGGCGGTGGACTTGAACTGTCGATACGACTATTCTTGAAACAATGTTTGACGGGATTTAACAGTGAGCCATATTGCTATGCACACTCATCTTAATCGGGTCCAGACATTCCTGGCCGTGGTCGATTTTGGTTCTTACACCAAGGCTGCCAATTACCTGAGCATCAGCAAAGCCATGGCCAGCCTGCATGTCAAGGCGCTGGAGGACGTGCTGTCAGCGACGTTGTTGATTCGAAATACCCGAAATATATCCCTCACCGAAATCGGTCAGGACTTTTATGAAGAGTTCAAAGGTATTGTCGCGGACATCGATAACGCCTTCGATAATGTATTAAAAGGGCATAATCGGGTGTCCGGCAAGTTGCGCTTCAGTTCCACCAGTGAATACGGCGAGGCCTATATTCTTCCGTTGATACCGCAATTTATAGAGCGTTATCCGGAAATAAAACTCTGTTATAACTTCAACTCGTCACTCAATGATCTGGTGGCGGAAAAGTTAGACCTGGTTATCCGTTTAGGTAACTTGGCGGACTCTGCTTTCAAGAGCCGTAAACTGGCGGATTATGAAATTGTCCTGGTGGCTACCGAGACGTTTCTTGCACGTCACCCGGTGCAGAATCCTCAGGACCTGAATTCGGTGCCGTGGATCGCCAACAGCAACCTGCAGGCACCGACCCAGTGGTCGTTGCGCCATCCGCAATTGGGGGCTGTCGAGATCAACGGGATCAATCAGTTTGAATCCAATTCTTCCACGGCCATCCGCTCCATGACGTTGTCGTCGCTAGGCGTCTCGGTGCTGCCCGCCTGGGTGGTCAAGGACGACATCGCCAGCGAGCGGCTGATCCGGCTGTTGCCCGACTATTCGCTGCCCTCGCAGTCCGTCAACGTGGTGTTTCCCAACAGCCCGCATTTGCCCCACAAATCGAGGGCCTTCATCGATTTCCTGTTGCTGCATCTGGCGCAGTAAGCACCTACAAAAAAGCCCCTGAATCTTGAGATTCAGGGGCTTTGCTTTAACCGGATTGCCGATCAGGCCGCTTCGATCTTGCTGCGGTTCTGCTCGACCTTGCTCAGATAATCCTTGAGCTTTTCCTGTTCCGCCGGGGTGGTGAACAGCCCCAGCTTGCTGCGGCGCCACAGAATGTCATGCGCGGTGGTTGCCCATTCTTCGCTGCACAGGTAATCGACTTCACGGGTGTAGAGCCCGCCGCCGATGTGTTCGCCCATATCGCCGAGATTCTGCACGCCTTCCAGCATGCGCCAGGTGCGGCTGCCGTAGGTGGTGGCCCAGCGGCGGGCGATTTCGGTCGGCACCCAGTCGAACTTGTCACGGATCAAGGCGCACAAGGCTTGCGGGGTGGTCATGTCTTCACCGCCCGGCAGGGTAGCGCTGGCGGTCCAGCTCGGCTTGATGTCCTTGAAGTACGGAGCCAGTTGCGCCAGCGCCGACTCGGCCAGCTTGCGGTAGGTGGTCAGCTTGCCGCCGAACACCGACAACAGCGGCGCTTCTTCGCCGGTGCCCGACAGCGCCAAGGTGTAGTCGCGGGTAACGGCCGACGGGTTGTCGGATTCGTCGTTGCACAGTGGGCGAACACCGGAATAGCTGTGCAGGATATCGTCGCGGCTGATGCGTTTCTTGAAATGGGAGTTGACCACTTTCAACAGGTAATCGGTTTCGCCTTCGGTGATCGCAACTGCAGCCGGATCGCCGGTGTACTCGCGGTCGGTGGTGCCGATCAGGGTGAAGTGGTTCAGGTACGGAATGGTGAACACGATGCGCTGATCTTCGTTTTGCAGAATGTGCGCGTGTTCGCCTTCGTACAGCTTCGGCACGATCAGATGGCTGCCCTGAATCAGGCGGATGCCGTACGGCGATTCCATCTTCAGGTCGTCACGAATGAACTTGGCGACCCAAGGGCCGGCGGCGTTTACCAGTGCCTTGGCGCGGATCGAAAACAGACTGCCATCGGCGCGTTCCAGATGCAGGTGCCACATTCCCTTGGTGCGACGAGCGCTGACGCAACGGGTCTGGGTGTGAACGTGGGCGCCTTTTTCACGGGCGGCCATGGCGTTCAGTACCACCAGACGAGCATCGTCGACCCAGCAATCGGAGTATTCGAAGCCTTTGGTGATTTCGCTTTTCAGCGGGCTGTCCGGGCCGAACTTCAGGCTTTTCGAGCCTTCGAGTTTTTCCCGCTTGCCGAGGTGGTCATAAAGGAACAGGCCGGCGCGGATCATCCAGGCCGGACGCAGGTGTGGGCGGTGCGGCAGCACGAAGCGCATCTGCTTGACGATGTGCGGGGCCTTGGCCAGCAGCACTTCGCGTTCGGCCAGGGCTTCGCGCACCAGACGGAATTCGTAATGTTCAAGGTAGCGCAGGCCACCGTGGATCAGCTTGCTGCTCGCTGAAGAGGTGTGGCTGGCCAGGTCGTCCTTTTCGCAAAGAAACACCGAAAGACCGCGACCGGCGGCATCCGCTGCGATCCCCACGCCATTGATCCCGCCACCGATGACGGCGATATCGTAGATCTCAGCAAGAGGGGGCGTAGGCAAGGTAGAAGTGGGCATCGGCTAGCCTCGGGCTTTTATGATTTTCGGTATTGGAATTCGAACATTAATGTTCATTTGCGAAAATGGTAGCCCATAAAGTCGCCCGCAGCCAGTTAACTTCGATTGAAAATACTGATCGAAGGGCCGTGAAAGGAAAATTTTCGAACATTTAAAGCAAAAAATCGCAGCCTTTGGCAGCTCCTACAGGGGCGAGTGAACCTGGAGCTGCCGAAGGTTCGGGCCGCGTTCGGACGATCTTTAGAGGCTGAAAGCCTTAAACGACTTCGAGTCGAATCTTGTGCTGACTCAACAACTGCGCCAACGCCGGCACAGGTTGCTGATCGGTGACCAGGCAATCAATCAAGCTGATCGGCCCCAGACGAATCATGGCGTTGCGCCCGAATTTGCTGGAGTCAGCCGCGAGGATGACCTGTCGGGCATTGGCGATGATCGCCTGGGACACCCGAACTTCCTGATAGTCGAAGTCCAACAGACTGCCGTCTTCATCGATACCGCTGATGCCGACCAGGGCGAAATCAACCTTGAACTGGTTAATGAAGTCGACACTGGCCTGACCGACCACGCCACCGTCACGCCGCACGTTGCCGCCAGTCAGCAGGACATCGAAGTCGTCCTTGGCGCTGAGCATCGAGGCTACATGCAGGTTATTGGTGATGATCTTCAGGTGATTGTGATTGAGCAACGCCCGGGCGATGGATTCGGTGGTGGTACCGATATTGATGAACAGCGAGGCGTGATCCGGGATTTGAGCCGCAATGGCTTCACCGATACGCTGCTTTTCATCGCGCATCTGATCGGCACGCATGGCATAGGCGGTGTTTTCGACGCTGGAATCGTAGGCTGCGCCGCCGTGGTAGCGACGCAACAAATTAGCTTCCGCGAGCTGATTGATATCGCGGCGGATGGTTTGCGGTGTAACGACGAACAGCGTAGCCATTTCCTCGATGCTGACATAGCCGCGTTCGCGGACCAGTTCGAGGATTTGCTGCTGACGGGGAGGCAGATTCATGGGGCTTCCTTTGGGCTGCCGTGCAAAATTTGCCCATGATGACGCAGGAATCTGCTCCCTACCAGTTACATACAGATACGAGTACTCAGCTTGGCTTATTCAGCGCCTTCATGCGGTTCCCAGTCGCGGGTGCGGCTGACGGCTTTTTTCCAGCCAGCGTAGAGTTTTTCCTTCGCGGTTTCGTCCAGGGTCGGTTCGAATTCGCGTTCGATCACAGCCTTGCCGCGCAACTCATCCAGGCTGCCCCAGAAGCCACACGCCAGACCAGCCAGGTAAGCCGCACCGAGTGCGGTGGTTTCGCGCATTTGCGGACGTTCGACCTGAGTGCCGAGGATGTCGGCCTGGAACTGCATCAGGAAGTTGTTCGCGACGGCACCGCCGTCCACACGCAGGGATTTCAAGCGTTCGCCGGAGTCCTGTTGCATGGCGTCGAGAACGTCGCGGGTCTGGTAGGCAATCGACTCCAGGGCTGCACGAATGATGTGATCCACGCGTACGCCGCGAGTCAGGCCGAACAATGCCCCACGGGCATACGGGTCCCAGTAAGGAGCGCCCAGGCCGGTGAAGGCGGGTACCAGGTACACGCCGTTGCTGTCCTTGACCTTGTTGGCGAAGTATTCGGTGTCGTGGGCGTCATTGATGATCTTCAGTTCGTCACGCAGCCACTGAACAGTAGAACCGCCGTTGAACACAGCACCTTCCAGCGCGTAAGCCACTTCGCCGCGCGGGCCGCAAGCGATGGTGGTCAACATGCCGTGCTTGGATTTCACAGCTTTGTCGCCGGTGTTCATCAGCAGGAAGCAGCCGGTGCCGTAGGTGTTTTTCGCCTGGCCGGGCTCGACGCACATCTGGCCGAACAGGGCCGCTTGCTGGTCACCCGCGATACCGCCGATGGCGATGCCGCTTTTGGTGTGGCCGTAGATTTCGGACGAGGATTTAACTTCCGGCAGCATCTCGCGCGGAATATCCAGCACCTCCAGCATCTTCGCGTCCCACTCCAGTGTGTGGATGTTGAAGAGCATGGTGCGCGAGGCGTTGGTGTAATCGGTGACGTGCACTTTGCCGCCGGTAAATTTCCAGATCAGCCAGCTGTCGATGGTGCCGAACAACAGCTCGCCTTTGCGCGCACGTTCGCGGCTGCCTTCGACGTTGTCGAGGATCCACTTGAGCTTGGTGCCGGAGAAGTACGGGTCGGTGACCAGACCGGTGGTTTCGCTGATGTATTGCTCGTGACCGTCGCGCTTGAGCTGCTGGCAGATCTCGGTGCTGCGGCGGCACTGCCAGACGATCGCGTTGTAGATCGGGCGGCCGGTGGTCTTGTCCCAGACCACGGTGGTTTCGCGCTGGTTGGTGATACCGATGGCGGCGACCTGATCGTGATGCAGGCCGGCTTGAGCCAAGGCCTCGACCATCACGGCGCTTTGGGTAGCGAAGATTTCCATCGGGTCGTGTTCGACCCAACCGGCTTGCGGGTAATGCTGTGCGAATTCGCGCTGGGCCGTGCAGACCACGTTCGCGTCGCGGTCGAAAATGATCGCGCGGGAGCTGGTCGTACCCTGATCGAGGGCAATGATGTAGTTTTTATTCTGAGTGTCGGTCATGTCGATTGCCTTGGACGAAAAAAGGGAGTGAGGTCCGGCGCGTGATCTGATGGGCAGGATCACACGCCAACGGTATCAAGAAGTTCTTGGTTTGCCGTCAATGGCCGGTGCTGCGTCCTTTGTAGCAGGTAGGGCGCTGGGCAGATGACGGGCAATCAGCCCGCGATAAGCTGCAGCACCGAGGCAGGCACCGACAATCGGTGCAAAAATCGGAATCAGGAAATACGGGATGTCGCGCCCGCCGGTGAAGGAAATTTCACCCCAGCCAGCGAAGAAAGTCATCAGTTTAGGACCGAAGTCGCGCGCCGGGTTCATCGCAAAACCGGTCAGCGGCCCCATCGAACTACCAATCACGGCAATCAGCAGGCCGATCAGCAGCGGAGCGAGCGGACCCTTTGGCAAGCCATTGTTGTCGTCGGTCAGGGACATGATCACGCCCATCAGGATGGCAGTGATGATCACCTCAACCAAGAAGGCTTGTGCCGTGGTCAAGGCCGGGTTGGGGAAGGTGGAGAACACTGACGCCAATTCGAGGCTGGCCTGAGTACCACGAACCATATGGTGAGTTTGTTCGTAATCGAAGAATAAATTGCTGTACAGCGTGTAAACCAACAACGCTCCACAGAAGGCACCAGCGATCTGGGCGAGAATATAAAAAGGCAGTTTGCGCTTTTCGAAGTCAGCGAAAATGCTCAGGGCAATGCTGACGGCGGGATTGAGATGAGCCCCGGAAACGCCTGCGGTCAGGTAGATCGCCATGCTCACGCCGATCCCCCAGATGATGCTGATTTCCCAAAGGCCGAAGCTGGCACCCGCGACCTTGAGCGCGGCAACACAACCTGTACCAAAAAATATCAGTAGCGCAGTGCCCAGGAATTCGGCCATGCATTGGCTTGAGAGCGACGGTTGTTGTAAAGCAGTTGTCATTGAAAACCTCATTTTTGTTGTTGTCTGGCGCTTTTTCCTAAGGGACAAAGCGCGATTTTCACCGAGACAGGATCCCCATCCTGTTCTCGGCCTACTGCTGGGTGCTGCGATAGGAACATTCGTACAGTATTCAGATTCGAAAAAATATAGACAAGAAACGCTGCTGTCAAAGGTCGAAAGTGAACCGTCAGTCACAATCGAACTATTAGTCACATGAATGACCGCATCGTTCACGCGGCAGGCTGAAGGTGGACGAACGGCATAAGGCGCCGCCAAGCCTTTGAAATAGCGCCGCAATAGAGCCATTTGTCGATCAATGCCCTAGAATCCAGCGCAGTATTTTTCTTCTGCCGCCCAGTCTGGAGCTGTCATGACCCCCGCATTGGATTTGTTGAAAAAAGTTCGTGCCGAACATCGCGTGCACAGTTACGAACATGATCCGAAGGCAGCGTCCTACGGGCTGGAGGCCGCGGAGAAGCTGGGGCTGGATCCGGCGCAGGTGTTCAAGACCTTGCTGGCGGCGAGCGAGAAAGGTGAATTGTTGGTGGCCGTGGTGCCGGTCGTCGGAAGTCTGGACTTAAAGGGCCTGGCGCATGCTGCGGGCGTGAAAAAAGTCGAAATGGCCGATCCTGCCGCTGCGCAACGATCCACCGGTTACCTCTTGGGCGGCATCAGTCCGCTGGGACAGAAAAAGCGCTTGCGTACCTTTATCGATAATTCGGCGCAGCCCTTCGCCAGCATTTTTGTCAGCGCGGGGCGACGTGGGCTGGAAGTCGAATTGGCACCCGCGGTGCTGGCCGAACATACCCAGGCGAAGTTCGCCGATATCGGCCGCGCCTGACGAGGGCTTCCGGCCCGGCGCTGTATGGTGCAAATTTACTGGCTCTGTCACTGGTGCCGGGTTGTCGGCAGCTTCATGCTCCTTGGCCTGACAAAGGGAGAAGGTTATGCAGCTTGAGTTTCATCAGGTCGATGCGTTCAGTGATCGGCCGTTCAGTGGCAACCCGGCGATGGTCTATCGTCTCGATGCCTGGCTTGCCGATGAGTTGATGCAGAAGATCGCCGCCGAGCACAACCTCGCCGAAACCGCTTTCGTGGTTCGCGAAGGGCAGGGCTGGCACATCCGCTGGTTTACCCCGACCACCGAAGTGCCGTTGTGCGGTCATGCGACCCTGGCCAGCGCTTATGTTCTGTTTGAAATCTATAAAGAGCCGGTCGAGCGCCTGGACTTCGTCTGCAAGTCTGGCCCGCTGAGTGTGAGCCGTGAGGGTGAGCGCTTGTGGCTGGATTTCCCGGCGATCATGCCATCGGAAGTGGGCGTGACCCTGGATGTCGAGCGCGCGCTGGGTGTGGAAGCGGTTGATGTGCTGGGGTCGAACGAGTTGTTCGTGGTGCTGGAATCCGAACAGGCGGTGCTCGAATGTCAGCCGGACATGGCGGCACTGGCGAAACTGCCGTGGCCAGGAGCAATTGTCACGGCCAGGGGCAGCCAGCATGATTTTGTTTCCCGCTACTTCGCGCCGGCGATCGGCATCAACGAAGACCCGGTGACGGGTTCCACCCATTGCAGCCTGATTCCGTACTGGTCGAAACGTTTGGGCAAGTCGAGCCTGACGGCTTGTCAGCGCTCGGCTCGAGGCGGGGAGTTGTTCTGTCGGCTGGAAGGGGATCGGGTGAAAATCGGCGGGAATGCGACGCTCGTTGCAAGCGGAACGCTGATGCTGAGTTAAACGAACACCCAATGTGGGAGCGAGCTTGCTCGCGATTGCGGACTGTCAGTCGACATCATCATTGACTGACAGTCCGCTATCGCGAGCAAGCTCGCTCCCACAGGAGTTGTGTTTGTCAGTGGGCGCTGCTGTAGCGGCGTACACCGGACTCGACGACCGGAATCTGCGCCGCCGTACTGCCCGACGCCTGAAACAGCACCAGGTGTTCAGCCGCGACACGAATGCCGACTTCTGAACCCACCTGATGATCGGCATGACTCGGGAAAATCGACTCCAGCTGCGCGCCGGTCGGCAACTGCAAGCGATACAAGGTGGACGCACCCTGGAAAGACTTGCCGACAATCCGCGCCTTCAGCGTGCTGTCCGGTGCATAAACGATATCGTCCGGACGCAGCAACACATCCACCGCACCGCCAACCGGCCAGGTGTAGGCACGATTACCGCGTAACTCACCCAGTTCGGTCTGCACCGACTCGGGGCTGCTCAGCTGACCGCGAATGAAATAACCCTGGCCGATGAAACTGGCCACATAGGGCGTCAGCGGTTCGTGATACAGGTTGTAGGGCGTATCCCACTGCTCCAGGCGACCCTCCTTGAAAACCCCCACATGATCACTCACCGCGAAGGCTTCTTCCTGGTCGTGGGTCACCAGAATCGCGCTGGTGCCACGAGCCTTGAGGATATCGCGCACCTCATGGCTGAGCTTGCGTCGAAGCTCGCCATCAAGGTTGGAGAAGGGTTCGTCGAGCAGCAGCAGTTGCGGTTCCGGCGCCAAGGCACGGGCCAGTGCGACGCGCTGCTGTTGACCACCGGACAGCTCATGCGGGAAGCGCTTGCCGAGGTTTTTCAGGTTGACCAGTTCCAGCAACTCTTCGGTGACGCGATCCTTTTGCGGATGCTTGCGGATCCCGAAGGCGATGTTCTCGGCCACGCTCAAATGCGGAAACAGTGCGTAATCCTGGAACACCATGCCGATCCGGCGTTTCTCCGGGGCAAGGGTGAAACCGGCGCGGGAGATTGTCTCGCCCGCCAACTGGATTTCACCTTCGTGTACCGGTTCGAAACCGGCAATCGCCCTTAGCGTGGTGGTTTTGCCGCAACCCGAAGAGCCCAACAGGCAGCCGATGTCGCCGGCATTCAAATGCAGGTTGAGGTTCTGCACGACGCGCTGGTCTTGGTAGCCGCAGGCGAGGTTGCGCAGGTTCAGCAGTAATGGATGGCTCATGCGTGGTGGTACGCCGGTTCGACGAGAAATTCGAGCAGGGCCTTTTGTGCGTGAAGACGGTTTTCGGCTTGATCCCACGCGACGGAGCGCTTGTCATCGAGCAGGTCGACGCTGATTTCCTCGCCACGGTGGGCCGGCAGGCAGTGCATGAACAGCACGTCCGGTGCGGCCAGGTCGAGCAGGGCGCGGTTGACCTGAAACGGCGCGAACAGCTTAAGGCGTTTGGCGGTTTCCTCTTCCTGGCCCATGGAGGTCCAGACGTCGGTGCTGACCAGGTGGGCGCCGCGTACGGCATCCTTCGGATCGCGGACGATGGTGACCCGGTCACCGGCCTTCGCCACGAATTCAGGGTTGGGTTCAAAGCCTTCCGGGCACGCGATGCGCAACTGGAAGTCGAACTGGATCGCCGCTTCTATATAGCTGTTGCACATGTTGTTGCCGTCGCCGATCCAAGCCACGGTTTTGCCCTGGATCGAACCGCGGTGTTCGAGGAACGTCTGCATGTCGGCTAGCAACTGGCACGGGTGCAGGTCATCGGACAGGCCGTTGATCAGCGGGACGCGCGAATTGGCGGCGAATTCGGTCAGTGTGCTGTGGGAAAACGTGCGGATCATCACCGCATCGAGCATGCTCGACATGACAATGGCGGCATCGCCGATCGGCTCGCCACGGCCCAGTTGGGTGTCGCGCGGCGACAGGAAGATCGCCTGGCCACCGAGCTGGATCATGCCGGCTTCGAATGAAATACGGGTGCGGGTCGAGGACTTCTCGAAAATCATCCCGAGCACGCGGTTTTTCAGAGGCTCGAACAGTACGCCGCGGTTACGCAGGTCTTTGAGCTCAACGCCTCGACGGATCACGCTGACCAGCTCTTCGGGCGTGCAATCCATCAGGGAGAGAAAGTGCCTTGCGCTCATCATTGACTACCTTTTTGCAACAGACCGCAGATACTCAAAGCCTTGTTTAACTGAAAAACGGGCGAGACCTGCGGCGTAAGCCGCACGGGGCGACGAAATAGGGGAAGGCGCGATCTTATAATTAAATGTCGCGTCTTACCAATAGGGCTACGGTTTTTTGGGGATTTCAGAGGGGCTACGGGATGACCGCAGTAGCGCTTTTGAAGCCTGTTTCCTGACAGCAGCCCGTCATTTGTACACCGGGGTCGCGGGGCTTTGCAATCAAACGGGGCGGGAAAGGCGTAGCAACGGTCGGTTTCTGACCTGTCATTCGAAACATTTATACTCAGGATTGGAGGATGTGTCTGGTCTGAAACATTTGCTAAAGCAAAGTGGCGGGTTATAACTAACGCACGAACGACGCAGGAAGCCTTCGGAATGGAATCGAAAGAACGACAGTTAATGGAATTACTTGGCCTCACCGCCCGCTCGCTCACCCACCTCACCGCGTCCATGACCTCGATGTCCTTCGAGTTGATGCGCAGTGAAGACGAAGTGACCAAGGCCGCCGGCCGGCGGATGATCGACCGCATGGCAACCATCAGCACCGGGCTGGACGAGCACTGGCGGCTGATCGGCGAACTCACCGGTGTTCATCTCGCTCAAGAGCAGATCGAAACCATCCAGGAGATCCAGTTGCAGGCGCCGCCGAGGCTGCCGCCGAACTGATCCCCAACGGTCATCGGCTGGCCTGATGGCCGCCGATTCACAAGACGAACGTCGCTGGCGCAGCAGTGGATCAGGCGCCATAGTTTTGTTCCCGCGGCCGATATTACCCGCCCAGAACAAGACAGAGACTGGCCATGACCAAGACTCTCCATCACCGTGCGTGCCACTTGTGTGAAGCCATCTGCGGCCTGACCATCGAAACCACCGAGGTCGAAGGCGCGGTGCAGATCACTTCGATCAAGGGTGACGCTCAGGATACATTCAGCCGCGGGCACATCTGCCCCAAGGCCGTCGCCTTACAAGATATTCAGAACGATCCGGATCGTTTGCGTCAGCCGATGCTGCGGGTCGGCAGCGAATGGCAACCCATCGAGTGGGAGGATGCCTTCAGCCTTGTAGCCGAACGGCTGGCGGCGATTCAGGAGCGTCATGGGCAAAACGCGGTGGCGGTCTATCAAGGCAACCCCAGCGTGCACAACTATGGGCTGATGACCCACAGCAATTACTTTCTCGGCCTGTTGAAAACCCGCAACCGGTTTTCCGCGACCTCGGTCGATCAGTTGCCCCATCACCTGACCAGCCATTTAATGTACGGCCACGGTTTGCTGTTGCCGATCCCGGACATCGATCACACCGATTTCATGCTGATCCTCGGCGGCAATCCGCTGGCCTCCAACGGCAGCATCATGACCGTGCCGGATGTGGAGAAGCGCTTGAAGGCCATTCAGGCCCGCGGCGGCAAAGTGGTGGTGGTCGATCCGCGCCGCAGCGAAACCGCGGCGATTGCCGACCAGCATCTGTTCGTGCGTCCCGGTGGCGATGCGGCGTTGTTGTTCGGACTGCTCAACACCTTGTTCGCTGAAGGTCTGACCCGCAACAGCCATTTGCCGGTGGACGGTCTAAAAGAGGTGCGGGAGGCGGTCGCGAATTTCACCGCCGAGGCCATGAGCCCACTATGCGCGGTGCCCGCCGAACAGATCCGCCAACTGGCGCGGGACTTTGCGGCGGCGCCGACAGCGGTCTGTTACGGCCGCATGGGTGTCTCGACCCAGGCGTTCGGCACCTTGTGTCATTGGGTTGTGCAACTGATCAATCTGGTCACCGGTAATCTTGATCGTGTGGGAGGTGCGTTGTGCACCGAACCGGCGGTGGATTTGGTGGCGTCCACCTCGGGTGGGCATTTCAATCTGTGGCAGAGCCGGGTCTCCGGGCGTCCGGAATATGGTGGAGAACTGCCGGTCTCGGCGCTGGCCGAAGAGATGCTTACCGAAGGGGAAGGGCAGGTCCGCGCGCTGATTACCGTGGCGGGTAATCCGGTGCTGTCGACGCCCAATGGCCGACAACTGGAACAGGCTCTGGACGGTTTGGAGTTCATGGTCAGCATCGACCTGTACATCAATGAAACCACGCGTTATGCCGACCTGATCCTGCCGTCCACATCGGCCCTGGAAAACGATCATTACGACACGACTTTCAATATGTTTGCGGTGCGTAACGTCAGTCGGTTCAATCGCGCGATCCTGGCCAAACCTGAAGGTGCGTTGCATGACTGGGAGATTTTCGTGGGGCTGGCCAAGGCCTTTGCTGCGAAGACTGGCAAAGCATTGAAACCCACTGTCGCTCCGGCGCAGATGATCGATCATGGCTTGCGGATGGGGCTGTATGGCGACGCTTCGGAGCACAAGCTATCGCTGGCGACGTTGTTTGATCACCCTCACGGTGTCGATCTTGGGGCATTGAAATCCAACCTGGCTCCACGTCTGAAAACGGCTAGTCAGCGAGTCCAGGCAGCGCCTGCCGTGATCCTGGCTGACCTCGCCCGCTTTGCGGCGTTGCAAGCACCGGCCGTTGATGAGTTGCTGATGATTGGCCGCCGTCATGTGCGCAGCAACAACTCGTGGATGCACAACTATCATCGCCTGGTGAAAGGCAAGCCGCGCCATCAATTGCTGATGCACCCGGATGACCTGGCCAGCCGTGGGCTCAACGACGGGCAGCGAGTGCGGGTCAGTTCGCGGGTCGGTGTGATTGAAGTTGAAGTGCTCGGCAGTCTGGATATGATGAAAGGCGTGGTCAGCCTTCCGCACGGTTGGGGCCATGCGCGGCCAGGCGTGCAGATGACCATTGCCAGTGGTCAGCCGGGCTCCAGCGCCAATGACTTGACCGACGAGTGTCAGCTCGATGAGTTGTCGGGCAATGCCGCGTTGAACGGTGTGCCAGTGACTGTGGCGGCGGCTTGATCAAGTCTGTCGGGGAGACCGAGCAGGGTGCTCGGGTTTCCGTTACAATGCGCCACCGTGCCGACCCCTGAGTCGGAAAGTTCAGCCGAGGTGCTCCATGGATATCATCGAAACGATTAAAGAGCAGATTGCTAACAACACCATTCTGCTTTACATGAAAGGTTCGCCGAATGCCCCGCAGTGTGGCTTCTCCGCGAAAGCCGCGCAGGCCGTGATGGCGTGTGGTGAAAAGTTTGCGTACGTGGACATCCTGCAGAACCCGGAAATCCGCGCCAACCTGCCAAAATACGCCAACTGGCCAACCTTCCCGCAACTGTGGGTTGGCGGTGAGCTGGTCGGCGGTAGCGACATCATGACTGAAATGGCTGCAGACGGTTCGCTGCAAACCACCATCAAGGCTGCTGTCGAAGCTGCTGCTGCCAACAAGACCGAAGCCTAAGACGATTGGCTCCCCTGTAGGAGCTGTCGAGTGAAACGAGGCTGCGATCTTTTGATCTCAGCAACTAAAAAGCCCCGCCTCTCGAAAGAGAGGTGGGGCTTTTTATTGCGCTTGATAAGTTATGTCGATGTCGCCGCTGCCATCGCCAAGATCGCAGCCTCGTTGCACTCGACAGCTCCTACACAGCTCCTACTCTTCGCCCATCTGCGATTGCAGATAGTTCTCAAGACCGACTTTATCGATCAGACCCAGTTGGGTTTCCAGCCAGTCGATATGTTCTTCTTCGGATTCAAGAATATCTTCAAGCAGTTCACGGCTACCAAAGTCGCCAACGGTTTCGCAATGAGCGATAGCCACTTTGAGATCCGCATGACCGGTGCGTTCGATACGCAGGTCGCACTCAAGCATTTCCTTGGTGTGTTCGCCGATCTGCAGCTTGCCCAGGTCCTGGACGTTCGGCAGGCCTTCAAGGAACAGGATGCGCTTGATCAGCTTGTCCGCGTGCTTCATCTCGTCGATGGATTCGTGGTACTCGTGCTTGCCGAGCTTGTTCAGGCCCCAATCTTCGTACATGCGTGCATGCAGGAAGTATTGATTGATCGCGACCAGCTCATTGGCAAGGATCTTGTTGAGATGCTGGATGACTGTAACGTCGCCTTTCATGATGGGGTCCTGCCCTAAGTAGCTGTCTATAAGGCAGAGTTTGAGCCGCGTAATTAAGAGTGTCAAACCTAAGTTATTGAAACTTAAGTGAAAATTAATCTGAATAAGAATGTTTGTGTTCCGCGTCTGGAGCGTAAGCGGTTGATTTTCAGACATAAAAAAACCGGACATCAAGTCCGGTTCTTTGAAATACGGTAGTTACGCGGCAGTAAATTCTACAGGATAGGGAATTGCAGCCTGGGCCGATTGCAATTTGGTCAGGGTTTCGCGGACCACTTCCTTGGCAAGGCAGGCACATTTGCCGCATTGGCTGGCTACGCCGGTGGCCTGACGGACTTCCTTATAGCTGCAGCAACCTTCATAGATCGCTTCGCGGATTTGACCGTCGGTGACGCCAGTGCAGAGGCAAACATACATAAGTGAAAACCGTCGCTGGTTGTGACTCAATTGCGATGGATCTTAATGTTAACGAGAATGATTGTCAAAGTGGTTTCTGAAAGCTTTGATCAGGGCTGACGAACGGTTTCCTCTAGGGATCGATCACGAGGAAAACCTGTCGACTGCATTTCCCCTGACAAAAAAACCGTTAAGGACAGGGCAAAAACGCAGTGTATGATGGCCGGTCCTTATGAAGCGGGTTCGTGTCACAGGGCTGTCGCCTGAAGGTGGCAGGCTGGCGCAAACCCGGAACTTCACGTTTTTACACCAGGAGATATCCAATGAGCGTACTCGTAGGCAAACAAGCCCCAGACTTCACCGTACCGGCCGTACTCGGCAATGGCGAAATCGTAGACAGCTTCACCCTGTCGTCGGCCATCAAAGGCAAATACGGCCTGGTGTTCTTCTACCCACTGGACTTCACCTTCGTTTGCCCGTCCGAGCTGATCGCTCTGGACAACCGCATGTCTGACTTCAAGGCACGTAACGTTGAAGTGATCGCCGTTTCGATCGACTCGCACTTCACCCACAACGCCTGGCGCAACACCCCGGTCAACAATGGTGGTATCGGCGAAGTTCGCTACACCATGGCTGCCGACCTGAAGCACGAAATCGCCAAGGCCTACGACGTTGAGTCCGAAGGCGGCGTGGCTTTCCGTGGCGCGTTCCTGATCGACGACAAAGGCGTTGTCCGTTCGCAGATCATCAACGACCTGCCGCTGGGCCGTAACATTGAAGAGCTGATCCGTCTGGTCGACGCTCTGCAATTCCACGAAGAGCACGGCGAAGTTTGCCCTGCCAACTGGAAAAAAGGCGACAAAGGCATGACCGCTTCGACCGAAGGCGTCGCGGCTTACCTGACCGAGAACGCTGCCGCGCTGTAAGGCACGTTTGAGGCATAAAAAAAACCGGCCGTTGAGGCCGGTTTTTTTATGGGCGGGATAAACCCGGTGACCGGGATCAGTCGTTGAAGTCTTCCCAACCGCCCATTTGTTTCCAGCGATTGACGATGCCGCAGAACAGCTCTGCCGTCTTCTCGGTGTCGTAGCGAGCCGAGTGGGCCTCACGACCGTCGAAGTCGATGTCGGCTGCTGAACAGGCCTTGGCCAGTACCGTTTGGCCGTAAGCCAGACCGGCCAGGGTTGCAGTATCGAAGCTCGAGAACGGATGAAACGGGTTACGCTTCATGTCCAGGCGCGCGACAGCGGCGTTGAGGAAACCCAGATCGAAGCTGCTGTTGTGCCCGACCAGAATCGCCCGTTTGCAGCCATTGGCTTTCAGTGCCTTGCGGATGCCGCGGAAGATGTCGGTCAGCGCTGCTTCTTCACTCACTGCCATGCGCAGCGGGTGATCGAGTTTGATCCCGGTAAATTCCAGAGCGGCCGCTTCGATGTTCGCGCCTTCAAAAGGCTCTACGCGAAAGAAGTAGGTGTGGTCGGGGTACACAAACCCTTTTTCGTCCATGCCAATGGTGGTTGCGGCAATTTCCAGCAAGGCGTCAGTGGCAGAGTTGAAACCACCGGTTTCAACGTCGACAACGACTGGCAGGTATCCACGGAAGCGCTCAGCCATCGGGTGGCGCGAACCACCTCCGCCGCCTTGACCGTCCTGTTCGTCATCGAAATGGTCTTCACTCACGCGTGTTCCTCCAGCAGGCGCCAGCGCAGTTTTTCACCGGCGCGCAGCGGGATTACGGTCAGCTCGCCAAATGGCAGGCTGGTTGGGGCGGTCCACTCATCGCGGACCAGGGTGATGCGATCGGTGTTCACCGGCAGGCCGTAGAAACGCGGGCCGTTCAGGCTGGCAAAGGCTTCGAGTTTGTCCAGCGCGTTGCGCTGTTCGAAGGCTTCGGCATACATCTCGATCGCGGCATAAGCGGTGTAGCAACCGGCACAGCCGCAAGCGGCTTCTTTGGCGTGCTGGGCATGGGGCGCCGAGTCGGTGCCGAGGAAGAACTTGTCGCTGCCGCTGGTGGCGGCGTCGAGCAGGGCTTCCTGATGGGTGTTGCGCTTGAGGATCGGCAGGCAATAGAAGTGCGGCCGAATCCCGCCCACCAGCATGTGGTTGCGGTTGTACAGCAGGTGATGCGCGGTGATGGTCGCGCCAACATTGGCCGAAGCCTCGTTGACGAACTGCACGGCGTCAGCCGTGGTGATGTGTTCGAACACCACTTTGAGGCTCGGGAAGCGCTCGACCACACGACGCATGTGCTCATCGATAAAGAATTTTTCGCGATCGAACACGTCGACATCGCCACGGGTGACTTCACCGTGAACCAACAAGGGCATCCCGACTTCGGCCATGGCCTCAAGTGCAGGGAAAATCTTGTCGATGCTGGTGACACCGGAGTCCGAGTTGGTGGTCGCGCCGGCCGGATACAGCTTGGCGGCGTGAATGAAGCCGCTGGCCTTGGCCTCGCGAATTTCTTCGGGCTGGGTGCGGTCGGTCAGGTACAGCACCATCAACGGTTCGAAGCGGCTGCCAGCCGGGCGTGCAGCGAGAATCCGCTGGCGATAGCCGTCGGCTTCAGCGGTGTTACGCACCGGAGGTACCAGGTTGGGCATGATGATGGCGCGACCAAAGGTGCGCGCGACATCCGCGACTGTATTGGGCAACACAGCACCATCGCGAAGATGAATATGCCAGTCGTCGGGACGCAGCAGGGTCAGGCGGTCGGACATGAGGGGATTCCAGGCGGGTCAAACTGAGGGGAATGCTACCGGAAAAGACTCTTCCAGGCACTCGCTATCAAGTTTTGCTGGAAGCTTCCGATATCCAACAGGTATGCCGTAAACATCTGTGTGTCGGTCTTTTTGTTGTAGAAGCCAGTGGAGCCTCCCGTGCGCCAGCGTTATTTAGCCTTGCTCAGCGTGTTTGCCAGCCTTCCAGCGATGGCGCTCACTTTCCAGACCCGTCTGGAGAGCATCGAGTGGACGGTCGAAGGAGACAAGTTCGAGTGCCGCCTGAGTCAACCGATCACCGATTTTGGTTCGGGTGAGTTCGTGCACCGCGCTGGCGAGCAAGCGACGTTTCGTCTGAAGTCCTACAACGCGATGATCGGCGGCGGTTCGGCTACCTTGCTGGCGGCGGCTGCACCCTGGCAGCCGGGGCGTGGCGACATCAACCTCGGTTCTGTGCGGATCGGCAGCGGCAACGTGCTGTTCAACAGTTCGCAAGTTCAGGCCGGCCGCTTGATCAGTGGCCTGATGGATGGCCGCAGTCCGGTCGTTCGACATTACTCGGGCGATGGCCGGGTGTCGGAAGTGCGCCTGCTGCCGGTCAAGTTCAGCAAGGCCTTCAACGACTACCAGAGCTGTGTGGCAAAACTGCTGCCGAAGAATTTCGAGCAGGTTAAACAATCGCAGATCGGCTTCCCCGGCGAAGGCATCGATCTCGACGCGCAAGCCAAGGCTCAATTGCAAGTGATGCTGGCGTTCATGAAGGCCGACCCGACGGTCAACCACATCGAACTCGATGGCCACTCCGACAACAGCGGCAACCGCCTGACCAACCGTGACCTGTCGCGGCGTCGGGCCCTGGCAGTCATGGAGTTCTTCAAGGCCAACGGCATTCAGGAATCGCAGATCACCGTGCGCTTTCACGGCGAGCGTTATCCATTGGCGCCCAATACCAATTCCGCCAACCGGGCGAAGAACCGTCGGGTCAATGTGCACCTCGCGCGCGTTGCGCCCACTGAAACGCCGGCCCCTCAGGCCACTGCATCGGCGAGCGCCGCGTCGACCTCCTGAACCCGCTGTAATCGTCGCTCACTCGACATAATCTGTCGCTTCGTCGTCATAAGCTGTCGCGCCTCTGTAAATTATCCTGCATGAGCGGTAGACTTGACGGCTTTCCGTAGAACCCCGTGGAGTGATGGCATGGCGGACGTAAACAAGGTCGTTCTGGCGTATTCCGGCGGCCTGGACACTTCGGTGATCCTCAAGTGGCTGCAGGATACTTATAACTGTGAAGTCGTGACCTTCACCGCTGACCTGGGTCAGGGCGAAGAGGTCGAACCTGCACGCGCCAAGGCACAGGCCATGGGCGTGAAAGAGATCTACATCGACGACTTGCGCGAAGAATTCGTGCGCGATTTCGTTTTCCCGATGTTCCGCGCCAACACCGTTTACGAAGGCGAGTACCTGTTGGGTACTTCCATCGCTCGTCCGTTGATCGCCAAACGCCTGATCGAAATCGCCAACGAAACCGGTGCTGACGCCATTTCCCACGGCGCTACCGGCAAGGGCAACGACCAGGTTCGTTTCGAACTGGGCGCCTACGCCTTGAAGCCAGGCGTGAAAGTGATTGCTCCGTGGCGCGAATGGGACCTGCTCTCCCGTGAAAAGCTGATGGATTATGCTGAAAAGCACAACATCCCGATCGAGCGTCACGGCAAGAAAAAATCCCCGTACTCGATGGATGCCAACCTGCTGCACATCTCCTATGAAGGCGGCGTGCTGGAAGACACCTGGACCGAGCACGAAGAAGACATGTGGAAATGGACCGTCTCCCCGGAGAAGGCTCCAGATAAAGCGCAATACCTGGAACTGACCTACCGCAATGGCGACATCGTCGCACTGGACGGCGTCGAAATGACCCCGGCTACCGTGCTGGCGACCCTGAACCGTATCGGCGGCGAACACGGTATCGGCCGTCTCGACATCGTCGAGAACCGTTACGTGGGCATGAAATCCCGTGGCTGCTACGAAACCCCAGGCGGCACCATCATGCTGCGCGCCCACCGTGCGATCGAATCGATCACCCTGGACCGCGAAGTGGCTCACCTCAAAGACGAGCTGATGCCTAAATACGCCAGCCTGATCTACACCGGTTACTGGTGGAGCCCTGAGCGTCTGATGTTGCAACAGATGATCGATGCATCCCAGGCCCACGTGAACGGCGTTGTGCGCCTGAAGCTGTACAAGGGCAACGTGATCGTCACCGGTCGCAAGTCCGACGAATCGTTGTTCGATGCCAACATCGCGACCTTCGAAGAAGATGGCGGCGCCTACAACCAGGCCGACGCGGCGGGCTTCATCAAGCTCAACGCCTTGCGCATGCGTATTGCGGCGAACAAAGGCCGGAAGCTTTTCTGAGACCTTGAGACTGTAGTGCAGCGACCGTAATGGAAGGATGGCCTTGTCATAGACAAGGCCATCGTTCTGAAAAGGGGATGATCTACCTGACTTTGCATCGCGGCATCCTTCCTGTGTTTTTAACACCTTCCTTCCTGCTTTTTTTTAGACCGGGCTTCAAACGCCACTGGTGGCCAGTGGGTACGTTTGATCAATGACCGTAACGCCATTTGAATTCAAATTGTAAGCAACACAGAACGGTACACCGCTGTGTTTCTTTGCGTTTTTTGAGTGTTTGAGTGCGCTTTCCTTCAGCAATCTCTCCGATTCGGCACAGGTGATGAAGACGATTACATGCGCAGGTTTTCCCTGTTCTTTCTGAATTTTCTCCAGCGAGGCACCCAGTTCGATCTTTTGGCTCATACCGCGTGCATCAACGATGTACAGGTCCTTGAGGCGCTCGGGCAGTCGGATGTAGTGCTCAGCGGGGAGGATTGTCTGCAAATCGGTTTCGGGTGGATCCTGCGCATTACAAGGCGGATGAGTGGATCTGCGATCCATCGGCGACGTACTCGGTGCAGAACTTTCGGGCGTCAACCGGGTGTCGTTCTTTTCCGAAGGCTCGGTGTTGTCCATGGCTTTTATGAAATGCTTGCTCTTTTCAAAATCGGAGGGTGCATAAAGCGACCGATAGTTGAAGTTTAAAGTGGCAAAGAAAAGAAAGAGCAAATAAAAAGGAAAGCTGATCAGGAACCAAACGTATATCTCTTTTTCATCCTCTCCGAGAAAGGGCAGAGAGACGGCTGCTGATGTTTCAGACAGAGTTGCGAATATCGCAATAAGTGTCATGGGGTTGGAGATTCTTTGTTTGAGTTTGTTCATGTTTTCTACTCATTTAGGTTTATATTTTCTCGGTGGGTTGTGGGCTATGGTTAGTGATTCTTTGTCATGTTAACTGCATTGTTAGTGCTTCGGGTATATCTGTCTTTCTTGCAATAAAACGTTTGCTGGTTTTTCTGTAAGAATAAATTGATGTTGGGCGCGCGTTGTTTTTTGTAAGAATTCCGGGTCCGAAAATATCAGTTACTTTTCAGGATAGCTCATTAGGCATCGACTGTGAGATTGCCGGTGCTCAGTATTGTTGTTCTGTTCTTTGGGTTGTAAATTGATACAAAAAAATTTTAATAAATAGAATGTCGTAAGACTGATAAATTTTCTGAAGCATTGTATTTGCAGAATTTTTGTAAGAATAATCCGTGTTGTTTGTAGGGAATGTCTCTAGGTGTGGGTGGCCGAGGGGGGCGGCATGCCATGGGTGAAACGACTAGGCTATCGTGCGGGCTCTAAAAATTCGAACAGCGAAAATTGGACTTGCCCATGAATAAAGTGCTGATCGTGGATGATCACCCCGTCATTCGTCTTGCGGTACGTATGCTAATGGAGCGTCACGGCTACGAAGTTATTGCAGAGACAGATAATGGCGTGGATGCGTTGCAACTTGCCCGTGAGCATATGCCGGATATTGTCATCCTTGATATTGGAATACCAAAACTTGATGGGCTGGAAGTCATTGCGCGTCTGACATCGACAGCAATGCCCATGAAAGTACTGATACTAACTTCCCAGGCACCCGGGCATTTCTCTATGCGTTGCATGCAATCGGGTGCTGCAGGGTATGTCTGTAAACAACAGGATCTCACTGAATTGCTCAGTGCAATAAAGGCAGTATTGTCAGGCTACAGTTACTTTCCGAATCAAGCCTTGCATACCGTACGTTCCAGTTTGGGGAACGCCAGTGAAGCCGATATGGTGGATCGTCTGTCGGGACGGGAAATGATGGTCTTGCAACAATTGGCCCGAGGCAAGACCAACAAGGAGATTGCCGATGGAATGTTCCTCAGCAATAAGACTGTCAGTACTTATAAGACTCGTCTGTTATTGAAACTCAATGCACGTTCCCTGGTCGATCTGATCGAATTGGCTCAACGCAATGGTCTGGTGTGACTGCCCCAGCGTTTGACGAGGCGTGATGAGCGGGGGGCATCAGGCGGTACTTAGTAAAAAGCCTCCGTTTCGGGAGGCTTTTAGGTGTCATAGATCAAAATCGTAATCGGCCAATTGCTTTTGCAGTCGGCGCTCCTCCAACAGATTGTCGATGGTACGGCGTTTGCTCAGGTTGGTCTTCGCCACTTCAACCACCGGTTCAGCATCATCAGCCTCAACAGGGGTGAAGTCGTCTTCTACGTCCAATTGCTCTTTGCCAGTGCTCATAGTGTTACTCCAGGCTAAGGCTGCCTTTGGCGCCCCTTATATCGATAATCTCCCGGCGGGTAAAAAAGATTTTTTCAATCGATAAATCGAAAAACCTAATAGCGCCTCAATCGTCCGACGTCTTTTGCTTGTATTCGCACAAGTCTTCGATCCGACAACTGCCGCAACGAGGCTTGCGGGCCAGGCAAACGTAGCGTCCGTGGAGGATCAGCCAGTGATGGGAGTCGAGCAGATATTCCTTCGGCACGAACTTCATGAGTTTTTGCTCAACCTCGACCACATTTTTGCCTGGAGCAATGCCGGTACGGTTGCTGACCCGGAAAATATGCGTGTCCACGGCCATGGTCAGCTGACGGAACGCGGTGTTGAGCACTACGTTGGCGGTCTTGCGGCCGACGCCGGGTAACGCTTCCAGCTCTTCACGGGTTTGCGGCACTTCACCTCCATGACGTTCCACCAGTAATCGACAGGTCTCGATCACGTTTTTCGCTTTGCTGTTGAACAAGCCGATGGTCTTGATGTATTCCGACAAACCTTCGACACCCAGGGCATAAATCGCCGCTGGTGTATTGGCCACCGGGTAGAGCTTGGCGGTGGCCTTGTTGACGCCGACATCGGTCGACTGCGCGGAGAGAATCACGGAGATCAGTAATTCGAACGGCGAGGAGTAGGCCAGTTCGGTCTTCGGTTCCGGGTTGTCTTCGTGAAATCGGCGAAAAATTTCCAGACGTTTTGCGGCATTCATGGGCAGTGCGTTTCCTCGAAGGCGGTCAGTGTGGGGGCGTCGAGCGGGTCCAGGCCTGACGTGCGGCGAACAGCAGTCCCAGCAGAATGAATCCGCCAGGGGCCAGGGTGGCCAGGCGCAAGCCACCGTCGGCAGTCAGCACCCAGCCTTGCCAGTCCGCTTGCGCAGTGCCCGCCAGCCATGGCAGATGGCTGCCGAGTGTCCCGCTGCCGATGAGTTCGCGCAGCAAGCCAAGGCCTGCCATCAACGCGCCGAACAGGCCACACAGGCGCAGGCGATCACGCCAGGCGCTCTGGAAAAAACCGGTGTGTTCCAGCACAACGCATTGCAAGGCAATCAATCCTGCATAGAACCCTACATGTTGGTGCCATTGCAGCGACCAGACTTGCACGGCGAGCTCCGCGCAACTGGTCAGCGTGGCCGCCAACAGGACGCTGGCAAGCAAACGTGTCGCCGGGACAAGTCGGGATCGCAACGCGCCCATGCTCACTCCAAAGGCGCTGATCACCACGATGAACATCAGCCACAAGCCCAGAGCGGACACCAATGAATCCGTGGCACCGATCAGCGGTGCAAGCATCAGTGAATTCTGCAGCGTCGATGACTTATTCATGAGCGCTGCTCCCGATCAACTGTTGCTGATGTTCGTCGAAGTAGCGCAACGCGTCATGGATGGCGTTGATGACCGCTCTCGAAGTAATGGTCGCGCCCGCCATTTTATCGAATTGCCCCTGATCCTTTTTCAAGGCCCAGCCATTGTCGGCAGGTTCTGTTCGGGACTTTCCGGAAAAAGCCTGAAGCCAGGCATTGGGCCAGTCAGCGAGTCGACCGCCCAGCCCAGGTGTTTCCGATTGCTTGAGCGTTTTGACGCCCAGCACCTTGCCGTTTGCGCCGATGGCGATCAGCAATTCGATGGAACCCTCGTAACCCAGGGTCTGGCTGCGCAGCAACACGGCGCTGGGTTGGCCAGTCTTGGTCGCCAGGTAGCCACCTAGCAGCGTGCTGTTGGCCAATCCAGTGCTTTCGAGGGCGAGCGGCTGTTCCAGCGGCTGATTGTCGTAGCTTTCAGCCGGGAGCAGGTCCAGCAGGTTACGACTGTCGATCAGGCGCTGTTCGGCCGCAATGCGCGGCGCGCTGGTGTGTTGCACGAGGTAAGTCGCGCCAATCCCCAGGCCTGCCAGCAACACCAGGATCACAACGCTCGACGATCGGCTCATGGCGCACCTCGTTCCAGTCTGGAGGTGGCAAACCGCTCCAGCGCCGGCACACAGAGGTTCATCAACAGCACGGCAAAGGCTACGCCGTCCGGATAACCACCCCAGGTACGAATCAGGTACGTCAGCAGCCCTACGCCCGCGCCGAACAGCAGTCGCGCGCCGGGGCTTTTTGCGCCGGACACCGGTTCCGTGACGATGAAGAATGCACCCAGCATGCTCGCGCCAGTGAGCAGATGAAACAGCGGCGAGCCATGGGAGTCGGAGCCCGAGCCGTTCCAGCACAGCAGGCTGACGATGAACAGGCTGGCGAGCATGCCGACCGGCGCATGCCAGCTGAACACCCGTCGTTGCAGCAGAAACGCGCCACCTGCCAGAAAGGCCAGGTTGACCCATTCCATGCCTCGGCCGCCGAAATGACCGAACGCCGGGTTGGCTGCAAACAGTTCGTCCATGGTCAGGCTTTTGTTGATCCGCAGGCTGTCCAGCGCCGTGGCCTGGACCCAGGCGTCTGGCGTCTGCCCGAGGCTGAACCCGAACACCTGCTGCAAGCCGCCGATCAGGTCCAGCCCATGGGATGACGGCCAGTGGGTCATCTGTTGGGGAAAGGTCACCAGCACCAGGGCGAAGCCCAGCATTGCCGGGTTGAACGGGTTCTTGCCAACGCCGCCATACAGGTGTTTGCCGAACACCATCGCGAACGCCGCGGCACAGACCGTCAGCCACCACGGGCAATAAGGCGGCAAGGCCAGAGCCAACAGCGTCGCGCTGACCAGCGCACTGCCGTCGCTCAAGCTCGGCTTGAGCGCAAGCTTGCGCAAGCGCAACACGGTCGCTTCAACGGCCAGTGCGGTAATACCCGTCAGAATCAGGTTGATCAACACGCCCCAGCCATACAGCCAGAAAAACACCAGCATCCCCGGCACGGTGGCCAGCAATACCAGTTTCATGGCTTGCTGGAGGCGTTCGTCGACCGATTCAAGGGGCGGCATAGGCATCCACCTGACGCTCGGCTTCATTCACCGCGAGTTCCAGGGCTTCGATCTGCTCTGCCGGCGCTTCGCTGGATTGGGCTTTCTTGAGTTCGGCACGGCGCATGGCCAACTGGATCTTTGCCCGATTCAGCTGCGCATTTTTCGCCGGAACTACGGGGGCCGCGGCTGGCGGTGCAGAGCTTTCCAGTTTTGCCAACGCCTGTTCGGCAACCTCGAATTGCTGTTGCAGCACGATCAGCTGCGACTGCTGTTCGAAGGTCGGCGGATGCCCGAACGCCTTGAGTGACTTGTTCAGTTGCGCCCGACTCATCGCCAGATCGATCTTGGCCTTTTTCAGCGCCACATCCGCATTCGCTGCCTTCTGTGCACGGACTCGCTCAAGAGCGGCCTGAACCGGGTCGAGTGTCGCCACCTCACTGGGCTGGACGGCGCGCTGGGCTCGGGCCCGACGTTCGGCGATTTTCTGTTCTTCTTCGCGATGCAGGCGAGCGTTGCGCTGTTCAAATCGGCGTCGCGCGTGATTGCGCTTGGCCGCTCGGGCGCGTTGTTCCTCAAGGCTCAACGCCAGGCCGCCGACAATCGGCAGCACCGTGTCCAGCGGCAACGGCCGCATCTCGATGCAATCCACCGGGCAGGGCGCTACGCACAGGTCGCAACCGGTGCATTCATCGACGATCACCGTGTGCATCAATTTCGCCGCGCCGACAATGGCATCCACCGGGCAGGCCTGGATGCACTTGGTGCAACCAATACACTCCGCTTCACGAATAAAGGCGATCTGCGCCGGGGCCGAACCGCGACTGACGTCCAGTTCCAGCACCGGCACTTTCAACAGCTCGGCCAGGGCCGCGATGGTTTCGCTGCCGCCCGGCGGACATTTGTTGATCGGTTCGCCGCTGGCAATGCCTTCGGCGTACGGTTTGCATCCGGGGTGGCCGCACTTGCCGCATTGGGTCTGCGGCAAGAGGGCGTCGATGCGTTGAATCAGACTCATGTTTTGATCAGTCCGCTGAATCCGAGAAAGGCCACTGCAATCAATCCGGCGCCGATCAGGTCGATGGGCAGGCCGCGAAAGGGCAGGGGGATATCATTTTCGATTGTGCGTTGGCGCAAGTCGCTGAACAGGCTCAGTACCAGCCAGAAGCCCAGGCCGGCACCCAGGCTCAGGGCCATGGCGTGGAAGAAGCCTTTGTCGTCCTGAGCATTGAGCAGCGTCAGGCCGAGTACGCCAGCATTGCCCAGCAGCAGGGGCCAGAGGCCATCGAACGCAAGCTTTGGAAGTAACCGGGAAAGCACTTTCAGCAGCGGGCCAATCAGCAGAACGCTTAATGGAAGGAAGACGAAAAGGCGCAGCGACGTCAGCTCCAGCGGGACCAGCAACCAACGGTAGGCCGAGTAACCCAGCGTGCCGACGATCAGCATCAAACACGTCGTCGCAAGGCCCAACGCATGGACCTGTCGATGCTCGTTGCCCAGCAGCGGATCGACGCCCAGCGGCCAGTGCAACACGAGGTTGTTGATCAGGGCAGTGCTGATAAGCGTAAGAACAATTTCGGTCATGATCGTGCCGGCAAGAACGGGGCTTTTTAACGGAGCGGTCTAAAAAGCTTAGGCATTATCCGGCAAGGACGGAGGGTGGGCCAGACATGAAAATCCCACAGTCGCGCCTGGCACGACTGTGGGATCGGTTTACAGCAGAGCCTTACTTGATGCGCTGACCTGGCTTGGCGCCGCTGTCAGGGCTGAGCAGGTAGATTTCTTCACCGCCAGGGCCGGCCGCCATCACCATGCCTTCGGAGATACCGAACTTCATTTTCCGTGGCTTGAGGTTGGCGATCATCATGGTCAGACGACCATTGAGCTTGGACGGGTCCGGATAAGCGCTCTTGATCCCGGAGAACACGTTGCGTTGCTCGTCACCGATGTCCAGGGTCAGGCGCAGCAGTTTGTCGGCACCTTCCACGTGTTCGGCCTTGAGAATCAGGGCGACGCGCAGGTCGACAGCGGCAAAGGCATCGAACTCGATTTCCGGTGACAGCGGATCCTTGGCCAGTTCGCCATTGCCGGCAGGTGCAGCGTCGCCGGTGTCGGTAGCGCTGGCGGTCAGGTCTTCTTTCGAGGCGTCGCTCATGGCTTGCACTTTTACCGGGTCGATACGGGTCATCAACGGTTTGAACTCGTTCAGCTGATGGTTGCTGAGCAAAGTAGCGTGGTCGTTCCAGGTCAGCGGCGCGACGTTCAGGAACGCCTCGGCGTCGGCGGCCAGCAGCGGCAGCACCGGTTTGAGGAAGATCACCAACTGGCGGAACAGGTTGACGCCCAAGGCGCAGATGGCCTGGACTTCGTCTTGCTTGCCTTCCTGTTTGTTCAGCGACCACGGCGCCTTGTCGGCGATCCAGGCGTTGGCGCGGTCGGCCAGGCCCATGATCTCGCGCATGGCACGGGCGAAGTCGCGCGCCTCGTAGGCTTCGGCGATGCTCGGCGCTGCGGCGAGGAACGCTTCGGTCAGTTCCGGCGCGGCATTGCCCGCCACCAGTACACCGGCGTTGCCTTTGTGGATGAAACCGGCGCAACGGCTGGCGATGTTGACGACTTTGCCGACCAGGTCGGAGTTGACCTTCTGCACGAAGTCTTCGAGGTTCAGGTCGAGGTCGTCGACGCCACGGCTCAGCTTCGCCGCGTAGTAGTAGCGCAGGTATTCCGGCGACAGATGGTCCAGATAGGTCCGGGCCTTGATGAAGGTGCCGCGGGATTTGGACATTTTCTGACCGTTGACGGTCAGGTAGCCGTGTACGTTGATGCCGGTCGGTTTACGGAAACCGGCGCCTTCGAGCATGGCTGGCCAGAACAGGGCGTGGAAGTTGACGATGTCCTTGCCGATGAAATGGTACAGCTCAGCGGTGGAGTCCTTGCCCCAGAACGCGTCGAAATCAAGTGTAGGCGTGCGGTCGCAGAGGTTCTTGAAGCTGGCCATGTAGCCGATCGGCGCGTCCAGCCATACATAGAAGTATTTGCCTGGCTCGTCCGGGATTTCGAAACCGAAGTACGGCGCATCGCGGGAGATGTCCCACTGTTGCAGGCCGGCGTCCAGCCATTCGGCGATTTTGTTCGCCACGGCTTCTTGCAGGGTGCCGCTGCGGGTCCAGGCTTGCAGCATTTCCTGGAAGTCCGGCAGCTTGAAGAAGAAGTGCTGGGAATCCTTGAGCACCGGGGTGGCGCCAGAGATCGCCGACTTCGGATCCTTCAGGTCGGTCGGCGCGTAGGTCGCACCGCATTTTTCGCAGTTGTCGCCGTACTGGTCTTCAGTGCCGCATTTCGGGCAGGTGCCCTTGATGAAGCGGTCGGCCAGGAACATTTTCTTTTCCGGGTCGAAGTACTGAGTGATCGAACGCTGGGCGATGTGCCCGGCGTCGCGCAGCTTCAGGTAGATCTGGCTCGACAGCTCACGGTTTTCTTCGGCGTGAGTGGAGTGGAAGTTGTCGAAGTCCACCAGGAACTCGGCAAAGTCGGCGCTGTGTTCAGCCTGGACGTTGGCGATCAGTTGTTCCGGGGTGATGCCTTCCTTTTCCGCGCGCAGCATGATGGCCGAACCGTGGGCGTCGTCGGCGCAGACATAAATGCATTGATTGCCGCGGTGCTTCTGGAAGCGCACCCACATATCGGTCTGGATGTATTCCAGCATGTGGCCAAGATGGATCGAACCATTGGCATAGGGCAGGGCGCTGGTGACGAGGATCTTGCGTGGCTCGGACATGGGGCTCGGCTACTTGATGAAACGGAGGTCGGCCACTATAAAGCGCCGGCGCATATTTTTCACCCCCGCGACCCGTATCCACGGTCCATGTAGCAGCTGGCGAAGCCTGCGTTCGGCTGCGCAGCAGTCGTGAATCCGGGCAACTCGGACTACCTGAAACACCGCGGTGTCTGGTTTTACGACTGCTGCGCAGCCGAACGCAGGCTTCGCCAGCTGCTATGGCAGCATTCGACCATGGGTTATTTGTCACATTCTGAAAGCATGCCGTCCGGACTATAGAACAGGTACGATACCCGCCTGATTTTCCAGTCTTGCTATCGGAGTTGCCCATGAGCGCCGTCAATCGCGCAGCGGTGGAAGCCGTCCTTCGCCAATACACCGACCCTTATCTGAACCAGGACCCGGTCAGCGCCGGGTGCGTACGCGGCATCGACATTCAGGGTGATCGCGTCAGCGTCCAGCTGGAGCTGGGTTACGCCGCCGGCCTGTTCAAGAGTGGCTGGGCGCAGTTGCTGCAAATGGCCATTGAAGGGCTGGACGGCGTGACCATCGCGCGCGTCGAGATCACCAGTGTCATTGCCGCGCACAAGGCTCAAGCGCAGATCCCGGGTCTGGCCAACGTCAAGAACGTGGTGGCCGTGGCGTCCGGCAAGGGCGGTGTGGGCAAATCGACCACCGCCGCCAACCTGGCCCTGGCCCTGGCCCGCGAAGGCGCCAAGGTCGGGATTCTCGACGCGGACATTTACGGACCGAGCCAAGGCATCATGTTCGGCATCCCTGAAGGCACCCGACCCAAGGTCAAGGATCAGAAGTGGTTTATTCCGATCGAGTCCCACGGTGTCGAAGTCATGTCCATGGCGTTCCTGACCGACGACAACACGCCGATGGTCTGGCGCGGGCCGATGGTTTCCGGCGCCTTGTTGCAACTCGTCACTCAGACAGCCTGGGGCGATCTGGATTACCTGGTCATCGACATGCCACCAGGCACCGGCGACATCCAGCTGACTCTGGCGCAGAAAGTCCCGGTGGCCGGCGCGGTGATCGTTACAACGCCGCAAGATCTGGCATTGCTGGACGCACGCAAGGGCGTGGAGATGTTCCGCAAGGTCAACATTCCGGTGCTGGGCGTGGTGGAAAACATGGCCGTGCACATCTGCTCCAACTGCGGGCATGCCGAGCATCTGTTCGGTGAGGGTGGTGGTGTGAAGCTGGCCAACCAGTACGGCGTCGAGCTGCTGGCGTCGTTGCCGCTGGCGATGGCCATCCGCGAACAGGCCGACGGCGGCAAGCCAACGGTGATCGCCGAGCCTGACAGCCCGATTGCGATGGTTTACCAGGAACTGGCCCGCCATGTCGGCGCGCGGATCGTGTTGCAGGAAGCGGTATCGCCTGCGATGCCGAACATCACCATCAGCGACGATTAATTCACTGAAGAAATGCAATCCAATGTGGGAGCGGGCTTGCTCGCGAAGGCGGTAGATCAGTCAACTTATCTGTTGAATGACACACCGCATTCGCGAGCAAGCCCGCTCCCACATTTGTTTTGCAGTGGCTTTAGATCCGCAACCCGCCATCCAACTCCATAATCCGACCGGTGTAGTAGTCGTTCTCGAAAATGTACGCCGCCGAATGGGCGATCTCTTCAGGCTTGCCCATGCGCTTGAGCGGAATCGCGGACGTTATCTTCTCCAGCGCCTCAGGTTTCATGCTCAGCGTCATTTCGGTTTCGATAAAGCCCGGGGCAATGGCTGCCACACGAATACCGTAGCGTGCCAATTCCTTCGCCCAGGTCACGGTCGCCGCGGCGACACCGGCCTTAGCGGCGGAGTAGTTGGTCTGGCCGGCGTTGCCAGCACGGGAGATCGACGAGATATTAATGATCGCGCCGCTGTTGTTCAGCTCGATCATTTTGGCCGCGACTTCACGGGTGCACAGGAATACGCCGGTCAGATTGACGTCGATGACCGTCTGCCACTGGGCCAGGCTCATCTTGGTCATCTCGCCGTCCTTGACCTTGATGAGCAGGCCATCGCGCAGGATCCCGGCGTTGTTGATCAGGCCATGGATCGCGCCGAAGTCCTCGGCAACCTGGGCGACCATATGGGTCACTTGCTCTTCATTGGCGACATTGCACAGATAAGCGCGAGCCTCGACGCCTTTATCTTTGCAAGCGGCGACGGTGTCGTCGAGCTTTTCCTGGTTCAAGTCCACCAGCGCCAGCTTTGCGCCTTTACCGGCGAAATACTCGGCCATGGAACGGCCTAAACCCTGGCAACCGCCCGTGATAATGATTACTTTGTCAGTGAGTTGCATTCGCATGCCCCAATAGCAGGTCAGAGGAGTGGTTTCCTTTTAGAGAGTAGCCTCTCAATCTGCACCTGATACAGCTTGGCTGCACATGAGAACTGCCCCGATGGCGTGCTGGAACTTATCCCCAGGCGCCTGTCCGTTTTTTTGACGGATTCTATATAAGGAGTCATAAATTGAGCGTTGAAGCGGCCAAGAATGCCCGAGAATTGCTTCTCAAGGAATACCGTGGAGTGCTCTCGACGCACTCCAAGGCGATGCCCGGTTTCCCGTTTGGCTCCGTGGTTCCGTACTGTCTGGACGAACAGGGCTGGCCGCTGATCCTTATCAGCCGTATCGCCCAGCACACCCACAACCTGCAGAAAGATCCAAAATGCTCACTGTTTGTGGGCGAGCGCGGGGCTGAAGATGTGCAAGCCGTTGGTCGCCTGACCTACCTCGCCGAAGCAGAAAAGCTCAAGGACGAGGCCGCCATCGAAGCGGCGGCTGAGCGTTACTACCGCTATTTCCCGGATTCGCAGAGCTACCACAAGGCCCACGATTTCGATTTCTGGGTGCTCAAACCGGTACGTCACCGTTACATCGGCGGCTTCGGCGCGATTCACTGGGTCGATCAGTTAACGCTGGCCAACCCGTTCGCCGGAAAAGCCGAAGCGAGCATGGTCGAGCACATGAATGCCGATCACGCCAAAGCCATCGCCCACTACGTCGAACTGGCGGGCCTGCCGAAAACCGAGCCGGCGCAACTGGCGGGTATCGACACCGAAGGCATGCACCTGCGCATTGGTCAGGGGCTCTATTGGTTGCCGTTTCAAGCGCCGTGTAATACGCCGACACAAGTGCGCGAAGCCTTGGTTTTCCTGGCTCACGCCGAACATTGGCCTAAAAATGAAGTGGCCGACGCTTGAATTCACGAATCGGCGACGTCATCTAGGGAAGACTGGCAAGGCATTCTTGCGTTGAGGAACCATTTGATGCGCCCTTTTTTATTGCTCTTTGTACTGTTTCCGGTGTTGGATCTGTTCGTATTCGTCAAGGTCAGCGGGGCGATCGGGTTTTTCCCGGCCCTGCTGCTGGTCATTCTCGGCTCGATGCTCGGCGTGTTCGTGCTGCGTATCGCTGGTCTGGCAACCGCATTGCGTGCTCGTGAAAGCCTGAACCGCGGCGAGTTGCCGGCCCAGACCATGCTCGAAGGTTTGATGCTGGCGCTGGCGGGTGGTCTGTTGATCCTGCCGGGCTTCGTCACTGACGCGCTGGGTCTGATCATGTTGCTGCCGTTCTCTCGTCGACTGTTGGCCAATAAAATGCGCCAGCGTGCCGAAGAGGCGGCAATCCGTCAGCGTGCGTTCGCCGACGACCTTCAGCCACGTGGCGGCGGCCCTGCGACCCGCGAGCCGCTGGGCCGAGAGCCCAACGTGATCGAAGGCGAATTCGAACACCGCGATACCAAGTAATCCGCAATACCGGCACGGCACCTTCGGGTGCCGTGTTCGTTTGTGGGGTAGCAACCTGAAAAAATTTGCTTCCTCGCCCTTGTAATAAGCTTATGCGCCCTTATGTAACGGTCACCGCAAGGTTTCTGGCGATTACGCCAGACAGACTTCCGCGTCTCGCTTGTCGAGCCGCACCCGGCACCGCCGGATTTGTTAAACCCGCCGGGAATACACCGGCCGATGAAAACCACAATTAGGAGAGATCGACAATGAAGCTTCGTCCTCTGCATGACCGCGTCGTCGTCCGTCGCAGCGAAGAAGAAAAGAAAACCGCTGGCGGCATCGTCCTGCCAGGTTCGGCTGCTGAAAAGCCAAACCAGGGTGAAGTCCTCGCTGTAGGCCCAGGCAAAGTGCTGGACAACGGTGAAGTGCGTGCACTGTCCGTGAAAGTGGGTGACAAGGTTGTGTTCGGCCCTTACTCCGGCAGCAACACCGTGAAAGTCGACGGCGAAGACCTGCTGGTAATTGGCGAGAGCGAAATCCTCGCCGTTGTCGAAGGCTGATTCCCCGCTCATTTTCCCGCTACTACAAAGTATTTAAGGAATATCGATCATGGCTGCTAAAGAAGTTAAATTCGGCGATTCCGCCCGCAAGAAAATGCTCGCCGGTGTCAACGTCCTGGCTGACGCAGTAAAAGCGACCCTGGGCCCTAAAGGCCGTAACGTGATCATCGAGAAGAGCTTCGGCGCTCCGACCATCACCAAGGACGGCGTGTCCGTTGCCAAAGAAATCGAGCTGAAAGATCGCTTCGAAAACATGGGCGCGCAGCTGGTCAAAGACGTTGCCTCCCGTGCCAACGATGACGCAGGCGACGGCACCACCACCGCTACCGTTCTGGCTCAATCGATCGTCAACGAAGGCCTGAAAGCCGTCGCTGCCGGCATGAACCCGATGGACCTGAAGCGCGGTATCGACAAAGCGACCATCGCAATCGTCAAAGAGCTGAAAGCCCTGTCCAAGCCTTGCGCTGACACCAAGGCAATCGCTCAGGTCGGCACCATCTCGGCCAACTCCGACAACTCCATCGGCGACATCATTGCCGAAGCCATGGAAAAAGTCGGTAAAGAAGGCGTGATCACCGTTGAAGAAGGCTCGGGCCTGGAAAACGAACTGTCGGTTGTTGAAGGCATGCAGTTCGACCGTGGCTACCTGTCCCCGTACTTCGTCAACAAGCCAGAGACCATGACTGCCGAGCTCGACGGTCCGCTGATCCTGCTGGTCGACAAGAAAATCTCGAACATCCGTGAACTGCTGCCAGTACTGGAAGCCGTTGCCAAAGCAGGTCGTCCGCTGCTGATCGTGAGCGAAGACGTTGAAGGCGAAGCCCTGGCGACTCTGGTTGTGAACAACATGCGCGGTATCGTCAAAGTGGTTGCCGTCAAGGCTCCTGGCTTTGGTGACCGTCGCAAGGCCATGCTGCAGGACATCGCTGTCCTGACCGGCGGTACCGTTATCTCCGAAGAGATCGGTCTGAGCCTGGAAAGCGCTACCCTGGAACACCTGGGTAATGCCAAGCGCGTAGCCGTAACCAAGGAAAACACCACCGTCATCGACGGCGCCGGCGTTGAAGCTGATATCCAGGCTCGCGTTCTGCAAATCCGTCAGCAAGTGGCCGACACTTCGTCCGACTACGACCGTGAAAAACTGCAAGAGCGTCTGGCCAAGCTGTCCGGCGGCGTTGCAGTGATCAAGGTTGGCGCTGGTTCCGAAGTTGAAATGAAAGAGAAGAAAGCCCGCGTTGAAGACGCCCTGCACGCTACCCGTGCAGCCGTTGAAGAAGGCGTGGTACCTGGCGGTGGCGTAGCGCTGATTCGCGCTCTGCAAGCCATCAGCGAACTGAAAGGCGACAACGCTGATCAGAACGTCGGTATTGCTGTACTGCGTCGCGCTATCGAATCGCCACTGCGTCAGATCGTTGCCAACTCCGGCGACGAGCCAAGCGTAGTAGTCGACAAGGTCAAGCAAGGTTCGGGTAACTTCGGTTACAACGCTGCTACCGGCGAATACGGCGACATGATTGAAATGGGCATCCTCGACCCTACCAAAGTGACTCGTTCTGCTCTGCAGGCTGCGGCGTCCATTGGTGGCTTGATGCTGACCACCGAAGCCATGATCGCTGATGCTCCGGACGACAAACCAGCTGGCGGCGGCATGCCAGACATGGGCGGTATGGGCGGTATGGGCGGCATGATGTAAGCCAGCCTTACCCCTATAAAAAGCCCCGCCTGCGATCAGCAGGCGGGGCTTTTTATTGCCTTCGATTTACCTGGATCTTGAAATTGCACCGGACCACTGTGGGAGCGAGCTTGCTCGTGATAGCGGCATAACAGTCACCATCAATAGTGAAGGTTATGGCCTCATCGCGAGCAAGCTCGCTCCCACATTGATTTTGTATTTCAGGCGTTGACTGGTGATGCTTTAGCCATTCGATCGGCCTTGGAAACCGGGCGATAAAGGATGTAGTAATACGACCCCAGACAAATCAGCCAGCAGAAAATCGCCGTCCACACATTGTGCGAAAAGAAGTGCGCGCCCTGCATCATCCGGCCGATCGAAAACACCGAGCCCAACGCGAAAGCGAACACAAGCGCCTGGCGCGCCAGACGCGGACGACGGTCCCGCAGGACGAAGAACAGCGCAAACAGTGTGAAACCGGTCGCCGCATGACCGCCGGGCCAGCAACGACCCGGTTTATCGGTGTGCGGGCGAGGGCTGAGCAGTTCGCTGTAGGTTTCGTGACCGCCGAATTGCTCAAGGCTCCACGGGCATTGCACGGCCGTCACCGCTTTGACTGGCGTGACAAAGGAGGTTGCCAGCGCCAGAGACAGTACCAGGCAACCCAATTCCCGTTTGATCGGTTTGAGCCGGTCCATGAAAAAGGAGGCGATGAAGCCGAAGATGGCCAACACCGAGAAGGCGATGACCACCTGCTTGGCGCGGTCATGCAGGATGTCTTCCAGGAAGGAACTGTGCCGTCCGATAAAATCACCCGCAACCGGGTCATAGAACAGCTTGGCAAGATCCATGTCCAGGGACGTCAGTTCGAGCAGCATCAGAATGATCGCCGCGATGGCGGGAACGCCCAGGCACACCCAGAAATTCAGCGGGCGGGAGGCGGGACGGACAGCAGTTGATGGCATGGTGGATCCTGAACAAAGGAAAAAGCCCCGGGGCATCAGCCCGGGGCGATTCGATTAATGTGCGCTGACTTGGTCGGTGCCCTCCATGGGCGCCCTCCAGCCAAGCAGCTGTTGCTTGAAGCCATAACTGGCGGTTTGGTAATAGGTGATAGCACGGGCAATCAACGGGTCGCTGGCGGTGGCTCGGGACTCGCGGCTCTCAGTCAGTGCTGCATCATGGCGGCGCAGACCTTGGCGAGGGCTCAGGATCGCCAAATCCTTGCCGTCGAACAAGCCCAAATGCTGGTAATTGCCAACGACCACGCGGGGCGGCAGTGGATTGTCCTGCAGCAGGTTGCGGCCGAAGAAGGTCGATTGATAATCCAGGTTCAGCAAACCCAGCAAGGTCGGCGCCAGGTCGATCTGGCTGGCCAGCTGCGCGGTTTCCCGTGCATCGATCAGCTTCGGTGCATAGATGAACAACGGAATCTGATAGTTTTTGATCGGCAAGTCTTCCATGCCGGCGCTGCCGGCCGTGTGGTCGGCGACGAAGACGAAGATTGTATTGTCAAACCACGGCTTTTGGCGCGCCTGATCGAGGAACTGACCAATGGCATAGTCGGTGTACTTCACCGCACCGTCGCGACCGTTGCCGGATTTGATGTCGATCCGGTTGTCCGGGTAGGTGTAAGGGCGATGGTTGGAGGTGGTCATCAGTTGCAGCAGAAACGGCTGCTGTTTCGCGTAGTCAGCGTCGGCCAGTTTGAGGGTCTGGTTGTAGAGATCTTCGTCAGCCATGCCCCAGGCATTTTTAAAGTGGATCTCTGATTCATCGACGCTGCTCTGGTCCACCACACGGTAACCGTTGCCACTGAAGAACGCGTTCATATTGTCGAAGTAACCGCGTCCGCCATAGACGAACACGCTGTCGTAACCCACGGCGCTGAGTTGCTGGCCGAGGCTGGCGAAACCGCTTTCACGCCCCACACGCTTGACGATCGAACGCCCCGGGGTTGGCGGGATCGCCAGGGTAATGGCCTCAAGGCCGCGATCGGTGCGGGTGCCGGTGGCATAGAAGTTGTTGAAGTACAGGCTCTGCTTGCGCAAGGCATCGAGGTTGGGTGTCAGGTTGCGCTCGTCGCCGTTACTGCCCATGTACTTGGCGCTGAAGCTTTCAATCGTCACCAGCACAATGTTGGGTTTGCGCACAGTGCCCGGGTTGTCGATCATCCGGCGAATGTCCTGCGGATCCTCGCCGATGAAACGCGCATTGGGTTCGCTCAGTTCGGCACGAATCTGTTGCGCAACCACTTCCGGCGGCAGGCTGCTGTAGAACTGCGGGTAATCCAGTTCATTGTTACGGAAGGCGGCGAAGAACTGATACGGGCCATTGCTCGCCAGTTCATTCTGATAGGCATTGCCGCCCTGTGCGCGCGGTGAATCCTGGCTGAGCAATTGCAGGCTCAGACCGGCGACGATCAACAGGCCCAGCGCATTCAGCAGGCGCCCGCGCAGCGCGGGCAAGGGTGAGTCCAGTGCGGCATTGAAGGGTTTGCGCAGCGCGAAACTCAGGGCCACGGCCAGCACGGCGAGGATGCTCAGCAGCGTGCCGATCGGGTAGGACTCAAGAAGGTTGTTCAGCACTTCGTCGGAGTACACCAGATAATCGACGGCGATAAAGTTGAAGCGAACACCGAACTCATCCCAGAACAGCCACTCGGCTACCGCGGTGAACAAGATGGCGAACAGGCTGACGGTCAGCAGTCCCTGAAGGAACCAGCGGTGGCCGCGGCGGCGCCATAAGGCCGGTGGGCAGAGCAGCAAGTAGAGACCCATCGGCAGCGCTGCATAGGCAATGAAGCCCAGGTCGTAGAGCAGGCCAATGCCAAACACCGACAGAAATCCGCTACCGGCCTCATCCAGATGGGTTAGCAGCAAAACCGTGCGGGTCAGCAAGAAAATGACCAGCCATGTGCCGGTGACGAGCAGGAGAAAGCGCATTGGCGCGGTCTTGAAGAGGTCCATTGTGTGTGCATTCCTTAACAACAATTGCGTGGGATTCTCGCGCCTCCACTGTAGTCGGCTTGTGAATCGATAGTGAAAAACGTGTTAACTCTATCATTTGGTTGAGCGGATTGATTCCAGCCACCGTAACCCTAGCCCTGAGCCACGCTTGGCCTTAAGCTGCGCGGGCCACGACGGCCGTTACTGTGTACGCAGGAGATACCCATGCGAATTCTATTGGTTGAAGACAACCGCGATATCCTGGCCAATCTGGCCGATTACCTGGGGCTCAAGGGTTACACCGTGGATTGCGCGCAGGACGGTTTGTCAGGCTTGCACCTGGCGGCCACCGAGCATTACGACTTGATCGTGCTCGACATCATGTTGCCAGGCATCGACGGTTACACCCTGTGCAAACGCCTGCGCGAAGACGCGCGCCGCGACACGCCGGTGATCATGCTCACCGCCCGCGATCAATTGGACGACCGGCTGCAAGGTTTCAAATCCGGCGCCGATGATTACCTGATCAAACCCTTTGCCCTGTCTGAATTGGCGGCGCGCATCGAGGCGGTCATGCGTCGCACCCAGGGTGGCGGTCGCCGTACTTTGCAGGTCGGCGATCTGAACTACGACCTCGACACCCTGGAAGTGACCCGCGAAGGTCGTCTGCTCAAACTCAACCCGGTGGGCCTGAAGTTGCTGGCGGTGCTGATGCAGAAAAGCCCTCATGTGCTGCGCCGGGAAATTCTCGAAGAGGCGCTGTGGGGGGATGACTGCCCGGACAGCGACAGCCTGCGCAGCCACGTCCATCAATTGCGCCAAGTGATCGACAAGCCGTTCGCCAAACCGTTGCTGCAAACCGTGCACGGTGTGGGTTATCGCTTGGCCGAGGGCCGTGATGGAGTTTAAACAGAGCCTTGCTCAACGGATCATCATCGCCTTTGCGCTGATGAGCGCACTGGTCGCGGGAGCCTTTGCCATGGGCATTGTGGCGACCGTGCACCTGGTGGAAGAAAAACTGATTTCGGCAGGTCTGGGGGGCGATTTACAACGGCTGTTGCTGATGGACAGTGTCACGGACTGGAGCCATCGCCCCGAACCGGACCAGCTGTTCTATTTCAGCGGCGGGCTGGGCGATTTTCAGTTGCCCAAGGATTTACGCCATCTGGAACCGGGCTTTCACGAAGTATTTCGCGAACAGCTGTCGTATCACGCGATGGTCGAAGTCGTCGACGGCCGGCGTTATGTGCTGTTACAGGATCAGAGCGATTTCGAAGAGCGTGAACGGGTGCTGTTTGCCGTGGTAATGGTGGGCTTCGTTCTGAGTCTGGCATTGGCGGTGTTTCTTGGCTGGGTACTGGCGCGCAAAGTGATGGCGCCCGTGGTACGACTGGCCCGTCAGGTCCGTCACCGTGACCAATTGTTAGGTCTGGCGCCACCGCTGGCGCCGGATTACGCCGCTGATGAGGTGGGCGAGTTGGCCGTGGCCTTCGACGCTACCCTCGGGCGCTTGCGCCAGGCGTTGACCCGCGAACGGTTGTTCACCAGTGACGTCAGCCACGAACTGCGCACGCCATTGATGGTGCTGGCCAGTTCCTGCGAGCTGCTGCTGGAAAACCCCGGCATCGATCAGCGTGGACGTGCTCAGGTCGAGCGAATCGCCCGCGCCTGTGAAGAGATGCGCGAGCTGGTGCAAACCTTTCTGATGTTGGCCCGCGCACAACGTGAAGATGCCAGCATGTCGCCCCAGCAGAACCTGAACCAGGTCGCCGATGGACTGCTCAATCTGTGGCGCGAGCCGATCGAGTCCAAGGGACTGACGCTGATCTTTGAGCCGGGCAATCCGGCAAACACCTGCTACAACGCAACCCTTCTGCACGCGGTCATGGGCAACCTGCTGCGTAATGCGCTGCATTACACCGAGCGCGGGTTTATTCGCCTGACGCTGACGGCCACGGGTTTCATGGTCGAGGACAGTGGCGTGGGTATTCCCGAGGAAAAACGCGAGGCGATGTTCGAGCCGTTCGTGCGGGGCAACGAGAAACGCGGCGAAGGCCTGGGGCTGGGGCTGTCGCTGGTGCAACGGATCTGTGAAAACCAGGGTTGGAGCGTCAGTCTGACGAACATGGAACCCAACGGCTGTCGTTTTCAGGTGGAGTTGTCAACGAGTAACTGATCGCCTTATTGAAACGCATTAACCCGGTACAATCGTTTTCGTCCTGTGAATCCTCGAAATAATTCGGGTTTTACATGACATTTTTTTCACAGCGGCATGACCTGACGCTGACACGGAGCGACCTATTGTGGGAGCCATCAGCAGCTCAGGAAACCTTGATGATGGACGGCCCGATCAAACTGGATTTTTCCGAAAAATACGACGATCAACACGCTCAACGATACCTGCGCAAACACCAGGATGGCTTTGGCCGCCGCCTGTCCCACTGGCGTGACGAGCAACTGGCGCGCAAGGCATTGGCACTGGCCGGTGAGCCGGGGCTGATCCTCGATTTGCCCTGCGGTGCGGGGCGCTTTTGGCCATTGCTGGCGGAAAAAACCAATCGAGCCATCATCGGGGCCGACAACTCTGAATCCATGCTGAAGATTGCCATGCAGGCGCAACCTGCCGATGTGGTGAAACGGGTACAACCCTTGCACACTTCTGCATTCGACATTGCCTTGCCTGATAACGCCGTCGACAGCATTTTCTGCATGCGTTTGCTCCATCACATCGGTGAAGCCGAGCATCGACTGGCTATTTTGCGCGAGTTCGAGCGAGTCACTCGCGACAGCGTGATCCTCTCTTTGTGGGTGGACGGCAATTTCAAAGCGTGGAAACGCAAGCGGCTTGAGAGAACACGTGGGCATGTAGGTTACCAAAATCGATTTGTGTTACCGGCTGCTACGGTTGAAAAGGAATTCGAGCAGGCGGGTTTTCTTATTCAGGAACAACTGGACTTTTTACCGCTCTATGCCATGTGGCGGGTCTACGTATTACGCAAGAGGTAACAGAATGGCAGTGCGATGTGCAGCAGAAACGGAGGTCGCTCCCCAGGACCGCTTCGATTATTTCTGGAATCAGCGCGGTGAATGGGTAGAAGAACCCAACGCCCGTCGCGGTGGAGAAAGCGGTGTGCAGCGCGTCGTGAGCGGCAATGGACAGCTGCTGTACGTTAAACGTCAATCCGGGCATATCCATCGCAGCTTGCTGCACCCGTTCGGTCGGCCGACGGTGTTGCGCGAGCGCGATGCGCTCATCGGCCTGAACCTGCTCGACGTTTGCGTTCCGGAAATCGTTTTCTGCGGTGCACAGCGCGATCCGGTGCATAAATGGCGCGCATTGCTGATCACCAAGGCGCTGGACGGCTTCGAGGAAATCGAACACTGGTACGCTGGCGGTGGTCGCGAGCGTCACGGTGAGGCTGTGCATGATCGAGTGTTGAAGGAACTGGCCGAGAACCTCGCCCGTATGCACAAGGGCCGCTGGCAGCACAGCTGCCTTTATGCCAAGCACGTATTCGTGCGCGTCACCGGTGAAGGCGAGGCTGCCAAAGTTGAAGTGGCTTTGATCGATCTGGAAAAATGTCGGCAGCGTTTCACCGCCCGGCAAGCGGCTACTCATGACATGAAGCAACTGCGTCGCCACTCGTCGTTCAGCACGACGGACTGGCAAAAACTCGTCTACTTTTATAAGACGGCGTTTGGCAGCGCTATCAAGGGTTTATAGCAATGAAACTCGAAATTGCACGAGGTATATTTTTAATAGGAGCCTTGGCAGTTGCTTCACTGGCGGTGGCGGCTTGGGAGCAGCCCCGCACGCAAGTCCTCAGTTCAGTGAACGGCGACGCACACTGTCCATTGCCACGCGTTGCGAAGGCATCCGGGGCATCCCAACCCGATCATGATTTATTGCTGTTCATGTTCGGACTTTCTCAAGGATTGAGGCCACAAAGTTGAACAGATTGAAGCCCAAATAAAAGGCCTCGCTAATGCGAGGCCTTTTTTATTCGTGCGCCAGGCATGGCGCGTTGCGCGCAAGCGCAACCAGCTTGGCTGTGGTGGCCTCGCTGGTGACTTGGAGGTGAAAGTCCTCTACACACCCGGCAAGGGGAAGTGTTAGCCAGAGGCAAGGGTGTCGCGGGTGACCGCGAATCTGAAGGAAGCCCGAGGCAAAATGCTGGCTTGACGAACAGCAAGCGGATAGAGGCGGCGCAGCGGGGTAAAGGGGCGTGTTTCCCTAAAGCCCAATACTTGCACGGGACGCTGCGACGTAGATCCGACAGGCATAAGC
>NZ_CP024866.1:1173495-1305235 GCF_004136015.1 Pseudomonas sp. ACM7 | reverse complement strand
GCGTCGTCTGGCGACAATGGAAGCGGCCCTCAACGAGGGCACGTAACTTGATGCGCCTGGGGCTTAGCGAAGCTCGCGCCTGCAAATCAGCCTTCAATGGCCGAGGCCCATGGTGGAGCTCAGGCGCATCTCATATGAATCAGGCGCTGCCGAAGAAACTATGGGGTCAGCTTGGGTTAGTTTCGGTACTGGATACGATAAACCGGCTTAGCCGCATAGCTTGAACCGCCGTATACGGATCCGTACGTACGGTGGTGTGAGAGGACGGCGGCTGTAAAGCCGCCTCCTACTCGATCCGACTTTCGAGCCTTGCACCGTCCATGTGGGAGCGAGCTTGCTCGCGATGACGGTGGCACATTCAGCGATGAGGTGACTGTTACACCGCTATCGTCGGAACGCCGCCCGGACCAAGCTCGCTCCCACAGGTTATGTGTGTTCCCTAGGGTTTATCGGGTTTAGCCAACAGGGTGTACACGCACGGCAGCACAAACAACGTAAACAACGTCCCGATCGACATCCCCGTGGCGATCACCGTGCCGATGTCGAACCGGCTGACGGCTCCCGCCCCCGTGGCGATGATCAACGGCACCATGCCGAACACCATCGCGGCAGTGGTCATCAACACCGGACGCAGACGAATGGCCGCCGCTTCCTCCACGGCCTCGCGCGGCGTCAGGCCTTTGTCCTTGCGTAACTGGTTGGCAAATTCGACGATCAGGATTCCGTGCTTGCTGATCAGCCCGATCAACGTCACCAGGCCGACCTGGGTGTAGATGTTCATGCTCGACCAGCCCAGGAACAGCGGGATCAGCGCGCCACAGATTGATAGCGGCACCGTCACCAGAATCACCAGCGGATCGCGGAAGCTTTCGAACTGTGCCGCCAGTACCAGGAAAATGATTGCCAGCGCCAGGGCGAAGGTGACCCACAGCGCACTGCCTTCCTGGACGTATTGCCGTGATGCGCCGGCATAGTCGAAGGCGTAACCCACCGGCGCCTCTTCCCGAGCGATCTGGCGCACGGTGTCGATGGCTTCACCCATGCTGACTAGCGGCACCCCGGACAGGATGCCAGAGTTGAGTTGCTGGAACTGGTTCAACTGCCGTGGACGCGCCCGGTCGGTCACGGTGATCAGGGTCGACAAGGCCAGCAGTTGGCCTTGGGTGTTCTTGACGTAGTAATTGTTCAGCCAGTCAGGGTTGTCTCGGAAAGGTCGTTCGACCTGCGCGATGACTTTGTAGCTGCGACCTTCAATGGTGAAACGGTTGATCTCCGCCTCACCCAGCAACGTCGCGAGCGTCCCGCCCAGGTCCTGCATGGAAACCCCCATCTGTGCGGCCTTGGCGCGATCGATATCCACCACCACTTCAGGTTTGTCGAAGGCCAGGTCGACGTCGACGAAGGCGAACTTGCCGGACTCCATCGCGCGTTTTTTCACTCGGTCCATCACCTGCAGCAGCGACTCGTAATCGTTGGCTGAGTTGATGACAAACTGAAACGGCAGCCCCTCACCGGTACCGGGCAGGGAAGGCAGGTTGAAACCGAAGATCTGCAGCCCGGAAATGCTCTCCAGTTTGCGCTGGACCTCGGGCAGGATTTGCATCTGAGTGCGGCTGCGTTCGTTCCACGGTTTGAGCAGGAAGCCGCCGATTCCCGATTGCACGCCGTTGAAACCATTGATCTGGAACGAGGAGTAGTACTCGGGAAACGTCTTGAAGATCTCGACGAACTCGTCGGTGTACGCGCTCAGGTAATCGAGGTTCGCCGGTTGCGGGGCGTTGGCCAGCATGAAAATGATGCCCTGGTCCTCATCGGGCGCCAGTTCCGACTTGGTGAACTTGAGCAGCACCGGGATCAGGCACAGCACGATTACCGCAAACACCAGCACCACCGGCCGGGTGTTCAGGGTGCCGTGCAGCATGCTTTGGTAACGGCGCTTGAGGCCTTCGAAAATCAGGTCCAGGCGATGGGCGAGACCGCTGGGGTTTTCGTCGTGACGCAGTAAAAAGGCGCACATCATCGGCGACAGGGTCAGGGCGACGATGCCGGAGATCACAACCGCCCCGGCCAGGGTCAGGGCGAACTCCTTGAACAGCGCCCCCGTGAGCCCCGTCAGGAAGCCGATCGGCGCATAGACCGCCGCCAGGGTGATGGTCATCGAGACCACCGGCATGGCGATTTCCCGAGCGCCTTCGATGGCCGCATCCAGCGGCGTCTTGCCTTCTTCGATGTGCCGGTGGATGTTTTCCACCACGACGATGGCGTCGTCCACCACCAGGCCGATGGCCAATACCATCGCCAGCAACGTCAGCAGGTTGATCGAGTAGCCCATCATCTGCATGAAGAACATCACGCCGATCATCGACAACGGGATGGTGACCACCGGGATCACCACCGAACGCAGCGCGCCGAGAAACAGGAACACCACCACGATGACGATCAGCACCGCTTCGAACAATGTTTTGATCACCTCGTTGATCGAGGCCTGGATAAACAGCGTGGCGTCGTAGGCGATTTCACCTTTGAGGTTCGGCGGCAGTTGGGCTTCCAGGTCCGGCATGATCTTGCGCACTTCCTTGATCACGTCCAGCGGGTTGGCGCCGGGCGTGGCCTTGATGCCGATGTACACCGAAGGGGTCCCGCCGAAGGAGCTGATCGAATTGTAGTTTTCCGCACCCATTTCAACCCGCGCCACATCGCTGAGCAGCACGCGACTGTCACCCTCGACCTTGAGGGGAATCGCGGCAAAGGCTTCGGCGGACTTGAGCTCGGTATTGGCGTTGATGCTGGTGACGACGTACTCGCCTTTCACTTCGCCGGCGGCGGAGAGGAAGTTGTATTTGCGCACTGCATCGGTCACGTCGCTGGCACTCAGGCCGAAACCGGCCAGCTTGACCGGATCCAGCCACAGACGCATGGCAAATACTTGGTTGCCGAGAATCTCGGCTTCGGCCATGCCCGGCAGGGTCGCCAGTTTTGGCTGGATGACCCGCGACAGGTAGTCAGTAATCTGCGGGTTGCTCAGCTCCTTGCTGAAGAAGCTGATGTACATCAGTGCCGAGGCGTCGGCGGCTTCCTTGCTCAGCACCGGGTCTTCGGCGTCCTGAGGCAGTTGGTTCTTCACCTCGTTGGCTTTGGCCAGCAGTTCGGTGAACAAGCGGTCGCTGTTGGAGCCGATGCGCGCGTAGATCGAGATCACCGAGAAGTTCTGGCGACTGACCGACGTCATGTAGTCGATACCTTCGGCACTGGCCAGACTTTGCTGCATCGGTTGGGTGATGTAGCCCTGAATGGTTTCGGCGTTGGCCCCGGGATAAGCGGTGGTCACCGTGATCAGGGCGTTTTCCATTTGTGGATATTGGCGCAGCGGCAGCTTGCTCCAGGCCTGGAAGCCCAGCAGCACAATCAACAGGCTGACCACGGTGGCGAGCACCGGGCGGCGGATGAACGGGTCGGTAAAAGCCATGGGGGTTCCTTGATCAGTCCGCGCGCGGCGGGCTGTTCTTCTCGGCTAAGGTCTTGTCGTCGCTGATCGCAATGTGTGCGCCGTTGTCCAGTTTGATCTGGCCGGCCGTGACCACTTTTTCGCCGTTCTGCACACCTTTGGTGATCATCACTTGCCCATCGCGGCGCTCACCGGTTTCGATGAAACGCCGTTCGGCGATCAGGATCGGTTGGCCCTTGTCGTCTTTTTCCAGGCTGCCGTCTTCGGCTTTTTTCTGCGCGACGACATAGAGCGAGTTGCCGTACAGCGTGTAAGTGATCGCGCTTTCCGGCACGACGATGCGCGGCTGCGGGTCGGGCAACAACACTTGCAGGCTGGCGAACATCCCCGGCAGCAGTTTGCCGTCGGGGTTGGCCAGGGTCGCGCGGACCTGGACATTGCGCGTACTGTTTTCGACTTTCGGGTTGATCGCGCTGATGGTGCCGGGGAAGGTTTGTGTCGGGTAGGCCGCGACAACGATCTGTACCGGCTGGCCAAGGGCGATCTTCGGTATCGCCTGTTCGGGCACGAAGAAGTCTACATAGAGGCTGCTGAGGTCTTGCAGGGTGGCGATCATGGTGCCGCTGGCCACGTAGTCACCGACGTCCACCTGACGAATGCCGATGGTTCCGCTGAACGGCGCGACGATGCGTTTTTTCTCAAGCGAAGCCTTGAGCTGATTGACCGTGGCCTTGTTCTTTTTGAATACCGCCGAGAGTCGGTCGAACTCGCCTTTGGAAATCGCCTGGCTGCCCACCAGCTGGCTGCCACGGTTGTAATCCACTTGGGCCAGTCCGAGGTCGGCGAGGGCGGTTTCCAGCAGGGCGGTTTCCACGGCGCTATCGAGTTGGACGATCGGCTGACCGGCCTTAACCTTCTGCCCCGACTCGAACTGCACATCCGTGACGGTGCCGGCGATTTCCAGGCTCAGGTCGACGCCTTGCAGTGCCTTGAGGGTGCCGACGGTCGGCAGGCGGGCTTGCCACGGCCGTTCGGTAGCAGTGGCCACAGCAACACTGATCGCCGGTTTCGGCACAGCAAAGCCCTGAATCATCGTATAGATGGAGAAGGCTTTGTAACCGGCCAGGACCAGCACGATCAGCAAAACAACACCCAACATGATCAGCATGCGGCGACGCAGCATATTTCCACTTCCTTGGAGAAAATCAGGTGAGACAGTCGGGCACATTACTCCGAGTGTGGCGGGGATTCCAACTGGCAGAACTTACAGGTAGGCGTCACCCCGACCTGTAGCAGCTGGCGCAGCCTGCGTTCGGCTGCGAAGCCGTCGCAAATCCATGCAACGTGGTTTGTCTGATACACCGCGTCGTCGGATCTCACGACGGCTTCGCCGCCGAACGCAGGCTTCGCCAGCTGCTACAAAGGTCCGTGTTTAGATGAGGTGAAGGTGGTTGTCCCAGAGCCCTGCCGGCAGCTCCAGCGGTTTTGCAACCAGATCTGTCTGGCGGCAATCGTAGAACCGGCAGCGTCCTTGCCCCGAGGTCACGACAAAGCCATCGGCTACCGCGCCGACTCCGGCGCAATCGGGAAGCGGTGCGTCCAGGCGCACTTCACCGCTGTCCAGGTCCCAGATGAAAAAGCGGTTGCCCCGTGGCGCGGTCAACGCGACCAGGCGAAGTTCGCTGTGCACCGCGACACTGGCGGTGTAATGCCCCATAGCCTGCAACTGATGCTCAGGCACCGGGAAGGCCACGAACGGCTGGCCGGGACGCTTGATCGCCAGCAGCTCCGAAGACTCATGAGACGGCCCCATGAACTGCTGACCGGCGACGATGGTGCCGTCGCTGGCAATCCCCAAATGACGCACGCTGTTCATCGGCTGGGCGAGGGTTTCCTTGCTCAGCAGGGTGCCATCGCGATGCATCAGGACCAGGCTTGGCTCCATGGCATTGAGGTTCATCTCGACGCGGCTTTCGGCCTCGGTGCGAATGCCTCCATTGGCCACCACCAGGGTTTCGCCATCGGGCATCCACGACACCTGATGCGGGCCGACGCCGTGGGTCGAAATCTCGCCGCTGTGTACCAGTCGCTCGCCTTCGAACTTATACACACCGAGCAAGCCTCGACCCGGATCGGAGGTATCGTTCTCGGTGGCGTACAGCCAGTCGCCGCTCTTGTGAATCACCGCGTGACCGTAGAAGTGCCGATTCGGCAGCGAGGTCACGGTTTGCAGCAGCGTGCCGTCGCTCAGGTCGATCAGGTAACTCTCGGTGCCAGGACGACGGGCGACGAACAGCGCAATCGGCAGCGTCGGGTGGTTGATGATGTCGTGGCAACGCTGGCCGACCTGGGTGGCAAACACCCGGGTGCCGTCCAGCCGATAGCCGACGGCGTAGTGTTTGCCGTCGGTGTCGTCCCGCGCCGAGAGCAGCAGCGGGCTTTTGTCCTTTTGCTTGAACAGCGTCCAGCCGCCCAGTGTCATCGCACCCAGCAGCAAACTACCTAACGTCAGAGCCTGGCGTCGCAGCATGGAACTTGCCCTCATCAGTCACCGTCGTTGGCGTTGAAGCCCAGTTGAATGCCTAGCGCCTTGGCCAGTTCGCCTTCGTGCAGGCGGTGGACGACGTTGAGGCTGTCGTAGAGGTCGTTGAGTTGCTGGCGACCGGCATCGTCGTTGAGCATCTCGGTCAGCGAGCGCTGGTTGCTGGCGAACAGTTTCAGGGACGCGGCGTAAGCGGCGTCGATCTTGTCGGCTAAAGGTTTTTGCTCGCTCGGCAACAGGCCGCGCAGGCCTTTGTTGTCGACGCCTTCCCATACCGTTTTGGCGGCGGCGAGGCTGGCTTCGAGGCCGGTCAGGGACGACTGGCTGCGCCATGCATCGGCCTGGAACGGTTGTGGCACACCCTTTGTCTGACGGCCCATCGGCGTGCCGAGTTTTTTCTTCAGGCTGTCGAGGGCGGTGACTTGCACGCGCAACAGATCGGCGATGGCTTCGTGGGAATCAGCGTAGCGCTGGTTCGGGAATTTGCTCAATTGCGCGAGCATGCCGTCGGTGTTGTTCCAGGTTTTCAGGATCTCTTCGGCCAGCTGTTTCTGACGCTCGCCAATCGCTTTCAGCAGCGGGCAGTATTTGGCTTTCTGCACGTCGTTGGCCACGTCTGGCTTGCTGTCGAACAGGATGTATTCGTAGGCGGAAAGGCCTTGAACCACAACGCTGGACTTGGCCAGGGCAGCGGCATCGATCTGCGGCTGTGCGGTGACCAGTTGCTCGACCTGACGGCCGACGAGGTTTTTCTTGTCCGGCCAGAACTGCACCTGCCAGGCGCGATTGCCCTCGGCCAGCGGCCCGATCAGCAGCGGTTGCAGCTCGGCCCAGGCTTTCTGCGCGTGCAGGAAGTCGGCGCGGGCGGTGTCGAGGTTTTCCTTGCCTTCGCAGTAGGCGAGGGCGCTGACGGCCAATTGGCGGTCGGCTTCAACCCAACGCGTGTAGGTCGGCAGGATCACCGACTTGGCGATGGCCGCCGACGTGACGGCCTGCGGATCCTGAGGCGAACAGGCGCCCAAGGCTAGCGCGGCAAGGCTGGTGAACAACAATTTGGGACGGAACATGTCGGGCTCCCGGTTCTTATCGAAAAGTGTTTAGAGAGAATTCAAAAACGCCAGCAACGCAGCGCGCTGCTCGGCATTGAAAGACAAAACCTGTTGTTGCGCCGCTGTTGCTTCGCCGCCATGCCAGAGCACGGCTTCGAGCAGATTGCGGGCGCGGCCATCGTGCAAAAACTGGGTGTGGCCACTGACCGCCTGTGTCAGGCCGATGCCCCACAACGGCGGGGTGCGCCAGTCGCGGCCACTGGCCTGGAATTCGCTACGGTTGTCGGCCAGACCGTCGCCCATGTCATGCAGCAGCAGATCGCTGTAAGGGCGAATCACTTGATTGGCCAGTTCAGGTTCTGCGGCGTTGGCGGCGGTGGTGTATTTCGGGGTGTGGCAGGACTGGCATCCGGCCTGGAAAAACAGAGTCTTGCCGGCCAGCACCTCGGGGACGCTGACATTGCGGCGGGCCGGTACGGCAAGGTTACGGCTGTAGAACAGCACCAGACGCAGGATGTTATCGCTGACTTCCGGCTCGCCATCCGGGCCATTGCCGTTGGGCGCTTGCTTGCAAGCGGTTTGCGCGTCGGTGCAGTCATCAACGGGTCTTAGGCTTGTGGTGAGGCCCATGTCACCGGAAAACGCATGAACATTCTGTTGATTGAGGTTTGGTTGGCCGGCCTTCCAGCCAAATCGCCCGAGAACGGTTTTTTGCTGCGCGTCATCCCAGACCCGGTTCGGGCGTCCGGCGATGCCGTTTTTGTCTTTTGCCTGAGCCTCGGCATTGGCAAGGATCGCTTCGTCGGGAATCGCTTCGAGCAGGCCGAGGCCAATCATTGGCGGTGCAACCCTGGCCGAGAAACGGGTGTCAGGGTGCATCGGGCCATAGCCGAGCTGGGTGATCTGCAACGTCGGTTTGCGCAACTCGACTTCGGTGCCGTCCTTGAAGCGAATCGGAACGGGCGTGTAATCGACGCGCACTTTGCCTTCCGGCACGACACCCGGCACGGACATGTCCTGGAATTGTCCGCCGTAGACCGGCTCCGGGACGACACCGAGTTGCTTGATGACGTTGGCATACGCCGGCGTATCGGGAATCGACAGGCGCACCAGCATCGACACGGCGTTCTGCGCATCAGGCGTGGGCGGATGACCGCGGCCATCCTTGATGTGGCAGCCCTGGCACGCGTTGGTGTTGAACAACGGCCCGAGGCCATCCCGGGCGGTGGTGGTCGACGGCGCGATCACCCAGGGATTACGGAAAAAACTGTTGCCGACACTGAAGTCCACGCGCCGTGACGGCGGCAGATTGGCGGACGGCAGGGAAAATGAGTTCTGATCGGTCTTGCGCACGGTTGCGCTGCCACCGGACCGGGCTTCACCGGGTTCGGCTTGGGTAAAGCGCGGGGCGTCATCGCAGGCACTCAGGCCCAGGGCCAGAAACAGTGCGGACAAGCGAAGAGGCAGCGAGGGCATCGGACATCCTGCAGGACGAGCAAAACAAGGGGCGCAAAGTCTAACAGGGCAGGGGAGATTGAATAAGAGGAATTATCGTTTGGTTGATGTGGAGCAGGGTTTTTCTGGAAAACCGCAATCCCCTGTGGGAGCGGGCTTGCTCGCGAAAGTGGTGTTTGCCGCACTGGAGATGTTGTCTGTGATGGCCCCTTCGCGAGCAAGCCCGCTCCCACATTTTGACCGGTGTGAAACCCTATTTTGGGCAGGGATAAAAAAGGCGACCTGCGAAGGTCGCCTTTTTATTCAGCCAGCGTTGATCAGAACTCGTGATCAGCGTTGTCCGGGTTCAGGTCACTGATGCCCAGTTTGCCAGCGGCGGCTTCGATCGAACCGGTCTGCTTGACCAGGGAAGCGATAGCGTCGCGGACGATCTGATTGCCAGCGGTGTTGCCGGCGGCGATCAGTTGGTCGTAGTGCTCACCCTTGTTGGCGTGATCGACCATGACCTGCAACTTGGCTTCGGTCGCCGCCAGGTCGGCTTTGAGCGCGGTGTCGGCAGCCGGGTCGGCTTTGGCCACCAGGGACGACAGGCTGGCGCCGGTCATTTTGGTGCCGTCGACGCGGGTGTATTCGCCCAGGTACACGTTTCGAATGCCTTTGGCATCGTAGAAGTGCGAGTTGTGGGTGTTGTCGCTGAAGCAATCCTGTTCGTCTTCCGGGGAGTTGGCTTCCAGGGAAACCTTCATGCGCTCGCCCGCCAGTTCGCCCAGGGACAGGCTGCCCATGCCGAACAGCATTTTGCGCAGGCCGGATTCAGCTGGCTCGGCTTCCAGGGTGGCGCGGTAGTTGTCGGCCACGTTCGGCTTCCAGTTACCGACCATTTCTTCCAGGTCGCTGACCAGCAGTTGGGTCACGGACTTCAGATAAGCGCGACGACGATCGTTATGACCGCCGGTTGCGCCTTTGCCTTCCAGGTAGTCGGAAGCTGGACGGTTGCCGGCGCCAGGGCCGGTGCCGTTCAAGTCCTGGCCCCAGAGCAGGAATTCGATCGCGTGGTAGCCGGTGGCGACGTTGGCCTCGGAACCACCCAGCTCGTTCAGGCTGGCAAGTTTTGCCGGGGTGATGTCTTTCACATCGACCTTGTCTTCGCCGACCTGAACCTGGGTGTTGGCGATGATGTTGGCCGTGGCGCCCGGGTTACCCAGTGCGTGCTCGTAGGATTTGTCGACGTAGTCGATCAGGCCTTCGTCCAGTGGCCAAGAGTTCACCTGACCTTCCCAGTCGTCGATGATGGTGTTGCCGAAGCGGAACACTTCGCTCTGCAGGTAAGGAACGCGGGCGGCGATCCAGGCAGCCTTGGCGGCTTTCAGGGTGTCGGCGTTCGGCTTGGCGAGGAAGGCGTCGACGGCGGTTTGCAGGGTCTTCGCGGTGGATTCGGCATCGCTGTAAACGGCGAAGACGATGTCGGCGTAATGCGCGACAACGGCTTTGGCCGCGGCTTCATCGACTTTACTGGCAGCGGCAGGTGCAGCCGCCGGGGCCGTGGTGCTGGCGGCCGGAGTCGGTGCTTGCGCAGCGACAGCTTTGTCTTTGCCTTCGCCACAACCGGCGAGGGAAATAGCGATGGCCAACAGACTGGCGGTAGCCAGAGGCATACGAATCATGGCGAACATCCTGCTTCGAGAAGGGTGGAATGGCGCAGCAAGCGCGCAAAACTGCGACATAATGCAAATCTTTCGCATTATCTGTAAAGGGCTGTACCTGGAAATATTTCTTATTCAGGCGGGAGTTGTGTCGTAGATCAAGAGATCGCAGCCTCGTTTCACTCTGTAGCAGCTGTCGAGTGAAACGAGGCTGCGATCTCTTGATTTTCTACAAAATAGCCGCGTTACTGCGCTGGGCCTGTTTCAGATACGCGCTCAATTCCCGCGCCGGCAGCGGCTTGCTGTAGAGATAGCCCTGACCTTCGTGACAGCCCTCGGAGATGATGTAGGCCTCTTGCTCGGCGGTTTCCACGCCTTCGGCAATCACCTGCATGCCCAGGCTCTTGCCCAGCTGGATGATGGCCCGAACGATGGTCGCATCATCGTCGTCATCGAGCAGGTCCTGAACGAAGCTTTTGTCGATCTTGATCTTGTCCAGCGGCAGGCTTTTCAGATAGCTCAATGACGAGTAACCGGTGCCGAAGTCGTCGATCGCGATCAGCGCACCGGAGCGGCGCAGGCTCAGCAGGTGCTGTGCGGCCGTGCTGATGTCTTCCATCAGGCCGGTTTCGGTGACTTCCAGCTCCAGGCTGCGCGGTGGCAGGCGGTACATCTGCAGGAGGTTGTTGACCACCCGTGGCAACTCGGCGTGGTGCAGCTGCACTGTGGACAGATTCACCGCCATGCGCAGGTCGACGAAACCCTGGTCATGCCAGTCGCGCAATTGCTTGCACGCCTGATCCAGCACCCATTCGCCGATGGCGATGATGGTGCCGTTCTGCTCGGCCAGGGGGATGAACAAGTCCGGCGGGACCAGCCCGTGCTCGGGATGCTGCCAGCGAATCAGCGCCTCGACACCCACCACCCGGTGATCGCGATAGCTGACCTGCGGCTGATAGACGAGGTACAACTGGTCACGGGCCAAGGCGTCGCGCAGGTCTTTTTCCAGCTCCCGACGGCGGCGCATTTCGGTGTCGACGCTGGCGATATAGAACTGATAACGGTTGCGCGAGCGAGTCTTGGCCAGGGTCATGGTCTGCTCGGCTTTTTGCAGCAGTTTCTCGGTGCTGTCACCGTCCTCGGGGAACAGGGTGATGCCGATGGTGGCGCGCAGGCGAATCTCCTGATGATCGAGGGCAAATGCCGCTTCCAGGTCATCGAGAATGCTTTGGGCCAGTTCGGCCGCTTCGTAGGGTTGTTCGATGTCGGCCTGAACCAGGGCGAACTGGTCGCCGCCAAGGCGGGCGAGGGCGCCAAGGCGTCCGCTGTGAGCTCGCAGGCGATCGGCGAGGGCCAGCAGCAGTTGGTCACCGGTCTGGTAGCTGAATTGTTCGTTGATGCCTTTGAAATCGTCCAGGCCGACCACCAATACCGCGACCCGACGTTGCAACTTGCCGGCGTCTCCCAGGATTTTGTCCAGTTGCTGCTGCAATTGCTGGCGATTCGGCAGACCGGTGAGGAAGTCGTACTGAGCCATGCGAAGCAGGCTGTTTTCCGCTACGTGGCGCAAATGGGTGTTGCGCTCGATGGACTCGAGCAACTGGTTGGCGGTGTTGATCCAGATCCCCAGTTCGTTCTTTTCATGCCCCTTGAGTAGCGGGATTTTGTGTGCGCTGGGGCGATCCGGATTGATTTCCGTGAGGTGTTCGATGATCCGCGACAGCGGCTTGGTCAGCAGCCAGTGATAGACCAGGTACAGCACCAGCCCCATGGCCATCGCACGCAACACGCCGGAGATGAAGATGATCACCGAACTGACGATGAAACCCTGGCCGTAGGTGGCTGTGTCGAGGGTGATGCTCAAGTCGCCGTAATACTCGCTGTAAGGGCCGCGACCCACCAGTTGGGTGGTGAAGGTGCGTTCCTTGCCGAGGATCAGGTCGGTCAGCCAGCGACTGTCGGAATGCTGCAGCTCGCGAGACTTTTGCGCGAGCATGGCTTCGTTGGGATGGCCAATGGAGGCCTTGCGCACAGCGTCGTCCTGAAACAGGCCTTCGATCACCTGCATGCCCATTTCCCGGTCCAGGCTGTAGACGGCCTGGGTCGAGGGGTCGCGGAACATGTCGAGGATGCGTTGGGCATCGCTGGCCACGGCCTGGCGTGTTTTATAGGCATCGAAAACGATCTGCGCGCAGCTCAAGACCACACCGACGATCAATGCCGAGAGGAGCACGACCCGAAGCAACTTCACCGACAAGCTGTTCTTGAGTTCCAGCTTCAAAGAGTCATTCCTTGTTCCGTGCGGGTAGCGTCAAGTTGCCGTGAGTATTGGCAATCCGGTGATGGCAGTCAAAGGGACAATCAATCACATGGGGTTTTGCCTGTAGCTTGGCCGAAATGCTGTCGTTGGGAGTATTTGCGCTATTTGTACTGTGTCGGTTGTTGAGTCCTTCAACTTGAGGGGGATTTGGACATATTTTCCGTTTGGTTGATGTTAGACGGCTGTGGCGTTGGGGCAAGGGGCTGAAGGCTGGTTTCATCGTGGGAAATCGCCCTGGTTTCTGCGGATGTACACGTTTTGAATGTGTGAGCGAGCTTGCTCGCGATGGCGGCCTGTCAGCCGACCAAGCTGTTGGTTGACCGAGTACATATCCATTTCTGCGGTAACGGCCACCTATGGTTCCGCCCTTACGGCGTGTCACTTTGGCAAACGCCCCAAAGTAACCAAAGGTCTCGCCCCAAGCGTCCGGCCCCTCGCTTAGGCTCGGCGTTCCTTCGTTCCGGCATTCATCTGGGGGCATCGCCTCCGGCCGGCTTCGCTTCGACCTCCTCTCGATGTGTTCGACTTCGTCGAACGGCGCTGCGCGCCTGCCCCCCAGATGAACACCTCCACTCAGCCTCCCGAAGGGGCGGGTGGATCAAGATCAAGAGCTGCAGGCGAGCTAACGCTCGGCCTGTTGAGTGGTGAGAAGCGAAAGGCGTGCCCGATCCATTGTGGGAGCGAGCTTGCTCGCGATGGCGGCCGCACAGGCAACGGATGCGCCCGTTTAAACAGCGGTAAAAAAACCAGACCTTTCCCACGAGGTTTTCAGGTTGCCCGTAGGAAGTGGGTTCAATAACCTTTTGGGGGTCGCTGAAAAAATCTGCGACCGGGTGTGAGATCCCAGACTAAGCAATTGGAAACCAGTGCAAGGCCCTCCATAATTGCCGGCAGCTTGAGGCTGTCAGCGATGTTTTATGGCGGCTGTGTGCGGGCGGACTTCGGTCCGGCCGGGTTCCTTTTGCCGGTGATCTCACCCTGCACATAGCTGCCACCTCTTCTTCGAGTGAGATCGGGAATCGATGGCGCACACCTCAAAAGGAAATGTAAGTGGATAAATTAATCCCAGACCCACCCTACAAACCCGATCCCATGTTCATGATTGCCCCAGACATGGATACCGAATCCCTCCTGGCTCACGCCTGTGAGTCATTGGCTTCAGCCAACGTCTTGGCCAGTGATTTCGCCACCTACCTGACCGGCTCCCAGCGCAGTACGGCGTTGGCCATTGCGCAGATCGTCATGTTGGCGGACTTAGCCGTTAATCGGGCGTTGGATATCGTCGATCCGCAGGCGACCTGACATTCTCCAGGCAATAAAAAACCCGGCCAAAGCCGGGTTTTTTGACTGGCGTCGATCTTAAGCGGTGAAGGTTTTGCCTTCGAACTGCTCAGCCACGAATTTCCAGTTGACCAGGTTCCAGAACGCTTCGACGTATTTTGGACGAAGGTTGCGGTAGTCGATGTAGTAAGCGTGCTCCCAGACGTCGCAGGTCAGCAGCGGGGTGTCGCCGTTGGTCAGCGGGTTGCCGGCGCCGATGGTGCTGGCCAGGGCCAGGGAACCGTCAGCCTTTTTCACCAGCCAGCCCCAACCGGAACCGAAGGTGCCGATGGAAGTCTTGCTGAATTCTTCCTTGAACTTGTCGAACGAACCGAAGGCTGCGTTGATCGCGTCAGCCAGTGCGCCGGTTGGTTGACCGCCGGCGTTTGGCGCCAGGCAGTTCCAGTAGAAAGTGTGGTTCCAGACCTGAGCGGCGTTGTTGAAGATACCGCCCGAGGAAGATTTGACGATTTCTTCCAGAGTCTTGCCTTCGAACTCGGTGCCTGGCACCAGGTTGTTCAGGTTCACGACATAGGTGTTGTGGTGCTTGTCGTGGTGGTATTCCAGAGTTTCCTTGGAAATGTGCGGCTGCAAGGCATCGTGTGCGTAAGGCAGCGGCGGCAATTCGAAAGCCATGATGATTCTCCTAATCAGGTCAGTTGCGGTGAGCGCAAGGCCGATCACGGGCGGCCAGACAAGCGCCGGGGAGTTTGTACTCTTTGCGGCGCATCGGATCGGATCATAGCACCGGGGGTGCGGCATAACCACGCAACAACTGTGTGGAATAGAGGTTCCAGAGCCTTTTGGAATAATCAGCTGGCGACGATTAATTGAAAGGCCACTGTGAACATCATGACCGCCACCAGCATATCGAGAATTCGCCAGGTACTTGGCCGAGCCAACCATGGCGCCAACCACGCCGCGCCCAGCGCCAGGGTGAAAAACCACAGCAATGACGCACTGGCCGCGCCCACCACATAAGCGCCGGGCTCTGTTTGTTGGGCACCGAGAGAGCCGATCAGCAACACGGTATCCAGATAAACGTGCGGGTTAAGCAGCGTTACGGCCAAAGCGCTGAGCATCACCGCGCGCAGCGAGCGCACCGTTTGGTTTTCGCCCTGTTGCAGGCTCTGTTTCGAGCAGGCCCGACGCAACGCCAGGCTGCCATACCAAATCAGAAACGCCGCGCCACCCCAGCGGGCGACTGCCAGCAACGTCGGGTTCTGCGCCAACACCGTCGCCAGGCCGAATACTCCGGCGGCCACCAGCAAGGCATCGCAGGTCACGCAGAGTGCTGCCACGGGCAGGTGATGTTCACGCCGAAGGCTCTGAGCCAACACAAACGCATTCTGACTGCCGATCGCCATGATCAGCCCCGCGGCCACTAACAGGCCGTTCACATAGCTTTGCCACATAAGGTGTTTACTCCGCGTTGGCCGCCAGATCCCGCAGCACGTGCAGGGCGCGTTCGGCATCGGCCTGGCCGACGAATAAATGGTCGTGGTAATAGCCGGCGATCACGTTGCAGCTGATGCCCGCCTGGCCTAATGCCGTGGCGAACGCGGCGGTCAGGCCGACGGCTTCGAGGGCCGAGTGCACGTTCAAGGTGATCCAGGCCGCGACGTAATCGAAACTGAAACCCGCCTTCTCGGCGTGGGAACGTTCCAGAATCACCGTCAGACCTTCCTGCTCGCGAAAGCTGCCGACAATCTCAAGGCCTGCTGGCAGCTGGCCGTCGCGCAGGGTGCAGAACACGTATTCGCCGACGTTGAGTTGCGGGCTCATGCTGCGCAGCAAGGTTGCTAATGAAGTTTCGCCAGCCATGTCGATGATCCTTGTTCAAGAGTTCTTGCTGGCCATTCTCCGGTGTCAGGCTGTATAAGAAAAACCAATCATGCTGATCGCTCATTAGGAAAACTGATGTTCGACTATAAATTGCTTTCTGCCTTGGCCGCGGTGGTCGAGCAGGCCGGGTTCGAACGTGCGGCTCAGGTGCTCGGTTTGTCGCAATCGGCGATCTCCCAGCGCATCAAATTGCTCGAGGCGCGGGTCGGCCAGCCGGTGCTGGTGCGGGTGACACCGCCGGCCCCGACCGAAATCGGCCGACGGCTGCTCAACCATGTGCAGCAGGTGCGTTTACTTGAACGGGACTTGCAAACACTGGTGCCGGCACTCGACGAAGAAGGCCTGCCGGAGCGTCTGCGCATCGCCTTGAATGCCGACAGTCTCGCCACGTGGTGGGCCGTGGCGGTCGGGGATTTTTGCGCGGAACAGCATCTGCTGCTGGATCTGGTGGTCGAAGACCAGACCGTCGGCCTCAAACGCATGCGCGCCGGTGAAGTCGCGGCGTGCGTCTGCGCCAGCGAGCGCCCGGTGGCCGGCGCGCGCAGCGTTTTGCTGGGGGCCATGCGCTACCGTGCGCTGGCCAGCCCGGCATTTATCGCCCGGCATTTTCCTGAAGGTGTACGCGCCGATCTGTTGTCGAAAACCCCCGCGTTGGTGTTTGGCCCGGACGATTTCCTACAGCATCGCTACCTCGCGTCCCTCGGCGTCGATGGCGGATTCGAACACCATTTATGCCCCTCGTCCGAAGGCTTCATCCGTCTCACGGAAGCGGGACTCGGTTGGGGCCTGGTGCCTGAACTGCAGGTGCGCGAGCAACTGGAGCGCGGCGCATTGGTGGAGCTTTTGCCCGATAAGCCGATCGATGTGCCGCTGTACTGGCATCATTGGCGCAATGGCGGTCAGTTGCTGGGGTTACTCACCGATCAGTTGGTGCGTTCGTCGAAGCAATGGCTGGTGCCGTTGGACTGACGGGCAGCGTCAAGACCTGACGAAATACGCAAAACGAAATATTCGGAGCAATTCATGAAGATTCTGGTTACCGGCGCAAGCGGCTTCATTGGCGGGCGCTTTGCGCGTTTTGCCCTGGAGCAGGGCCTGGACGTGCGGGTCAACGGTCGCCGGGCCGAAAGTGTGGAGCATCTGGTGCGCCGTGGCGCCGAGTTCACCCAGGGTGACTTGAGCGACCCGGAACTGGCACGCGACCTGTGCTCAGACGTCGAAGCCGTGGTGCATTGCGCCGGTGCGGTCGGTTTGTGGGGGCGTTATCAGGACTTCCATCAAGGCAACGTGCAGGTCACGGAAAACGTGGTCGAGGCCTGCCTGAAACAGCGGGTTCGGCGACTGGTTCACTTGTCGTCGCCGTCGATCTACTTCGATGGCCGCGATCATCTGGGTCTGACCGAAGAACAGGTGCCCAAGCGCTTCAAGCATCCCTACGCCGCGACCAAATACCTGGCCGAGCAAAAGGTTTTCGGCGCTCAGGAGTTCGGCCTCGAAACCCTGGCCCTGCGCCCGCGTTTCGTGACGGGGGCTGGTGACATGAGCATCTTTCCGCGGCTGCTGAAAATGCAGCGTAAAGGACGGCTCGCGATCATCGGCAACGGCCTGAACAAGGTTGATTTCACCAGCGTGCAAAACCTCAATGAAGCGTTGCTCAGCAGTTTGCTGGCCAGTGGTTCGGCCTTGGGCAAGGCCTATAACATCAGCAACGGCACGCCAGTGCCGTTGTGGGACGTGGTCAATTACGTGATGCGCAAGATGGAAGTCCCACAGGTCACGCGCTACCGTTCCTACGGATTGGCCTACACCGTAGCGGCGCTCAACGAGGGGGTGTGCAAGTTGTGGCCGGGTCGTCCCGAACCGACCCTGTCGCGCCTGGGCATGCAGGTGATGAACAAAAATTTCACCTTGGACATCAGCCGCGCCCGGCATTATCTGGACTACGATCCGAAAGTCAGTCTCTGGACCGCCCTCGATGAATTCTGCGGCTGGTGGAAGGCCCAGGACATCCGCTGACGCGCGGGTTAGCGCCGCCACACTGAACCGAGTTCAGGGTTGAGGGTCAATCGATGCGGCAGTGGGGGTTATACTGCGCCGCATCAAGCCATCACCGCGTTCCACAAAGGTTGACTCAATGTCCATGCGTAACGATGCCAACGACGACTTCGACGATGTACCGAGCCTGCGTGCCGACAGCCTCGACGACGATGATTTTGTGCCCACTGCTCGTACCACCGTGCATTCGCGGCCCGCGCCAGTCGTCAAAGTCAAAAGCGCGAGCACCGGCCCGCTGTGGGCGCTGGTTGGCGCCTTGTTCTTTGCTTTTGCAGGCCTTGCCTGGTGGAGCTTCCAGCAGCTCTCGCTGATGGAACAGCAATTGGTGGCGACCCAGGAAAGTTTCGCGCGTATCAGTGAGGATGCGGCGGGGCGCTTGCAGGACATTTCCGGCAAGGTTGTCGCCAGTCAGACCAACGTCAGCAGCGACAGCGAGGCCTTGAAGCTGCAAATCAAACAGCTGGAAAGCAAGCTCCAGGATCAAAGCAAACAACAGCAAGGCGTTGTCGGCCAGACCACCGATCTGGACAAACGCCTGGCGCAGATGAGTGCACAGACCACCGATCTGGATAAGCGCTTGGCGCAGATAACCGCGCAAGGCACCGAACAACAGGCCGCCACCATTCAATTGCAGGCTCAGGTCAAAGTCTTGAACAGCGATGTAGCCGTGCTGAAAAGCAACCCGGCGGACACAGACAAATTCGACGCACAGCTAAAAAGCCTTGGCTCTGACATCGTTGCACTGAAGAAACAAGGCAACCCGAGCGCCGCCATCGAGCGTCTGGAGCAGGAAGTCATTGTCCTCAAAAGCCAACAGGACAATCGCCCGGCCGCGACGCCAGGCGGGACCAATACCGCCGAGTTCGACGCCTTCCGTAGCCAGGTCACCCGCAACATCAACACCCTTCAGGCGCAGATCCAGAATTTGCAGCAGCAGCTGCGCGCAAGGCAGTGAGCCTTCAACCGGCCTGTGTAGCAGCTGTCGAGCCCCAGCGAGGCTGCGTTCGGCTGCGCAGCAGTCGTCAATTCAATTAACTCGGTTTACCTGAAGCACCGCGTTGATTGATTTACGACTGCTTCGCAGCCGAACGCAGCCTCGCTGGGGCTCGACAGCTGCTACAGAGCCGAACGCAGCCTTCGACAGCTGCTCGCTCTGTGCTTTCCTGAATATTCGTACAAATCCCAAGCCGTCTACGCTCTTGAACACCAACAAGAACGAGGCCAGGTTCAGCTGCCGGCACGGAAAAGGACGACAGCCAGGCTGCCAAAGCCCTGCTGGAAAAAGCCCTGGCGTACTACCACGACAATGGCGACAAGGCCTTCGCTGCTTTCAGCCGTCAGGGCGAGTTTGTCGACAAGGATCGTTACGTGTTCGTGGTCGACACCAAGGGCGTGATGCTCGGGCCGAATACCGCTGGCAGAACTGGTCCGACGGCAAGGTCGAGGACAAGCATGCCTACCTGAAAAAGGTCGGGCATTTTCTGGTGGCTGTCGGGTATTACAGCCCTTGAATGGCGGTGCCTGACACACCGCTTTCGCGAGCAAGTCGAATCGTCGCACCGCCGTTCCCACAGTAGATCTTCAGTGATCACAGCATTTGTGTACGACGGAGATCCAATGTGGGAGCGGGCTTGCTCGCGAATGCAGGCGACTCGGTCCGTCTATCGAACCTTATCCTCGCGCCCCCGCAACACCATATTCGGCATGGCAACCGCCGCCGCCAGCCCCAGCAGCGATACCGCCGCGCTGACCATCAGCAAATGTTGAAAGGTCAGCAGCAGCTCGGCGCGCAAGGCGTTCTGCGCATCCCCCGGCGCGGCGTTCAAACCATCGAGCAAGACGTTCCCCGAACTGCCCTCGGCAATCATCGAAGAGCCGGCCAGGTGGGCAAAACTTGAGTCCTGTAACAACGCCAACAGCAGGGCTGACATCAAGGCCACACCCACCGCGCCGCCCAGTGAGCGGAACAGGTTGGTGGTGCTGGTGGCGACACCGATGTCCCGTTGTGCCACCGAATTCTGCGTTCCAACCAGGGAAGTCGGGAACTGCATGCCGCTAGCGATCCCGCTGAGCAACATAAACAGACTACTGAGCACAAAGGCCTGGGGAGGACTGAACGCCATACCGAGAATCGAGATCGGCATGATTAGGGCCCCGGTCAGAATCATGGGTTTGTAGCGCCCGGTCACCGAGGTTCGGCGGCCGGCGAAATACGCGCCAATCGGCAAACCTATTGCCAGCGGCAACAGGTGCAACGCGGCGCTGTCGGCCCCGGCGCCGGTAACGCTCTGGAAGCGCAGCGGCATCAACACAATCAGCGAGATCGCCTGGAAACTGGTGAAGAAAATCGTGCACCAGCACAGGATCGCATTGCGATTGGCAAACAAATGCATCGGCAGCAGCGGCTCCCGCGCCCGGCGTTCATGCCAGACGAACAGCGCCAGTACCAACACCGCACAACCGAGCAGGCCCAGCACTTCGGCGCTGCGCCACGAATGGCCCTGACCGACCTGGGTGATGCCCAGCAACAAGGCGGTCAAGCCGATGATCATGAGCAACGTGCCGAGGTAATCGATGATCGGTTTGCGTTGTGGCACTGGCAAACCCACCAGCGTTCGATTGGCCACCAGCCAGGCACCGAGGCCCAACGGAAGATTGATCAAGAACACCCAGCGCCACGACAGGTACTCGGTCATGTAACCGCCGAGTACCGGGCCGGCCACGCTGGCCACGGCGTACATGCTGCTGAAATAGCCTTGATAGCGGCCGCGTTCCCGGGGCGGCACGATGTCGCCAATGATCGCCTGGCTGACCGAAATCATCCCGCCGGCGCCGATGCCTTGAAGAATCCGCGCCAGCACCAGCTGCTCCATGCTCTGGGCCATGCCACAGAAAAGCGAAGCGACCGTGAACAGCCCCATGCCAAACAGCATCAACTTGCGGCGACCGTACAGATCGCCCAATTTGCCGTAGATCGGCACGGCCACCGTCATCGCCACCATGTAGCCGGAAATCACCCAGGCGAGCAGGCTGACGTCCTTGAATTGTGCGGAAATGGCCGGCATCGACACCGCGACGATGGTCTGGTCCAGCGCGCCCAGAAAGATTGCCAGCATCAGGGCGATCAACACGCTGCGAATGGCTGGTTTGGGCGTTTCAGGCTGGTTGAGATTGGTCACGGGTTAGAACCTGCGGACAGTGATTGACCCGCAAGGAGCAAGGCGAGCGGGGATGCTCGCCAGTGTAAGTCGATAGCAGGCTATTCGATAGCCTCGTACGGAAGGCCGACGTAATTTTCTGTAATGGTTTTTCGACCAGCCTCGGAGTCGACGAAGTACGCCAGTTCCGACTCGGCGATGCGCTGACTGAAGGCGTCGTTATCCTCGAAACGGTGCAGCATCGAGGTCATCCACCAGGAAAACCTTTCGGCTTTCCACACCCGGCGCAAACAGACCTCGGAGTACTTCTCCAGCAAATCCACACGGCCTTCTCGGTAAACCTTCAGCAGAATGTTGAACAGCGTACTGACGTCGCTGGCCGCCAGGTTCAGGCCCTTGGCGCCGGTGGGTGGGACGATGTGCGCAGCGTCGCCGACCAAAAACATCCGCCCGTACTGCATCGGTTCGACGACAAAACTGCGTAACGGCGCGATGCTTTTTTCGATGGAAGGTCCAGTGACCAACGACGCTGCCAACGCGCCAGGCAGACGGGATTTGAGTTCATCCCAGAAGCGTTGATCAGACCAGTTCTCGACGTGCTCGTCGGCCGGCACCTGGAGGTAATAGCGGGTGCGGGTGGCCGAACGCATGCTGCACAGGGCAAAACCGCGCTCATGCCTGGCATAAACCAGCTCTTCGTGAACAGGCGGGGTATCGGCAAGAATCCCCAGCCAGCCAAACGGATAGACCCGCTCGAACACGTTCAGGCACTCGGCAGGAATCGCCTGCCGGGCCACGCCATGGAAACCGTCGCACCCGGCGATGTAGTCGCAATCGAGTCGATACAGCTCGCCGTCCTTCTCAAAAGTCACGAACGACTCTTCGGTTTTCATCCCGTGAGGAACGACGTTGCTTGCCTCGTAAATCGTCTGCGCGCCGGCCTCCCGACGAGCGGCCATCAGGTCGCGAGTGACCTCGGTCTGACCGTAGATCATCACCGTTTTGCCACCGGTCAGGGCTTGCAGATCGATGTGTACCCGGCGTGCGTCGAGGGCCAGTTCGAAGCCTGTGTGGACCAGCCCTTCGGCGTCCATGCGCTGCCCCACCCCAGCCTGGCGCAACAGCTCTACCATGCCTTGTTCGAGGACGCCGGCACGGATTCGTCCAAGCACATAGTCCGGGGTCTGGCGTTCGAGAATGAGGGTGTCGATGCCGGCGTTGTGCAGCAATTGACCGAGCAATAAACCGGACGGACCGGCGCCGATGATGGCGATTTGGGTTTTCAGCGTTTTCATTGTTTTTATGACTCGCAAGCTTCACGCAACCAGGGCCGGTGAATAATTTTTATGGATCGAGTGCTTGCATTTTTCTCTCGCGAGTCTGTCAATTGAAGGGGAAAACTGAGCCGATACCTGTACATTCTGCCAATCGGTGCGATTATCGCCCGCCTACCCCCGAGGCCTGGATTGAAGTGATGAACAAGCCTGACCTACCTTCGATTCCAGTGTTCAAGCTCTACGGTGAAAGCCTGGATTGGCCGACCCCGGACTTGCTGCACTGTGAAACCATTTCCAAACGCAGCCGCGAACACCAATGGGAAATCAAACCCCACCGCCACGCCGATGTGTGCCAGCTGCTCTTCGTATTCAAAGGTCAGGCAGAGCTTGAAATCGAAGGTAAACGCACGCAATTGACTGAGCCGGCGATCCTGATCCTGCCGCCGTTATCGGTGCATGGCTATCGGTTTTCCGAGGACGTCGAAGGGTTTGTCGTGACCCTTGCCGCGCCGCTGGTCGCCCATCTTCAGGCGCAACTGGGCAACTCGGTGAACGCCCTGGCCCAAGCCGAAAGTTATCCGGCGGGCAAGCAAGGCGAATACCTCAACAGCCTGTTTTCAGCGCTGCAAGACGAATACACCGGCCACCAGCCGGCTCGCGAAATGCTCATGCATTCGCTAGTCAGCGTGATCATGGTGTGGGTCAGCCGCCAGGTGATTTGCCGTCGCAACGCCAGCCAGCGTCCGCAGCGTGCCCGGGAATATCTGAACGGTTTTATCCAACTGGTGGAAGAGACCTATCGCCAACACGTCAAGGTCGAGGACCTGGCCCATCGGCTGGGGATTTCCGTGTCCCACCTCAACGGCACCTGCCGTGAGCTGGCGGGACAACCGGCGTTGCAGATCATGCACGAACGTCAATTGCTGGAGGCCAAGCGCTTGCTGACCTACACCAGCATGACCATTTATGAGATGTCCGACGTGTTGGGGTTCTCTGATCCGACCAACTTCACGCGCCTGTTCCGGCGTCGAGTGGGGATCTCGCCGAAGGCATTTCGCGACCGCTTGAAGGCCGATCAGGACAACGAGGCCTGATCCCCTTCGTTACTTGAGGGCATTGAGGGTCGCGTTGTGGGGAATGCAGCGTTCGAAGTTACAGCTCGCGAATTCACGGGGCAGTTGTCGCAACTGCTCGACGCGCCAGGCCGCCGTGCCATACAGCGCAAGCGTGGCCGCGCAGGTGATGAAAATCGCGAGGTATCTTCTTGTTTTGATGTTCATGGCGTTGACCTCTGAACGAATACCCTTCGGTATTACTTTGAGCATAGGTCAGCGCCTGTGAGTTGTGTAGGAGCTGGCGAAGCCTGCGATCTTCTGATCTTGTTTTTAATCTTCTGTGGCTCTGAAAAGATCAAGATCAAAAGATCGCAGCCTTCGGCAGCTCCTACAGGTTTGCATCCCACGCCGGTTCTTCCGGGAATCTGAGCACCAGAAAATCCAGCATGCTGCGCAACGCCGCCGGCATGTGTTTGCGTGAGGCATACACCGCGTAAATGTTCATTTGCCGGGGTTCGGCGTGGGGCAGCAGGCGGATCAGTTCGCCGCTGTGGATATGCACGCCCGCCTGATAACTGGGCAGCATCGCCACCCCGGCGCCAGCCATCGTCGCGCGCAACAACGTGCTGGCTTCGTTGGCGCTGATGTTGCCCTGCACCGGCACTGACACCTGCTCACCGTCCTCCTCGAAATGCCAGAGGCTTTTGCCGAAGTAGGAGTGGGTCAGGCAATTGTGCTGGCTCAGATCCTCGACCCGCCGCGGTGTCGGGTGTTCGAGCAGATAAGCGGGGGAGGTGCAGATCACCGAGCGGCAGACGGTCAACCGCCGCGCGATCAGGTTCGGGTCCAGGTCGTTGCTGGTGCGGATCGCCAGATCGATGCGCTCATCCACCAGGTTCACCGTGCGGTCGAGCATCTGCATATCGATGCTCACACCAGGGTAACGTTTGACGTAAGCGGCCATGGCATCCGCCAGTTGTGCCTGACCGAACGAAGTGCTGACGCTGATGCGCAACAGGCCGCGTGGTGCCTCGTCCGGTTCGCTGACGGCGGCTTGCATGTCCGTGGACAGGTCGAGCATCTGCCGACAACGGGGCAGGATTTCACTGCCGGCAGCGGTCAGGCTCAGCTTGCGCGTGGTGCGGTGCATCAGGCGTGCGCCGACCCAATCCTCCAGCTCCGCCAGATAGCGCGAAACCACGGGCCGTGACAGGTCCAGGTGATCGGCGGCGGCCGACTGGCTGCCGAGGTCAACCACTGTGACGAACACCCGCATTGCTTGTAGACGATCCATCATTTGCTCACTTTCAGAAACAAACTATGTCCCAGCATCGCATTTTTTGTACTGAGTCATGCAACTAAGCTCTGTCCCCTGTAGGAGCTGATGAGTGAAACGAGGCTGCGATCTTTTGATCTTGCCTTTAAGAAGCAAAGTCACAAGATCGCAGTCTCGTTTCACTCGTCAGCTCCTACAGAGCCATCGGCCAACCCTGGCCATCGACAACGGAGCAACAGATGATCGGCTTCACCTCGCTTAAACGTATTTTGCTGGCCACCGCCACCCTCGGTTTCGCCGCCCACGCAGCGGCTGCATCGAGCCTGACCCTGGACGTCTACAACCCGGGCGACAAGGCGATCTTCCCGGTGACCTCGGTGTTGGTCAGCGGCGAGAAAGACGCGATTTTGGTGGATGCACAATTTGGCAAATCCCAGGCCGAGCAAGTGGTCGAGAAGATCCGCGCCAGCGGCAAGCAACTGACCACCATCTACATCAGCCACGGTGACCCGGATTACTACTTCGGCCTCGACACCCTGACCGCCGCATTCCCCAACGCCAAAGTGCTCGCCTCGCAGCCGACCGTGGATCACATCCAGAAAACCGTCGACGGCAAACTGGCGTTCTGGGGGCCGAAAATGGGCGCCGACGTGCCTGCCAAAACCATCGTGCCGGATGTACTAAAAGGCGACAGCCTGATGCTCGAAGGGCAGAAGTTGCAGGTAGTGGGGCTTGAGGGCAAGCAGCCGGATCGCACCTTTGTCTGGATTCCGTCGATCAAGGCTGTGGTCGGTGGCGTCGTCGTCGCAGAAAACATCCACGTGTGGATGGCCGACACCCAGACGCCGCAATCCCACGCCGATTGGTTGACCACGCTGCACGCCATCGAAACCCTGAAACCGAAAACCATCGTGCCGGGTCATTACCTCGGTGAGAGCGCCCGTTCGCTGGCCGCCGTGCAGTTCACCGCCGTTTACATCAAGGCGTTCGACGAGGAAACCGCCAAGGCAAAGGACGCTGCCGCGCTGATCGCAGCGATGAAAAAACGCTACCCGAAGCTGGGTGAAGAAAGCTCGCTTGAACTGAGCGCCAAAGTCGCCAAGGGCGAGATGAAGTGGTAACCCGTCGTAACTCGATCAAGTACACCTAAGCCAACTGGAGAACGTCATGAGCAAGATCGCAATCATTGGTGCCACCGGTCGTGCCGGTAGCCAACTGCTGGAAGAAGCCCTGCGTCGTGGTCACAGCATCACCGCCATCGCCCGCGACACGTCGAAGATCGGCCAGCGTGCTGGTGTGGTCAGCAAAAATGTGGATGCGCTCGACGCCGAAGCCTTGCAAGCGGCCGTTGCGGGCCATGACGTAGTGATCAGCGCTGCGCACTTCGCGACCCTTCCCGCCAGCGCCGTCATCGAGCCGGTGCAGAAGGCCGGCGTAAAACGTCTGTTGGTGGTGGGCGGTGCCGGTTCGCTGTTGCTGCCGGACGGAACCCGCGTCATCGACAGCGAGGGTTTTCCGCAGGCGTACAAGGCTGAGGCCAGCGCGGGTGCGCTGTTTCTGGAAAACCTTCGGCAGGAAAAAGAGCTGGACTGGACCTTTGTGTCGCCGTCGGCAGAGTTTGTCGAAGGTGAGCGCACGGGGACGTTTCGGATCGGCAAGGATGATTTGCTGGTGAGTAGCGAAGGGCGGAGCTGGATTGCTTTTGCTGACTATGCGATTGCGATGCTGGATGAAGTGGAAGTGCCAAAGCATCCTCGGCAGAGGTTTGCAGTCGGGTACTGATCCTCGTAACACCACAAACCTGTAGCAGCTGGCGAAGCCTGCGTTCGGCTGCGCAGCAGTCGTAAACCCGGTATCCACAGTTTTTCTGACACACCGCGGTGGATGGTTTTACGACTGCTTCGCAGCCGAACGCAGGCTGCGCCAGCTGCTACAGGGTTTCGACTCACCGCGCCTGAGCCTGCTCCACCAACCACCCCATCAACTCGCGCAACTTCGGCGAAGGTCCGGGTTTCTCGGGGAAAACCAGGTAATACGCCAACCCGGTCTTCACCTTCAATTCAAACGGCATGACCAGCCGCCCCGCACTCAAATCGTCGCCAATCAGCGACCAATCCCCGATCGCCACGCCTGTCCCTTGGGATGCCATCGACATCGCCAGGTCCAGCGTTTCGAAATGTTGACCCTTGGCGACATTGCTCAAGCGAATATCGGCGGTGGCCAGCCAGGCCTTCCAGTCTCGTTCATCCCGGGTCGGGTGCAGCAGCATGTGCTGCTCCAGATCCTCCGGCGCCAGCAGCGGCACCGGACCTTCGAGCAACGGCTTGGAACAGACCGGCGTCAGCTGTTCATCAAACAAATGTTGAGACACCAATGAGCTGTCCGGCGGTGCGCCGTACATCACCGCGGCATCGAACTGCTCGCGATGAAAATCCACGCCGTGTTTGACCGTGGTGGTCAATTCCACCGGCACATCCGGGCGCTCCCGTTGCCACTGCAACAACCGTGGCAACAGCCAGCGCATGACGCACGTCGGGGCCTTGAGTTGCAGGGTTTCGCGCTTCTCGCCGATCTGCTCCACCGCCTCGTCGATCAAGCCGAAAATCTGCTGGACCCGTGGCAGCCATTCCCGTCCTTCGGCAGTCAGGTCAAGGCCCCGGGCCTGGCGAATGAACAGTTCATAACCCAGATGTTCTTCCAGCCCGGCGATCTGCCGACTCACCGCACCTTGGGTGATGTACAGCTGTTCAGCAGCACGGGTGAAGTTGCAGCACTGCGCGGTAATCAGAAAAGTGTGCAGCGCCGGCAGGGGAGGCAATCGTTTCATTGGGATCCAAGGTATGACGTGAGGACATGGCTAGTATGACTTTTTATCCATTGTTGCGGCTACGTGTCGCCCGTTCCAATGAGGTCATCCCTGGACCTGCCCACTCATCATAAACACTGCGCAGGTCCGGCGTCTCAAACGAACAAGAAGGGCAAAGACATGGCGACGTGCGGCGAAGTATTGGTCAAGTTACTCGAAGATTACGGGGTTGAGCAGGTGTTCGGCATTCCCGGGGTTCACACCGTGGAGCTGTACCGCGGGCTGGCCCGTTCGAGCATCAACCACGTCACTCCGCGCCACGAACAGGGCGCCGGTTTCATGGCCGACGGTTACGCTCGCACCAGCGGCAAACCGGGTGTGTGCTTCATCATCACCGGCCCAGGCATGACCAACATCACCACTGCCATGGGCCAGGCCTACGCCGACTCGATCCCGATGCTGGTGATCTCCAGCGTGCAATCGCGCAGCCAGTTGGGCGGCGGTCGCGGCAAGCTGCACGAGCTGCCAAACCAGAGCGCATTGGTCGGTGGCGTGGCGGCGTTCTCCCACACCTTGATGTCGGCGGCTGAATTGCCGGGCGTCCTGGCGCGTGCCTTTGCACTGTTCCAGGCCGGCCGTCCGCGCCCTGTGCATATCGAAATTCCGTTGGACGTGCTGGTAGAAGAGGCCGATGACCTGCTCGCCAGCGTACCGGTGAACATCGACCGCGCCGGTGCCTCGCCGAGCGCAATCAGCCGCATGACCGCGCTGCTGGCCGGTGCCAAGCGCCCACTGATTCTCGCCGGTGGCGGCGCCATCGATGCCGCGGCCGAGTTGACTGAACTGGCCGAACTGCTGGACGCCCCGGTAGCCCTGACCATCAATGCCAAAGGCATGCTCGAATCCAACCATCCGTTGCTGATCGGCTCAACCCAAAGCCTGGTCGCGACTCGCGCTTTGGTGGCTGAAGCTGACGTGGTGTTGGCGATCGGCACCGAACTGGCCGAGACCGACTACGACGTGACCTTCGCCGGTGGGTTCGAAATTCCCGGCGCACTGCTGCGCGTAGACATCGATCCGGACCAGACCGTGCGCAACTATCCGCCGCAAGTGGCGCTGGTATCCGACTCCCGTAACGCTGCCCAGTCCTTGCTGAGCGCGCTGTCCCACAAGTCGTTGGCCGAGCGCCGTAACGATTGGGGCCAGGTCCGTGCCGCACGCTTGCGCGACGAACTGGCTGCCACCTGGGATGCTCCGACCCTGGCCCAGACCCGCTTCCTGGAAACCGTCTTGCACGAACTGCCAAGCGCAGTCTTCGTCGGCGATTCGACCCAACCGGTGTACACCGGCAACCTGACGTTCAACCCGGAACGCCCGCGTCGCTGGTTCAACTCGTCCACCGGTTACGGCACCCTCGGTTACGCCTTGCCGGCAGCGATTGGCGCCTGGCTCGGCGGCAGCGTTGAAAACGGCGCGCGTCCTCCAGTGGTGTGCCTGATCGGCGACGGCGGCCTGCAATTTACCTTGCCGGAACTGGCCAGCGCCGTTGAAGCGCGCACCCCGGTGATCGTCCTGCTGTGGAATAACCAGGGCTACGAAGAGATCAAGAAATACATGGTCAACCGCGCCATCGAGCCGGTTGGCGTCGACATCTACACCCCGGACTTCATTGGTGTGGCCAAGGCGCTGGGCTGTGCAGCCGAAGCCGTCTGCGGTGTCGAGCAACTGCGCAGCGCTCTGCGCGCCGCTGCCGATCGCCAGGGACCGACCCTGATTGAAATCGATCAGACTGTGTGGATGAAGGCGGTGTCGAAATGAGTTTCCCTACGACACTCGACGGCCTGTTCATCGACGGCCAATGGTCCGCCGGCAACGAACACCTGCGCGTGATCAACCCGGCGACCGAAGCCCTGTTGACCACCGTGAACGGTGGCGATGAACATGCAGTCGATCAAGCCGTCACTGCCGCATCCAATGCCTTCAAGGAATGGTCGAAAACCACCGGCGCCGAGCGCGGTGCGATCCTGCGCAAAATTGCTGCGGGCGTGCAGGCCGGTCGCGAACAGTTGATGCATTTGCAGTCGAGCAACAACGGCAAGCCGCTGTTTGAAGCCGCCATCGATGTCGACGACGTGATCGCCACCTTCGAGTACTACGCAGGTTTAGCCGAAGGTCTCGATGCCAAGCAAGACAGCAATGTGGAGCTGCCAACCGATGACTTCAGCGCTCGTGTGCGCCGCGAACCCTGCGGTGTGGTCGGCCTGATCGTGCCGTGGAATTTTCCGATGGTTACCACCGCCTGGAAACTCGCCCCGGCCTTGGCCGCCGGTTGCTGCGTGGTGCTTAAGCCGTCCGAAGTGACACCGCTGCCAGAACTGGAATTGGCGACGATCATCGCCGAGGCCGGTCTGCCCAAGGGTGTGTTCAACCTGGTCTGCGGTACCGGCCTGGCGGTCGGCGCGCCGTTGTCCGCTGATCCGCGCATCGCCAAAATCTCCTTCACCGGCAGCAACGCCGTCGGCGTGCAGGTCATGCAACGCGCCGCAGAAACCGTGAAGGGCGTGAGCCTGGAACTTGGCGGCAAATCCTCGCTGCTGGTGCTCAAAGACGCCGACCTCGAACTGGCCGTCGAAGTGGCCTGTGGTGGCGGTTTCTTCAATGCCGGGCAGATGTGTTCGGCCACCAGTCGCGTGCTGATCGCCGATGAACTGGCCGACGAATTCCTCATCCGTTTGAAGGCCCGCGCCGAAGCCATTCGCGTGGCCGACCCGTTCGACCCGAACGTGGAAATGGGCGCGCTGGTCAATCAGGCGCAATACCAGCGCGTGCTGGGCCACATTGATCGTGGTTTGAGTGCTGGCGCCAAGCTGGTTTGCGGCGGCAATCGCCCGGCGGACTTGTCGCGCGGTTATTTTTTGCAGCCGACGATTTTCACCGAAGTGCCCCTCGACAGTGCGCTGTGGTGTGAAGAGATTTTCGGTCCGGTGATCTGCGTACGCAGTTTTGCCACCGAGGCCGAGGCGATTGCCTTGGCCAATGACAGCCAGTTCGGTCTGGTGGCCAGCGTGGTCACCCGCGACGCCGAAGCGGCAGATCGGGTCGCCAACGCTTTGCAGGCGGGGCTTGTGTGGATCAACGCGCCGCAAGTGATCTTCCCGCAGACCGCTTGGGGTGGCTACAAACAGAGCAGCATCGGCCGCGAATTGGGGCCGTGGGGTTTGCAGGCTTTCCAGGAAATCAAACACGTGATTCGAGCGGTCTGACGGCTCGAAAAGGGTCAGCGCATGCCTCGTGATGAGGCATGCGCTGGCGTCATGGCTTCAATGAGTTTTTATCGATAGTCAGGTTTTTTGCACGACCTCAGGATGAACCCGTCGGCTCAGCGCAAACCCCGTGAATACGGGGGCTTGGAGCAGATCTGGCGGCGCAGATGCAACGGTTGCGACCAGCCTCATACCTACAAAAACAAAGGGAGTCCGTAATGGGCGAGCATGATCTGAACAGACGTCAATTCATCAAAACCGTGGGCGTAGCCTCGGTGGCAGCGGCCGCCATGAGCATGCCGTTCATCAAGGCTAACGCCAGCGACACACGCTTTGCGGGCAAGACCCTGCGTTTGCTGACCTGGTCCGATGACACCGGCTTGGCAGCCCTGCGCAACATCGCCGCGACCTTCGAAGACAAGTACGGCTGCAAGGTCATCGCTGACCGCACCGGCAGTACCTCGGAAATGGTCGCCAAACTCAAGGCCGGCGGTGATCGTCCGCAGTACGACATCATCACCCTGGCAGGCGTCGGCGCCGAAGGTCTGGCCGCGGCCAACCTGCTGGAAAAACCCGATCTCAACCGCATCCCGAACCTGGTCGATGTACCGGAAAAATACCGCACCGGCGCCAATGGCCACGGTATCGGTTACCTGCTCTGGTGCAACAGCCTGGTCTACAGCACGCGCACTCAGAAAGAAGCGCCGGACAGCTACGCCGCCCTGTGGGACGCGGACTTGGCACCGAACATCTTCCTGCCGCCGCCAAACTGGACCGAGGCCATGGACCTGATCATCATCGCCGCCAAACTGGCCGGTGGTGACGAACACAACATTGAGCCGGGCTTCAAGAAACTCGCCGAGCTGAAAGATCGCGTGGTAACCCTGGGTGAAAACCCGAACCAGATCGCCGAGCTGTTCCGCACCGGTTCCCTGGACATGGGCGGCCTGTACGCGCCGGCATTCTTCCCGAAACAGATCCGCGATCCGGCCTACGGTCTGAGTGCAACCTTTGGCATGAAGGAAGGTTTCTACACCGACTTGATGCAATCGGTGATGCCGAAGAACCGTCCGGGCGACACCGACATGGCGTACGCCTTCATCAACCACTCTCTGGACCCGTTGGTGCAGGGCAAGATGGCTGAAGACATCTACAACGGCCCGGTCAACGCCAAGGCGATCATCTCCGCCGAAGCGCGCAAGAGCCCGTTCATCCTCACGCCAGAGCAGATTACCGAGAAGGCGATCATGCACGACAACGCCTTCCTGGCCACCGTGCATGACCAATGGATTCGTCGTTACACGGAAATCTTTTCTTCCTGATCCGTAGGAGCTGCCGAAGGCTGCGATCTTTTGATCCTGCTCTTCGGTGGCTCTGAAAAAGATCAAAAGATCGCAGCCTTCGGCAGCTCCTACAGGGCCGGGCGCGAGATATTCCTGATCTGCCATTGACGAGACCCTTGCTATGGAACACCAACCTCTGACTCATCCGGTCGCCGTCGCTCCAGTGCGCACCAATCGGGGTGTTTCGCCGACGACGCGTGCCTGGTTTTTCCTCTCGCCGTCGATGCTGTTTCTGGGCGTATTGATCGCCGCCAGCCTTCTGGTTCTGCGCATGAGCGTGGGCACCAAAGGCGCGGAATGGACCGGGTTCAGCCTGGCCAGTTACGCCCAACTGCTGGAACCGTATTACCTCAAATCCTTGCTGCTGACCCTGCGTCTGGCCCTGATCAGCGCAGTGATTGCGGTCGTATTGGCGATCCCGGTGGCCTACACCATGTCGCGGCTGACCTCACCGTTTGTGCGACGGATCTTCCTCGCCGCGGTGCTGCTGCCATTGCTGGTCAACCTGCTGCTGCAAAGCTACGGCTGGCTGGTGATTCTGGGCCCGGGCGGGATGCTCAACCAGGCGCTGATGGGCCTGGGCCTGATCAAGCGTCCGATCATGCTGCTCTACAACCAGAACGGCGTACTGATGGGCCTGGTGCAAACCGCGTTCCCGTTGGCCGTGCTGCCGATTGCCAGCGCCATGCGCGGCGTCGCCCGTACTTATGAAGAAGCCGCTGCAACCCTGGGTGCCAGCCGTTTTCAGGTGTTCCGTCAGGTGGTGTTGCCGATGAGCATGCCGGGGATCATCACTGGCGCGACGTTGGTATTCGCCTACAACGCCAGCAGCTTCGTGGTGCCATTGCTGCTCGGTGGCCGACGCGTGCCGATGCTGGCGGTGATGGTGCATGACCAGATCGCCCCGCTGATGAACTGGCCCGCCGCCTCCGCTGCCGGTGTGGTGCTGATTGTCACCACGCTCGCAATCATGACCTTGTCCGAATACATCACTGGCCGTCGTCGGCGCATGCTGGAGGCTTCCCAATGAGCACTCTGATCAAGAAACGTTATGGGCTGCTGCCCGGCGAGACCGGCAAGTTTGCCGGCATCCTGTCGGGCTTCATCCTGCTGCTGGCGGTGTTGCCGATCCTGACCATGATCGTGATGTCGTTCAGCGGTGCGTCGAACCTCGACTTCCCGCCGAGCAGCTACAGCCTGCAATGGTACAAGGCTGCCTGGCACACCTTCGTGTCGCCGGATGCCAGCGATGTGCTGAGCCTCGGCAAGGCCATGACCACCAGCCTGATGGTGGCGTGCCTGACCATGGTGTTTGCAACGATCATTGCGGTGCCGGCCGCTTATGCCCTGACCCGTTGCGAGTTCCGCGGCAAAGCCGTGGCGCTGCAATTGATGTCGCTGCCGCTGGTGTTTCCGATGGTGGTGTTGGGCCTGGCGTTGCTGCTGGTGTTCGACAGCCTGCCGTTCCAGATGACCACCTCGCGGCTGGTGATTGCCCACGTGATCCTGGCGCTGCCGTTCGTGGTGAAAAACTGCACCGCCGCGATGCTCTCCATTGGCAGCGAAGTCGAAGAAGCCGCGCAGATGCTTGGCGCTTCACCGACCCGGGCGATTATCGATGTGGTGGTGCCGCTGATGAAGTCGGGGATTCTGGCGGGGATGCTGCTGGCGTTCATCGTCTCGTTCAACGAATTCACCGTGACCTACTTCCTTTACACCATCGACGTCATGACCGTGCCGATCTGGATGTACAGCCGCACCGTGTCATCGCTCGACCCAACCGTATTTTCGTTTGCCGTGCTGATCGTGCTGATCGACTTCGTCCTTATATGGGCGTTGGAGAAGCTGGTTGGTGAAGGTGGCGTTTCGTTCTAGCTTCTGCCTGGAGGTGCCTGCGCTCGATCATGCTGCGTTAAAAGTCCGCTCAGAATGCTCATTGACTAAAGTCAACTCTGCTTCTTCGCAGACTTTTGCCTTGCCTGATCTTCGCTCGGCGACCTCCAGCCAGAACCTTATTCTTGAGGTGCAACATGACTGGTCTGATTCTGGAAAACGTCGAGAAACATTACGGCTCGGCCTGCGCGGTAAAGGATGTAAACCTGCATTTGCCTGAGGGCAAACTGGTGTGTTTTCTCGGCCCGTCGGGCTGCGGTAAAACCACGTTGCTGCGAATGATTGCAGGGCTCGAAACCCTGAGCGGCGGCGAGATTCGCCTGGACGGTGAAGACATCGGCCACACCCCGGCGCATCAACGCAATTTCGGCATGGTGTTTCAATCACTGGCGCTGTTTCCGCACATGACGGTGGGGGAGAACATCGCCTATCCGCTGAAACTGCGCGGGGTCAGCAAGGCTGATCAGCAGGCGCGGGTGGTGGAGTTGCTCGAGCTGATTCAGCTGAGCGAGATGATTGATCGCCCGGTGGCCAAACTCTCCGGCGGTCAACGTCAGCGCGTGGCGATTGCCCGGGCGATTGCCTCGCGGCCGAAAATCCTGCTGCTGGATGAGCCGCTGTCGGCGCTCGACGCCAAGCTGCGCGAGTCGATGCAGGTGGAAATCCGTCAACTGCAACAACGCTTGAACATCACCACCATCATGGTGACCCACGACCAGCGTGAAGCCATGACCATGGCGGATATCGTTGTGGTATTGGGTGAACATCGCGTGCAGCAAGTGGGCACGCCGATTGAAATCTATCGTCACCCGGCCAATGAATTTGTTGCGGACTTCATCGGCTCGGGGAATATCTTCCCGGCCACGGCACTGGGCAACGGCAAGATTGGGCTGCCGGGTGGCGAGGCGCTGGAAGTGCCGATCTGCAGCAGCATCGTGGTGGGTGAGAAAGTGAAGATGCTGATTCGCCCTGAGGACCTGCAACTGTCGCATCCACAGGCGACGGCGGGGAATCGGTTGCTCGGTAAGGTGACGTTTGTGCGTGATATTGGCGCGACGATTGAGACGACCGTGGAGTGTTCCGGGGTGTCGTTTACGGCGTTGAGCACGCCGTGTCAGGGGTTTGGGTTGAGCATTGGCAATCCGGTGTCGGTGACATTGCCGGCTGAGGCTTGTCGCGTACTCGGTGCCTGACATTAGAGGTGGATTGACTGTACCGGCCTCTTCGCGAGCAAGCCCGCTCCCACATTGGACCGGTGTACACCAGACCCCTGTGGGAGCGGGCTTGCTCGCGAAGGGGCCGGCACAAACAACACAAGATTCAGCTAGACCATCAACCGCAACCGCGCCAAATCCCTTAACGGCGGAGCCCCAAACAACCGGCTGTACTCCCGGCTGAATTGCGAGGGGCTTTCATACCCCACTCGATACCCCGCTGCCGAAGCCTCCAGCCCTTCCGCCAGCATCAACCGCCGCGCTTCTTGCAGGCGCAGTTGCTTCTGATACTGCAACGGACTCATCGCCGTCATCGCCTTGAACCGGTGATGCAACGTCGACACGCTCAGGTTCACTTCCTTCGCCAGATCATCGATGCGCAGCGGCTGTTCATAGTTGCCGTTGAGCCATTTGATCGCCTGGCTGATGCGATGGCTCTGGCTGTTGGCGATAGCGATTTCGTACAGCCGATGGCCCTGCTGGCTGCGCAATAGTCGATACAGGATTTCCCGGCGAATCAGCGGTGCGAGCATGGCGATGTCTTTCGGCGCATCCAGCAAACGTGCCAGACGCAACACCGCGTCAAGCATCGCGGTGTCGATCCGTTCGACATACAAGCCGCGTCCCGTCGGCCGGGTGGGCACACCGAGAGGACCGGCGTCGGCAATCAGCGCGGTGATTTCTGCCGGGTCGATATCCAGCCGCACCGCGAGGATCGGTTCTTCAGACGTGACGTTCACCACGCGCCCGCTCAGTGGCATCGAAACCGACACCACCAGGTAATTCAGCGGATCGTAATTGAAGTATTCATCGGCCAGCCTGACCTCTTTACGGCCCTGCGCCATGATGCACAGCGCGGGTTGCGCCAGTACCGGGGCAAACTCATGGGACTTACTGTGGCGAGACATGAACAGCGAGCCGACGGCAGTCGCATAAGTGCCATCCTCCGCCGTGTTGTGGCGAATGATGGCGGCCAGTTCCGCGCGCTGTTTCTCCATGTCGGCGTCCAGCGGGGCTTGAAAATGATCGAGCGACGACATGCAAGGCATCCTCGGCAAGGCGTTGGTAATGAGTTGAGCTTAAGTTTGTGCAAGACGAAGCGCTAGACACATCCTGCCTCAAGCTTGCCTGATTCTGCATGGGCTTCGTGTGCCGCCCCGTCATGACGTGATGCAGATGGGCAACGGCTGACGCAAGCCTGCCCCTGTAGGAGCTGCCGGAGGCTGCGATCTCTAGATCTTGAAAACAGAAGTCAAAAGATCGCAGCCTTCGGCAGCTCCTACACAAAGCTCGTGTGACAGTGGTATGACGGGTTTTACCGGTTGTTACAGGTGTTGAGCCAAGCTGCGCAGGATTGTGCAACAAGCCGGCAGGAATCGACTAACCGCGATGGAAGGGGCGCGCTTAACCTTGGATCCTGTCGCAGCCCGTCCCACGGCTGCCACTCGAGTACCTGGGAGGGTTGAACATGTCTACGCAGATCCCCGTCAGTCATATGGCCTTTGTCCGCGCCCGCGCCGGGCGTTCGGCGGAACTCGGTGCGCGCCTCAGCGCCTTGATCGAGCCGTCCCGCAGCGCACCGGGTTGCCTGAATTTTGCCCTGCAACATTCGCAATGCGATCCCGAGTTGTGGCTGGTGTCCGGTTTCTGGATGAACCAGCAGGCCATGACCGCTTATTTCAGCACCCCGGCCATGCAGATTTTTGCCGGGTTGGTGCAAGACCTGGTGGTCAACAGCCTGGATTTTCATACCTTCAAGGACGTGTCGGCCGCCCAGGCGCTGGGACAGTCCCAGTCGTGGGTACACAAAATGGCGGGTTGAGGGTTTAATGGCTCAATTCTCCATTAGCCAGGATCCGCGACATGGCACGCAAAGCCTTTGAAACCTTCGAAGCCGTATCTGCCGTAGTACCCCGTGAAGGCGGCTATCACGCCGCAATCGCCACCAAGGCCATCGGTGGTTCGGGTGCGCCGCGCTTTCACAAGCTGCTCGAAGAACAGACCTTTAAAACTGCCCATGAGGCCGATGAGGCCGCAGCCAAAGAACTGACCCGCCTCAGGGACGTCAGCGAAGACGGCGACCTGATCTGGTAATTACTTGACCGCCCCCGGGCGATACATCTTGAACAACGCCTCAGGCCCCAGCTGGAAATAATCCGCTGGCCCGCCGCCGCGCAGGATCGGTTCTGCCGCGGCGGTGTCGTACACCCCATCCTTCAACAGCCATTTGGCGATATGCACGGCGACCACTTCGCCGAGAATCAGCCAGCTCGGCACCACGTTCCCGTCAGCCCGCTGCAACTGAATGATCTGCGTGACCTTGCACTCGAAGGACACCGGGCTTTCGGCGACGCGCGGCACCTGAATGACTTTCGACGCTGCCGGCGTCAGCCCGGACAGCTCGAACTCGTTGACCTCAGGCCCGACCATGGCCGAGCACTGGTTCATCTGCTCGGCCAGCGGACGGGTCGCCAGGTTCCAGGCGAATTCGCCGGTTCGCTCGATGTTATTCAGGCTGTCTTTGCGCCCGACACTGGAAAAACCAATGATCGGCGGAATGTAGTTGAACGCGTTGAAGAAGCTGTAGGGCGCCAGGTTCAAGCGACCATCGGCATCCTGAGAGGAAATCCAGCCAATGGGACGCGGGCCGACGATGGCATTGAACGGGTCATGCGGCAGGCCGTGGCCGTTGGCGGGTTCGTAGAAATGGATGTCGTCGGGCATGGCGCGGGGTTCCTGAGTTCGGTTTGTAGCGAAGAGGGCCATAGTGCAAGCGGTGGCCAGCAATTTCCAGCGCGGCGATTAATCTGGCTCTTTTGCATGTGTGACAGATTTTTCATAAAGCACTTACCTATTTTTCACTGCCCCACCTCCAGTCTACGCACCGGCCAAAAGCCTGATAAACGGCCGCCATGAACACTGGAGATTTATCCTCGATGAACAAACTTCCTCAAATCACCCTGGCGTTCTGGGTGATGAAAATCTGCGCGACGACCCTGGGGGAAACCGCGGGAGATTTGCTGTCGATGACTCTCAACGTCGGTTATGCCATCAGCTCGCTGATTTTGATCAGCGTGTTCGTACTGACGCTGATCACGCAGTTGATGTCCAAAACCTACAAGCCGGTGCTGTACTGGATCGTGATTTTGTCGACCAGCACGGCCGGCACCACCATGTCTGATTTCATGGACCGCACCCTTGGGTTGGGCTATGCCGCGGGCTCGATGATCCTGATTGCGATTTTGATAGGGATTTTTGCTGCGTGGCGCTTGAGCGGCGATTCGCTGAACGTCACCAAGGTCCAGACCTTTCGCGGCGAGATGTTCTATTGGATGGCGATACTGTTTTCCAACACCTTGGGCACTGCGCTTGGCGATTACCTGGCCGATGATTCAGGCCTGGGATTTGCCGGTGGCGCGCTGTTGATTGGCTCGACAATTGCGGTGGTGGTGTTGCTCAAATGCTTCACGAAGATTTCGTCGGTGCTGCTGTTCTGGGTGGCGTTTGTGCTGACGCGGCCGTTCGGCGCGACGCTGGGCGACTTCCTGACCAAGCCCCATGAAAAGGGAGGTCTGGATTTCGGCACCATCGGTTCGTCGTTGGTGTTGGCGGGGATATTGGTGGTGATGATTGCGGGGGCTTCGTATGCGCAGAACAAGTTCACGAAACCGGAAGTTGCCGAGTTGTCTTGAAACCGAGTCGCGGCCTTCGCGAGCAAGCCCGCTCCCACAGGTTGACCGAGTTCTTTCAGAAGAATGCGGTCGAATGTGGGAGCGGCGGTGCGACGATTCGACTTGCTCGCGAAGAGGCCGGTACAGCCGACCTCGATGTGCCTGTCAGTCAGTCTCGATCCGCGAATGTTTGCGGGTGTCTTTCATGGTCACGTAGACCAGCAACGACACGGCAATACACGCGGTGACATACCAGTAGTAACCGGTTTCCATGCCGATGCTCTTGAACCACAGCGCGATGTATTCAGCGGTGCCGCCGAAGATCGACACGGTCAGCGCGTACGGCAGGCCGACGCCCAGCGCACGGATTTCGGTCGGGAACAGTTCGGCTTTGACCACCGCGTTGATCGAGGTGTAGCCGCTGACAATGATCAGCGCCGCCATGATCAGGAAGAACGCGCCCCACCAGGTCTGCACGGTGTGCAGGGTGGTCAGGATCGGCACGGTGAACAGCGTCCCGAGAATACCGAAGGCAATCAGGATTGGCCGGCGACCGACTTTATCCGAGAGCCCGCCAATGATCGGTTGCAGGCACATGAACAGGAACAGCGTGGCGGCGGAAATGGTGGTGGAGTCGGAGATGCTCATGCCGACGGTGTTCACCAGGTATTTCTGCATGTACGTGGTGTAGGTGTAGAACGCCAGGGTGCCGCCCATGGTCAGGCCGACCACGGTCATCAGTTCCTTCGGATGGCGCATCAAGGTGCGCATCGCGCTTTCCTTGGCCTTCTCTTTCTTGGTGAACGACTCGGTTTCTTCCATGCCACGACGCAGGTACAGCGCGACCACGGCACACAGTGCGCCGATGGCGAACGGGATGCGCCAGCCCCAGGCATACAGCTGCTCGGTGGTCAGGGTTTGTTGCAGCACGATCAGCACCGCCAACGCGATGAGCTGGCCGGAGATCAGGGTCACGTACTGGAAGCTGGAGTAGAAGCCGCGACGTTCCTTGGTCGCCATCTCACTGAGGTACGTTGCTGAGGTGCCGTACTCGCCACCGACCGACAAACCTTGCAGCAAACGGGCGAAAATCAGCAGGATCGGTGCGCCGATGCCAATGGTTTCATAACCTGGGCTCAGGGCGATCAGCAGCGAGCCGAAACACATCAAGTACACCGAAGCCATCAGTGCTTTCTTGCGACCGGCCTTGTCGGCGTAGAGGCCCATCAGCCAGCCACCGATCGGGCGCATCAGGAAACCCACGGCGAAGATCGCGGCGGTGTTCAGCAGTTGTGCGGTGGTGTCGCCTTTGGGGAAAAAGGCTTTGGCGAAGTACAGGGAGAAGGCAGCGTAGACGTACCAGTCGTACCACTCGACCATGTTGCCGACAGAGCCGCTGAAGATCGATTTGATGCGACTGGCAGTGGTTCTTTCTTTGGCAGGCGAAGCGGTCGACCCAAGAGGCAGGGTTTGTGAGTTATCCATGACGGATCCTTCATTTAATTGTTTTTGTGGAGCGCGTTGAAACGCAGCCTGCTTGGGCTATAGCAGGAGATGTGCCAAAGGGAGGAGGGCCGGTTTAGAGGGGGTAGCGAGTTTTATTGAGCGGTAATCCGCTTATTCAGGATCGGGTGCGAGCGGAAAACCGCTTATTCAGGCGTGGGATTGCTTCGTCAGTGCTGGCCCCTTCGCGAGCAAGCCCGCTCCCACATTGGATCTACGGTGAACACAGAATTTGCCTACACCTCGAATCAACTGTGGGAGCGGGCTTGCTCGCGAAGAGGCCAGTTCAGGCACCACAAAAATCAGCTGTCTTGCAAAAACATCTCGCGGGTCAGGCCATGCCGCTGCATCTTTTCATTGAACGTCCGGCGCGGCAGTTGCAGCTCTTCAAGCACCGCTTTCACATCGCCCTTATGCCGGGTCAACGCCGCGCGCAGACAATGCGCTTCAAAGGTTTCCTGCTGCGCCGCCAGCGATTGCCCAGGATCGATCCCCACCGGTTCCGGCTCGCCCAGCCCCAACACTTGCCGCTCAGCAACGTTCGCCAATTCACGCACATTGCCTGGCCAGTCGTGGCTCAGCAGGTGGCTCAACTGCGGGCCGCTCAGCGGTGGAAAAGTCCGCCCCAAACGCTCGGCGGCATTGTGCGCAAACGACTCGAACAACAATGGAATGTCTTCACGCCGCTCGCGCAACGGCGGCAGCCGCAACTCGGCCACGTTCAACCGATAGGCGAGGTCTTCGCGAAAGCGTCCGGCCCGGGCTTCGTCGAGCAAATCGGGTTTGGTCGCTGCAATGATCCGCAAATCCACGCGGATGCTCTGATTGGAGCCCAACCGCTCCAGCTTCTGCTCCTGCAAAACCCGCAGCAATTTCACCTGCTGGGCCAGCGGCATGCTTTCGATTTCATCGAGAAACAGCGTGCCGCCATCGGCGTATTCGAGCTTGCCGATGCGTTTGCCCGAGGCGCCGGTGAACGCGCCGCTCTCGTGACCGAACAACTCGGCCTCGAACAACTGCTCGGGAATCGCCGCGCAGTTCAGCGCCACAAACGGTTTGTCGGCACGCGGACCAAAGTCGTGCAGGCAACGGGCAACCAATTCCTTGCCGCTGCCGGTTTCACCGCGGATCAACACATTGACCGGCAGCGTCGCCAGGTCCAGCACTTGCCGACGCAGCGTCTGCAAACCACGGGACACCCCCAGCAGCGTCGCATCGAGTTTGGCGCGGTTGTCCGCCTGCTCGTGCAGGGCGCGGTTCTCCAGCACCAGCCGCCGCTTGTCCAGTGCACGGCGCAGACTGCCGAGCAGGGTTTCGGGGCTGAAGGGTTTTTCAAGGAAGTCGTAGGCGCCATCGCGCATGGCTTCGACCGCCATCGGCACATCGCCGTGACCGGTCAGCAGAATCACCGGCAAGTCGGCGTCGCGGCGCTGAACCTCGGCCAGCAGTTCCAGGCCGGTCATGCCCGGCATACGCACGTCGCTGAGGATCACCCCGGGGAAATGCTTCGGCAGCTGCGCCAGGCATTCATCGGCGCGGCTGAACAATTGCACCTCGAACCCCGAGAGGCTCAGCCATTGTTCGACGGCGCTGCGAATGCTGCTCTCGTCGTCGACCACCATCACTGAATTCAGCATGAGCCAGGAGCCTCCAGATCGATGGGCAAAGTCACGGTGAACACCGCGCCGTTTGCATGATTGTCGGCGCTCAGGCGACCGCCCGATTCGTGAACGATGGCAAAGGATACGGCCAGCCCGAGGCCCAGGCCATCACCCACCGGTTTGGTGGTGAAAAACGGATCAAACACGTTGGCCAAATGCTCTTCGGCAATGCCGCCACCGTTGTCGGTGACCGTCAGGCGCCAGAGTTGTTCGTCGGCTTCGAGACGGATTTCCAGGCGTTTGCAGGGTTTGTCCTGCATGGCGTCCAGGGCATTGCGCAGCAAATTGATCAGCACCTGTTCCAGGCGAATCGCATCGCCACGCACCCAGGCCGGGCGCGTCAGGTGCAGCACCGTGCTGACCTGTTCATCGCGCAACCGTGTGTCGAGCAACTGCAACGATTGGTCCACCACCGCCGCCAGGTCCAGGCGTTCGCGTAAACCGCTGGGGCTTTTGCGGGCGAAGGTTTTCAGGTGACCGGTGAGGGCGGCCATGCGCGTCAGCATCTCATCCACCGGTCTGAGTGCTTTGTAGGCGTCGTCGACCCGGCCGTGATCGAGCAGCAGCCTCAGAGTAGCAAGCTGCATGCGTTGGGCGGTCAACGGCTGGTTGATTTCATGGGCCAGCGCGGCAGACATCTGGCCGAGGGCGGCGAGTTTGGCCGATTGCACCAGACCGTCCTGAGCGGTGCGCAGGTCGCGAGTGCGTTCTTCCACCAGTTGTTCGAGCTCTTCGCGACTGCGCTGGCGCAGCTTGGCCAGACGCCAACGCTGATTGAGGAACAGCAACAAAAACACCACGGCCAGCCACAACCCGGCGGCGGCGAGCCCGGCGTTGCGGCTGTCTTCGAACGCGACTTGCGGGCGGCGCAGCAGGTGCAACGTCCAGCCTTCAGTGCTCAGCGGCAGCGATTCCCACAGGTAATTCGCCGTCCCGTCAGGACCCACGACCCGCGTCAGATCACTGTTGTCGTCGAAGCGCCGCACCGATTGATACTCGAGCGGTGTCAGCGGTTGTTTGTCGTATTGGCGGGTGACCTTGAGTTCGGCGTGATCGCTGTCACTCAGCGGTTTCAACAGCCGATAGCGCCAGCCCGGCTGGTTGGCGATGAAGATGATCCCGCGTGCATCGCTGACCAGCAGTGTGTCGCTGCCCTGACGCCACTCGCGCTCCAGTTCCGGAAACTCGAGTTTCACCACCATCGCTCCGAGGAACTGGCCGTTGTCATCGGTGACCGCGCTGGACAGGAAGTAACCGGGAATCCCGCTGGTCACGCCCACCGCGTAAAAGCGCCCGGTGCCTTGGGTGCGTGTTTCGCTGAAGTAGGGACGGAAACCGTAGTTGTGGCCGACGTAACTGCTGGGCAAACGCCAATTGCTGGCGGCCACCGCCAGACCGGTGTGGTCGAGCAGTTCCAGGGTCGAGGATTGCGCTGCGCCGTTGATCTTTTCCAGTTTGCGGTTCAGTGCGTCCTGCTGTTCAGCGGATACCGAACCCTTGAGCGCGGCGCGCAATTCGGGGTCCAGCGCGAGCACGGCGGGCAGGGCGCGGTAGCGGTCGATCAGGGTGTGCAGGGAATTGGCATAGAGAGCCAATTGCTGATTGGCGCGGGCGGCGTCTTCCACGAGGGCCTGGCGCTCGGCGTGACGCATGGCGAAGCCCGCAACCAGCGCGGCACCGGCGGCAATCAGAAGGGTATAAAGCATCAAACGCAAGGAACGTGAAGTCGCAAGCATGGAAGTATCAGGCGAAAGACAGGGCGAGCACGATAGCACGCAAAGCGTGACGTGTTGCCGCCCGATCAGGCCGCCCTGAGCATGGTTTGTGTCCGCCTCAATTGTGCAATGGTTGCGTCTGTAGCGCTCCTCACGCTTGCGCGCGTGTCGCCGGGAGACTTCCCGAAAATTTTACTGAGCGGACTATAGGTATGAATTGAACTGCGTCCGGCTTGGTCAAACAGGCTTTCAAGTTCACTTACCCCTGCGTTCAATAGCTCGATCATCCCGCTGATGTGTGCGTCCGCTCTGTCTATTTTCTCCTGCGTGAGCTCAGCACCTGCTCCTGCGATTTCATGCAGTACCTCAAATGTGCCTGTCACGGTACTGAGCGCAGCGCCGATTTCACTGGCAAAGGGAGTGCCGGCAGCCTTCATACCGATGCTTGCGCCAACGTTCACTGCTTCCTTACCACCCTTTAGCCACCCCTTCTTGTTCAGTTCAATGATGCCGCGGCCCATTCCCCTGAATTTGTTAATAGCGTATGAACCATAATTCATGGCCTTGTATTCGCCTTTGGCCACTATTCGGTTTGGGTCCAGTTTGCTTGCCTTGAATTTAACCGAGGCGCCGAGGCTCAAGCGTTCTGAAGCAAAATCTACCCCCATACTCACCGCTTTTTTTGCCACGAACCCAAGAAAGATGCCAACGGCGATACCAACAGGTCCTGCGACGCTTCCCAGTGCTGCTGTTGCGGTGCCGATGCCGATACCCGCTGCGTAACTGATGGCTTGTCCTCCGATGTGCGCCACCGTCCTTATCGCTGCGGATTGTCCATGTGCCGTCGCTGACTGGTGGTTGAGAATTTGTGTCTCAGCTTCCTGGGCTCTTCGGGTGGTGAGCTCCAGGATTTTCGTATGTCGTACGATAGCTCCCGATAAGCTCATATTGGCTCTGTATTGAATTTGATCTGCTGCACTCTGACTTTTTCTGCTGGTTCGCTGCTCGTTCGTTTCAACGAACCCGTCCAGGAAGTTGCCAAAAGTCTGTCCATCGGTGTCTGTAAAAACGATCGGATTGTTACCCGCCATCGCGTACAGATTCAGCCCGTCCACATCCCCCGCCGGGTCGGCACTGACCCAACGTTGCAACCACGGCGCGTAGTAACGCGCGCCGTAGTAATACAGCCCGCTGTCATCCATTTCCTTGCCGGAATAGCGGACGGTTTTGTAGTCGACGTCCACCTCACTTCCCCGCGCGAACCAGGCCGTGGCTCCGAACGGGTAATAACCTTCTTCGCTGATCACCTGCGCATTTTGATCGAGCTCCAGCGCACAGGAACCCAAGTGGTCATCGAGGCTGTAGCGCAATTGATCGGCAGCGATGTTGGCGGGTTTGCCGCTGACCCAGTGCAGGCAACGCACGCTGCCGTGCCCGCCAGGCAGGGTGATTACGTGCAATTCTTCGCCGTTGTCGCGGGTGCGGATTTCCAGGCCCGGCAGGTAGATCACTTCCTGGAAATGGCTGAGTGACGACGTGTGGGTTTCGTGGCGTTTGTACACGCGCACGCCCTGGCTGTAGCGGTAGAACTCTTCGTCATCCGGGCCGTTGGTGCGTTTGACCAGCGTTACCGATTCCAGTTGGTCCAGGCAGTTCCACTGCAAGGCTTTGCCCGGCTGCAAGTTCTGGAGATTGCCATGGCGGTCATACAATTTTTCGAAATCAGGGACCGGATCATCAGGTTTCCAGCGCACACCGTGGTTGCTGGCAGGGTCGATGAACATCTCGCGGGTCAGTGAGGCGCCCGCACGTACGTGACGCAGTTTGATCAGGTTGCCACCAGAATCGTACTCATAGTGTTGAGTGTAATTGAGCCGATTGTTCGGATCGTCGGGCAGGGGCCGGCCCGGAATATCCGACGGCTGGGCATCGTCGTAACCGGTGGCACTGGTCAGCCGGTACAGCGAGTCATAGGTGAAGTCGCGGTGGCCGTCGATTAGCTGGTTGGCGAAAAAAGTTGGCTGGAAGGCGTGGTCTGCGAGCCGGATGATGTTGCCAACGCGGTCGTAGAAATATTCGAAATCTTGCAGCGCTGTCTCGGCATTTTTTTGCGCGCGCTGCGTAGACAGGCGCCCATCGGCCGGGTCGTAGGTCCAAGTGCCGAGCACTTCGTTGCTGGCGCGTTGTTCGATGATCTGGCCGGCGGCGTTGTACTGCGCTTCTTTCAGAACCGATTCCCAGCCCAAGCCATCTTTAATCCGTAGCTCAACCTGCTGGAGCTGCCCGACGACGTCATAACGCAACTGTTGCTGGTGATCACCGGCATCGGTCTGGCTCAGCAGTGTGCCGAGTGGGCTGTAAATCCAGCTGCTGCGGTAGGGCTTGCCCTCGGCCAGGGTTCGGGTTTCGCGCAGTGATTGCCCCAATAAGCTGTAACTGTCGAGACTCAAGGTGCCGGCACGGTCGAGCTGTTCGGTCAACTGGCCGCGCCGGTTGAAAGCAGGATCGGCGGAGGCATCGACGTAGGTAAAGGTTTCGACATTCGGCTCACCGTTTTCCTCGATGGCAATCGGGCGCAACAGAGCGTCGTAGGTGATGCGCCAATGACTACCACGTTGGTCCCAGCGCTGCAGCGCTTCTCCGGCCAACCCTGGCAGGCTCAGACGCCAGCCAGCGTCGACGCTGTCGACTTTCAGCGGTTCACCGGACAGGCGGTAGACCGTGGCCAGGTTGGGGACGACGCCGAACAGTCGCGGGTCCCATTGTTCGAGCAATCGCCCGGCAGCGTCGTAGTGCTGGCGGGTGATCAGGTGTTCCACTGGGCCGGCAGCGACCTTGCGCAAGTACGCGATCTGGCGAATCGGTAAGCCCCGGCTATCAATGGCCGTCACATTCGGGGTCCGCCAATGAACTGTGGCTGTCATGGCTTGCCTGCCTTCAGCTCACCTTCAATCGGTGCAACATGGGTGTCATTAAAGTCCAGGCTAGTGGAGTACCAGGGATGGATGACCTCGAGCGCGACATCTCCTTTGGCGTTGATGACTTTTTTCTGGCGACCCAGCACGTCGTAAAAGTTCTGATCGTGATGGCCGAACTCACGGAAGGAATGGTCATTGATATAGCGGTGCCCATTGGCGAAGTAAGGGCGAAATACCCGAACAGCCAGGCCTTTGTTGTTGTATTCCACACGTTCGCTGACGCGCCAGCGCGGATCGGCGTGCGCGACCTTTGGCTTGCCGTCTTCAATCACCAGCTCACCGTTTTCCACCACAAAAGCCTGTCCCGGCTCGACCAACTGTTTGGTCTGCAGTGGCCGGCCGAAACCATCCACGAAAGCTTTGACGATCTGGATTTGCTGCAGCTCATCATCCCAATAGCGGTCAGCGGTGAGGACGACGCTGTGCACCGGTTCTCGGGGAATCGAGTGGATCAGGTCGAGCAGCGCTTGTTCAGGCCCGGTCAGGGACTTGAGCCGAGACAGTCTACGTCTGGCGCTGGCGCGAATATGCAGGGTGGGTAGCACGTAACCTTGCGCAATCCAGGTGGTCAGCCAGTCAGGTGTCTGCCTGACGGAATGGGGGAGTTCGCCCATCCAGCTGAACAGGTCCTTGCGCAATACGCTGGCCGCTTTTTGCAGGGCGCGTTGCGGATCTTCGATGGCAGGGTCTGGACGATGGTCCGCAGGACGTTCGTGTTCGTCGAGGGGGCGAAAACCCATTTCTTCGCCGTCTTCAGTGCCATAAAAACTGATGGCAAGGGGTTGTCCGGACGGCTCGTAAAGGGCTTCCTCGACATTGTCATTGGCATCGATGCTGCGCATGAGTTGTAGCGCGTGATAGTCATATTCGAAGCGGGTTTCGCACCCGTCCGGCTGCGTGATGCTTTTCGGCAGCAGACAGTAGGCGTCGTAGCGGGCTGTCGTGATGCCGTAACTGGGCGTTTCGTTGTACTCCATCACTTTGTAAAAACTGTCGAGCTCGCCGTACTTGGCATAACCATACCGGGACGACCATAGATTCCTCTCCTTGTCCTCCTCCTCGTCTACCCCTAGAACCAGAGGCATGGCCGAATAGCCGATTTTTTCCAGTTCGTCCCGAATAACGAGCGACGGCACCGTGTCGTAGGCTTGCAGTGCTGTCTTGTCCAGTTGGGCAATTTCCAGCGGTGCCTGCAGTGCCTCGAACTCGGCTTTGCCATCGGCGAGCGGTGTTTGATCGGCAGTCTTGAGGTAGCGATAGACCGACTGCGTGGTCAGTAGCCTCTGAGCGACCCATTCGGGCGAGGCGTACAGATCGATAAATCCTTCATAGGAAATGTCTGCGGGGGCGAGCCCCCCGGATGCTGGCTTCTTGGGCAGTACCAACGCATTGCCACGTTGCAGATAAGGCAGGCCCAGTCGCCAGCCTTGCAGGTCCTCCTTCAAGTGAATGAACTCGGCGCGGGATTCACTCAGGTAGTAGGACTGTTGGGCCGGATCGTGAGCATCCGTCCACCATTGGTTTTCATCAACGTCATCGAACGGTGGTTCGTCATCATCCGGGTTTCTGCGCCGTGCATAACTGACCGTGATGGCATGCACAGGCAGACCGAACTCGTCATGGCCCAACGTGATTTCATGTCGGCACAGCGGGTCATTCACGAAGCGTTCGTACTGATAGCTGATCTTTTCCAGCGGCAAGGGCAGCATGATGGGGTAAGCGTCATGGTCTCCCTTTTTGCGCAGTTCGCGGACCTTGTAACGACTTTCCTCCACTGCGAAAGGCACCGCCATGGCCAGGTCATCGTCGGCGGCGTAGGTTTCCACACGCAGCACTGAACCTGCGAGGGCGCGGGCGATTTCGTGGGTGGTGGCTTCGTCGGGCGGCGGGACTGGGTCATCGAAAGCGTCGTTGCGGTGATACTGGCAGAACAGCGTGGGTTTCAAATCACACGCTTCGGAGTCACGGTTGAAATAGCCATCGCGTGGCAGGTCGATTTGCCGTCCGGTGTGAAACCAGGTGCAGACCAGCGCCGGGGCGGTAAAGCCGATGTCGTCTTCACTTGCGCTGGTTTCGCTGTCGGTCTGGCACAGCAGCCCGAAGCCGCGAAACTCGCGGTTTCGGCCATCGTAGTAACCGTGCAAATACTGGAGAAACTGGTTCAGGCAGTTGCCGGTGATTTCATCGAGCTGGCTTTGTTGCTTGACCACCGGTACCGGGAACGGCAGGTAGCAAATCGGCAAGCGTTTGAGCTTGAGTATCCGATTCTTTTCATCCAGCCATTCCTGTGCCGAACTGCGATACACCACCTGCGTACTGCAACCCATGTTGTTGTTACTGGCGATGAGCATGTAAGGCTTGGCGCTGACGAAATCGTAGCGCCAGTGCCGTGGCTTCATATGCGGCACGGTCAGGATCAGGCTCGCGCAACCCAGGCCTTGCAAGTCGGCGAGGGTGACCTGGCACAGGTTGTCGTAGCGGATTTCTTCGGGCCACGGGACCGTTACGGGGGTTTGCTCCAGACCATTGCCGCCGTGATTGAAATAGATCTCGAAACAGTCGGACTTCAGATAAATCAGTGCCGGTGCGCCAGAGCCGTCGAGGTCGGCAATCCGCACTCGCGCCGCGTCGAATGTCGCGTAATCGAAGGGCAGGGCACTCATGACAATACCCTCGCCGAACCGACCGTGACCGAGGTTCGGCCAGCATTTGATTTCGTCGTACCGGATGCGGCACAGCTCGGTCATGTCGCTGCCCAGCAAGTTGCCCAGCATCACCAGTTCGGTGCGGGAGTTGCTGAACAGTGGCAGGCGGTCGGTGGCCGGTGTGTGCTCGACGTCCTGGCCCGGGGCGAAACCGTCCTCACGCCGATTGGCGTACAGGCGCACGCTCCGCGGGCCGATCAGCGCCATCGAACTGAGCCCGTCGCCTATCAAGTCGCCAGATTGTGAAAGCGTGTGGAAGAACTCCACCGGGAACGCCGAAAAGGGAATGAACCCTGACCAGCTGCGATCGGGATTCAGGGTGTGGAAACCGCTCACGCCGGGCGAGGCGAGGATCCAGTCGAGCCGGCCGTCGCCGGTCAGATCGGTCAGCGCCTGATAGGTCGGCTGATTGCGATCGGCCACGGGGATGCGGGCCAGTTCTGTCCATGGGCCATAGTGGATGTCATCGCCCCCCGTCAGTGCGCGTAAGGGTTCGCGGTAATACCAACTCTGGTCGTAACGACAGATAAATCCGGGCACGCCTTCACCGAACAGATCCACGCATTGGTGGTGCGCGCCGTCCTCGATGCCGGGCATGTTTTCGAAGGGGAAGAACGGGCTCGACTCCTTATTGAGTTCGAAGCCTGAATAGTCGAACTCCACCGGTGGCATGTTTTCCACGGTGCCGCTGGCGTCATACGCCTGATAGTGCGCTGCTGCCAGTTGGGTGTATGCCAGGGGAGTCGTTTGGTATTGCAGCAGCAAACGTCGTACGAGTACCGGTTTGGGGCCCAACTGCTCGGGGAAGTGGTGAAACATCAATACCTGATGGCACAGACGTCGGGTGCCCAGTTCGAATCCGTAGGTGTAGCTGTGGAAGGGGTCGCTGCGCAGTTGCCACTCACCATAACCCTCGCCGGGCGCATCAAATGGCGGTCCGTAGAGCGGTTTTTTTTCCAGATCGAGGGTCCGCTCGCCGTAGTCGAACACCAAGTGGAAATGCCAGTCCAGGCTCGCCGGGTTTTCCACCGTCCAGGCGTACAAGTCTTTGCTGGCCCGGGCATTGCCGTAACACACCCGGTGCAGGTAACGCTGGGCACGATAGTCGTGTTTGTCATTCGGGGTGTGTGCCTGATCTTCGGGCTTGTAGTCGAAACAAATGTGTTCGCCGTGGGGGTTCATGCTTTCGAGCAGTAGCCACACACCGATACGCTGCGGCGCGTCAGCGTTGTTCGGGTCGACAGGTTCGGCACGGCGCGAAGCGTCGGTCTTGCCATAGACGTGAAGACTGCCGTTGGCCCCGTGCACCAACCAGAAAGATGGTTTTTTTTCATCCGGTTGCCACAGCTCGAACAGATCGAACGAACTCTCGACCCGTGGCCTGTAGCGCACAACATCGTGCTTACCAATGGGGAGGCCACGATAGAGGAGTTCCTCTCTGGACGTTGGCTTGCCCTTGTCATCCAGCTCGGGCATCAACTCCTCGCCACCAGGACCGACCATGATGTCGACGTCTAGGTAATCGGGCACCCCCTTGCTGGTCCGGCGAGTGATAGCACTGGTGCCCAAACGCCAGCCAATGCCAAACGGACCGTTACCGCCCTGGCTGTCATAACTCAGCGCCATGGCGGGATCGAAACCGCGCCCTGCTGAGAGGGGCAGCGGCAACTCGAACGAGGCACTGCCCGTCACGCCGACCGATCCCCAGCTTTTGCCAATCGTGGCAATGGAAGCACTCTTGGCGATGGAGGGTTCAGTAATGCTCAGAGAGGCTTGCTCTTCCATGGGGCTGATCCTGTGTCGGCTTTGCGCTCTCCCGTAGCAACGGTGTCGCGTGATAGAGCGACGCTAACAAAATCAGGGGAAGGCGTGACCTGTCAGATCTGACAGGTGAGGCCGGTTTTTTTAGACCGAATACCGTGGGAAACGCTGCGTTATATAGCGAATAGTAAAAGAGACACGCAAAAAAACGGCCGGGTCATCTAAAAGACGACCCGGCCGTATTGGCAAGCTGAAGCGCTTACTGCACTTCTACCGCCAGGCTTTCACTGATCTTTTTCTGCCAGATGGCAGGACCGGTGATGTGTACCGACTCACCCTTGCTGTCGACCGCAACGGTAACCGGCATGTCTTTCACGTCGAACTCGTAGATTGCTTCCATGCCCAGTTCGGCGAAAGCCACCACGCGGGATTTCTTGATGGCTTGCGCCACCAGGTAAGCCGCGCCGCCGACTGCCATCAGGTAAACGGCTTTGTGGTCCTTGATCGCTTCGATCGCGGTCGGGCCGCGCTCGGATTTGCCGATCATGCCCAACAGGCCGGTTTGCTCGAGGATCTGGCGAGTGAACTTGTCCATCCGCGTCGCGGTGGTCGGACCGGCAGGGCCCACCACTTCTTCGCGCACCGGATCAACCGGGCCGACGTAGTAGATGAAGCGACCTTTGAGGTCAACCGGCAGGGTTTCACCCTTGTTCAGCATCTCGACCATGCGCTTGTGCGCAGCGTCGCGACCGGTGAGCATCTTGCCGTTGAGCAGCACGGTTTCGCCCGGCTTCCAGCTCTGCACGTCTTCCGGGGTCAGGGTGTCGAGGTTCACGCGACGGGCCGACGGGCCGGCTTCCCAGACGATTTCCGGGTAGGCGTCCAGCGGTGGCGCTTCCAGCGAGGCCGGGCCGGAACCGTCGAGCACGAAATGCGCGTGACGGGTGGCGGCGCAGTTCGGGATCATGCACACCGGCAACGAAGCGGCGTGGGTCGGGTAATCCATGATCTTCACGTCGAGCACGGTGGTCAGGCCACCCAGGCCCTGGGCGCCGATGCCCAGTTGGTTGACCTTCTCGAACAGCTCCAGACGCATCTCTTCGATACGGTTCTGTGGGCCACGCGCTTTCAGTTCGTGAATGTCGATGGATTCCATCAACACTTCCTTGGCCATGACGGCGGCTTTCTCGGCGGTGCCGCCGATACCGATACCCAGCATGCCCGGTGGGCACCAGCCGGCGCCCATTTCCGGAACAGTCTTCAACACCCAGTCGACGATCGAATCAGACGGATTGAGCATGGCCATTTTCGACTTGTTCTCGGAACCGCCGCCCTTGGCCGCCACGTCCACTTCCACGGTGTTACCCGGAACGATGGAGTAGTGGATAACGGCCGGGGTGTTGTCCTTGGTGTTTTTACGAGCGCCCGCCGGGTCGGCGAGGATCGAGGCACGCAGGACGTTTTCCGGCAGGTTGTAAGCCCGGCGCACGCCTTCGTTGATCATGTCGTCCAGGCCCATGGTGGCGCCATCCCAACGTACGTCCATGCCCACGCGAACGAACACGGTAACGATGCCGGTGTCCTGGCAGATCGGGCGGTGGCCTGTGGCGCACATCCGCGAGTTGATCAGGATTTGCGCCATGGAGTCACGGGCTGCTGGCGATTCTTCGCGCAGGTAGGCTTCGTGCATCGCCTGGATGAAGTCAACGGGGTGGTAATAGGAAATGAACTGCAGGGCGTCGGCAACGCTCTGAATCAGGTCGTCTTGCTTGATCACGGTCATGAGTCGCGCTCCTCTAAAAGACGGGAACATTCAATAAGGTGCTTGCAGCTTGGGTGCATCGGTCGGTTGCAAGCACCTTTACAAGGCACGCCGGGGCTGCTGGCGCGACGCTAAAAAGGCGCGGCAGTATAACGCGCCTCGGTTCCGGGCACACCCGCCGGTAGTCAATCGTTGGTCGCATACGCAAGTCGGTCGTGTGAACCCGATCCCTGTAGGAGCTGTGTAGGAGCTGTCGAGTGAAACGAGGCTGCGATCTTTTGATCTTGTCTTTAAAAAGCAAAGTCAAAAGATCGCAGCCTCGTTTCACTCGACAGCTCCTACACAGCGTTTACAAGGGGAAGTCAGTCAGCGTTCTGACGCCAGTTTTCCGCCCTTAAAATTGAATGGTCATTTATCAGGCACGCTACTAAAGTGGCATTCGGTCTGTAGAGTAGGACACTCAAGCAGCCTCCCTTCGCACGGTGAGTCAACGATTGACCCATAACGCCATCCAACGCTTGTTGCTCAAACGCTTTGCCCTCGCAGCCGGCACCTACGCCCTGGCTTTGTTGCTGTTGTGGCTGGCGTTTTTCACCGGTCATTACGATGAATCCCTGGCCAACGTGGCCATCGGCAGTGCGCTGGTGGTCATCAGTCAGGCCGCGTTGTTTGCGGTGTTTTACAGTGGCTGCAACCTGCGTTTTTCCGACCCCAGCCTGACTGAAGCGCAAGTGTTGCTGGGGCTGGGTTGGCAAACCTGGCTGATCGCCAATCTGGATGAAGCACGCGGCGCGTTCCTGGTGTTCTACGTGCTGATTCTGCTGTTCGGGTTGTTCCATCTTTCGCGCATGGCCTTTTTGCGGTGCGCGCTGTTGGTGTTTTTCAGTTTCAGCGCGATCACGCTGTGGGAGGGCTACCACTTCCAGTTACCCGACCCGGCACTGGCCGCATTGCAGGTGTGCGTGTTGCTCATCGTGTTGGTCTGGCTGGAACTTTATGCCCGTCACGTCCAGACCTCCCGTCAACGCATGCGCCAGCGCCGATTCGCCTTGCAGGCGCATCAGGACACCCTGCGCGGGATGATGCGCCAGCTCGAAGACCTGGTGGCCACCGACGAACTGACCGGGCTGTTTAATCGCCGGCATTTCCTGCGCCTGGCCTCCCGTGAGCTGAAGGCCATGGACGCCGGTGTCATGCATGGCCTGGCGCTGATCGACCTCGACCATTTCAAACGGATCAACGATGTGCACGGCCATGCCGCCGGTGATCAGGTGCTGCAAGCTTTTGCCGCCGTGGCCACCGCCTGCTTGCGCGATGGCGATGTGCTGGCCCGTTACGGTGGCGAAGAATTCGTCGTGCTGTTGCCCGATTGCAACGCCGAGCGCTTGACCTCCTGTTGCGAGCGGCTGCGCATTGCGTTCACCGATGTAGAACTGATCGGACTCAACGTCGCCCATCTCAGCTTGTCGGCGGGCATGACATTGCTCGAACTGGGCGACGATCTCGATGAAGCCTTGCAGCGCGCCGACCAGGCGCTTTATCGCGCCAAGCGTGACGGCCGCAATCGTTGCGCGGCCGCGTGGGAGAACGTCGATGCCTGAGTTACGGGTCGGCGAACGCCAATGGTCGGTGGCGGCGGGCAGCAACCTGCTCGATGCGTTGAATCAGAACGGCGTGTCTGTGCCCTACAGCTGTCGCGCCGGCAGTTGCCATGCCTGTCTGGTGCAATGTGTCCAAGGGCTGCCGAGTGACAGCCGCCCCGACGCCCTGAGCGCAGACCAGCGTCAGCAAGGCTGGCGCCTGGCGTGTCAGTGTCAGGTGGTCGAGGACTTGCAGGTGCACACCTTCGATCCTCAGCAGGATGGCCGCCCGGCCGAGGTGGCGGCTGTCGATTGGCTGAGCGCCAGCGTGTTGCGTTTGCGCCTGACCCCTCAAAGCCCTTTGCGCTACAGCGCCGGGCAGCATCTGGTGTTGTGGGCGGGCAACGTGGCGCGCCCGTATTCATTGGCCAGCCTGCCGGAAGAAGACCGCTTTCTGGAGTTCCATCTCGATTGTCGCCAGTCGGGGGAATTCAGCGACGCGGCCCGCCAGCTGAAAATCGGCGATTCGATCCGCCTCGGCGAGTTGCGCGGTGGGGCCTTGCATTACGACCTGGACTGGAACACCCGACCGCTTTGGCTGATGGCCGCCGGCACGGGTTTGGGGCCGTTGTTCGGTATCTTGCGTGAAGCGCTACGGCAAGATCACCAAGGTGCCATTCGTGTCATTCACCTGGCCCATGATGGCGAGGAACATTACCTGGCCAAACCCCTGCAAGCCATGGCAGCCAGCCACCCGAACCTGAGCATTGAGCTGTGGACAGCGGCCGAGTTGCCAGAGGCTTTGGCGCAACTGCGGCTTGTCTCCCGGCAAACCCTGGCCTTACTCTGCGGGGCCCCTGACAGCGTCGACGCCTTTGCCCGGCGCTTGTACCTGGCGGGATTGCCGCGCAATCAACTGCTGGCGGATGTCTTTGTTCTCCGTGGTTGAGCGCTGATTTTCAGACACCGAGACCACCATGAGCGATGCCATCCAATTTGAACGTGAGCGCGGCCTGCTGATCCTGCGCCTCAACCGCCCCGACAAGAAAAACGCCCTGACCCGCGCCATGTACAGCCACTTGGCCGAAGCGCTGAAACTGGCGGATTCCGACCCGGAAATCAACGCCGTGCTGATCACCGGTTCTACCGAGTGCTTCACCGCTGGCAACGACATCGCCGATTTCATCCAGCAACCACCGAGCAACCTCGACAGCCCGGTGTTTCAGTTCATGCTCACCCTGCTCGAATGCCGCAAACCGGTGATCGCTGCCGTGGCCGGCGCGGCGGTGGGCATTGGCACGACGATGCTGCTGCATTGCGATCTGGTGTATGTCAGTCGCGATGCGCGCCTTCGCATGCCGTTCGTTAATCTTGGGTTATGCCCGGAGTTCGGCTCCAGCCTGCTTCTGCCGCGGTTGCTCGGGCAGGCCAAAGCCGCCGAGTTGTTGCTGCTGGGCGAAGGTTTCAGTGGTGAACAAGCCGCGCGGTGGGGCATTGCAACCGAAGCCTTGGACAGTGGCGAAGCGGCGTTGGCCAAGGCACGGGAGATGGCGTTGCGTTTCGAGTCGCTGCCTTCGGAAGCGGTGCGTATCAGCAAGCAATTGATGAAAGCCCCGGACCGCGAACAACTGCGCAAGGCAATAGAAGAAGAGAGCGCACAGTTCACCCAACGGTTGCGCTCGCCGGAAGCGATTGCGGCGTTGACCGGGTTCATCAAACGCCATTGATTCTGCGGTGACTGGGCGGGCCCCATCGCGAGCAAGCTCGCTCCCACAGGGGATTTGTGAACACTTGAGATCCAATGTGGAAGCGAGCTTGCTCGCGATAGCGTCAGCCCAGGCAACACCTCTTCTGGATCAGAAACAAAAAAGCCCCGCCATTCACATGGCGGGGCTTTTGTTTTTCAGCAACCGGTCAATCAGACCATCGGGTCGCCAACGTGGAGGATTTTCATCCCGTTGGTGCCGCCGATGGTGTGGTAGCTGTCGCCCTTGGTCAGGATGACCCAGTCGCCTTTCTCCACAACACCGCGCTTGAGCAACTCGTCGATCGCGGCCTGGCTGACTTGCTCAGGCGGCAGCGATGCCGGGTCGAACGGTACGGTGTAGACACCGCGGAACATGGCCGCACGGGCCTGGGTTTCGCGGTGCGGGGAGAACGCGTAGATCGGTATCGAGGAACGGATACGCGACATGATCAACGGCGTGTAGCCACTTTCGGTCAACGCGATGATCGCCTTCACGCCCGGGAAGTGGTTGGCGGTGTACATGGCCGCCAGGGCGATGCTCTGGTCGCAGCTTTCGAAGACCTTGCCGATGCGGTGGCTGGAGGTCTTGCTGGTCGGGTGCTTTTCAGCGCCGATGCAGATGCGCGCCATGGCTTGCACGGCTTCCAGCGGGTACAGACCGGCAGCACTTTCAGCCGAGAGCATCACGGCGTCGGTGTAGTCGAGCACGGCGTTGGCCACGTCGGACACTTCGGCGCGGGTTGGCATCGGGTTCTGGATCATCGACTCCATCATCTGGGTCGCCACGATCACAGCCTTGTTGTGGCGGCGCGCGTGCAGAATGATTTTCTTCTGAATGCCCACCAGCTCGGCGTCGCCGATTTCCACACCCAGGTCACCACGAGCCACCATGACGGCGTCGGATGCATTGATCAGCGCGTCGAGGGTTTCGTCATCGGCCACGGCCTCGGCGCGTTCGATCTTCGCCACCAGCCAGGCAGTACCGCCGGCTTCGTCGCGCAGTTGACGGGCGTATTCCATGTCGGCGGCGTCTCGCGGGAAGGACACGGCGAGGTAGTCGACTTGCATCTCGGCAGCGAGCTTGATGTCGGCCTTGTCTTTTTCAGTCAGGGCCGGTGCGGTCAGGCCGCCACCGCGACGGTTGATGCCTTTGTGGTCCGACAGCGGGCCGCCGATCAGCACGGTGCAGTTCAGCTCGGTGGCATTGGCGGTATCAACGCGCATGACCACGCGGCCGTCGTCGAGCAGCAGCTCGTCGCCTACGCCGCAGTCCTTGACCAGATCCGGGTAGTCGATGCCGACGACGGTCTGGGTGCCTTCGGTCAGAGGATGGCTGGTGGAGAAGGTGAATTGATCACCGATCTTCAGCTCGATCTTCTTGTTGGCGAATTTGGCGATACGGATTTTCGGGCCTTGCAGGTCACCCAGCAGGGCGACGAAGCGGCCGTGCTTGGCAGCGAGGTCACGCACCAGCTTCGCGCGAGCCTTGTGCTCGTCGGGGGTGCCGTGGGAGAAGTTCAGGCGGGCGACGTCCAGGCCAGCCAGAATCAGCTGTTCGAGAACTTCCGGCGAGTTACTGGCCGGGCCAAGGGTAGCGACGATTTTGGTGCGACGGACGGACATGCATAGACTCCTGAGTTCAAGCGCTGAGTGAGGCTACTATGCTCTGCGGGTGTAGTCATTGTTCGTTTGCACTACTTATTGCTTTCTTTATTGAACGTGAGTGGGGGCAGTTTTTCTTTCGGGCGCCAGATTGCAGAGTTGAAGGCAAGTCGCGATGCGCAGGCGTCCGACAATGCGCTACGTCGGCCGTTTGTCTGAACTGTCATTTCTATCAGGTACGTTTGGCAGGCGGAGGTGTTTGTATTCTCTGGATGTCGTCAACAGGTGACGCACCAAGGAGATGAAGATGACAACACAGACTCAGATTTCCATTCCAGTCATCGTGCAACCGGTAGAGGGTTCAACGGTTTCCGATCCGTTCAATATCACGGGCAGTGGAGAGCCTGGCGCGACTGTTGAGGTCGCAGTCGCAGGCGGTGCTCTGCTGATTTCGACCGTGAGTGCTGCTGGCACTTGGCAGGGGTCGGCCAAATTGCTGAAAGGTGTGCACAGCATTACTGCACGTCAGCGGCGTGATGGTTTTGCTTCGGCCTGGTCACCCGATCGAGCATTCACAGTCGATTGATCCGGCGTTTTAGTCGCGGTGAACAAGCGCCGACCCAGGTCGGCGCTTTTTATGTACAGATTTTGGCGCAGCGTTATTTCAATATGGGTTCCCTGAAGATTTCCGCCAGCGGGTCGATACAGAGCTCAAGACAGGAGAACCCCCATGCGATTCGTGCTCATTGCCGCCCTTGCCATCAGTGCCCTCAGCGTCACGGGCTGCACCCGTTGGTCGATGAACCATCATTTGAATAACGCCTACAGCGCCTATGACCGTGGCAATTGCGAGCAAGTAACGCTCGAACTGTCCAAAGTCGAACGCGCCAGCCGCGCGCGGCCGTATGTGTGGCCGGAGGTGTCGATGTTGCGCGGCTTGTGCCTGGAACGGCAGAAACTGTTTGTCGATGCGGCGCAAACCTACCAGTTCATCATGGCCTCGTACCCGCAAAGTGAATACGCCTACCGCGCCCGCGCCCGCCTGGAAACCTTGCAGTCGCTGGGCCACTACCCGCTGCGCAGTGCGGCTGCGGTCGTGCGCCCGACGCAGTTCTGATTGCCGTAGTTGTTCAAAGACTGGCTCACCGGCGGTGGTGAGCTATAGTCGAATAGATCGATTTAGAGCCTTGCCTCTAATCGACGCAACACCTGTGATCGGCAGGAGTAAGCGGCAGCAGCTTTATGGACTGTCGCACCGGGATCGGGGAGAGCGCGCCCATGCCTCTGTATAAAAGAAGCAGGCCCGTTCCGAAGCATTAGTGCGGCTCTGCTTAAGGGCCTTGCTGGGCCATTTGCGCATGTTCACTGACCGCCGGATCGAGCGGCATCAACTGCCGTATTTTCTAAGAGTGTTCAACAGCGTCACCGACAAACCCATCGGCTTTCTGGGCAACGTGTCCGAAGACGGGCTGATGCTGATCAGTCAGTTGCCGATGATGATCGGCGCCGATTTCGATTTGCGCCTGAAAATCCCTGCCAGCGATGGCTGCATGCAGGTCATTGATCTTCAGGCGTGTTGCCTGTGGTGCCATGAAGACACGACCCCTCACCACTATGACGCCGGGTTCAGCCTGCAACGGGCCCCGCCGGAGTATGGGCAACTGATCAGCGCCTTGAAGCGATACTTCAGTTTTCAGTCGTTGCCTGCCTCTGCCTGAAATCTACGCAATCTTGGCGATAGCCATCGCGAGCAAGCTCGCTCCCACAGGGGCTCGGTGTTGATCCACAAGATTTGTGCCCAGCAACGATCTCCTGTGGGAGCGAGCTTGCTCGCGATGACGTCAGCGCAAACAACAAAGAACCAACGGCTGAAATGCTACGTCGTCTTGATCGCCATCTCGTTCGCCAGTGACCGCTCCACCAGCATCAACCCCAACTCACTCATCCGATAAATCGCCATCGCCAGGTGACGCGGTCTGTCGTCCAGGCTTTCAGCCAGGTCGAGCAGCAGAATGCTGACGGTCGAAAAGGCCTCGTAGGTCTCGATGGTCAAGGCTTCGGGATTGGCATCGGGGACAACGGTGAACATTTTCATGGCGCGGTCCTGGGAAGAGCGGAGGTGGTTGATGTCGGGTTTGAGGTAATGGTCCAGCGCCTTGTCGGCAGCGGCGTGGAGCTTTTTTGAATCGAGGGTGGAGTAGGGGGAAACCGGGTTGGTTTCGGGGGGATTCGGTGTTGGTTTGAACATAAACGTAAATCCTCTAATGGGGCTACCACCGTCTCGCGACTAAACGAGGGGTGGCGGCTGTACGCAGGTTAGTCGACCGGGAGGATTACGAAAAAACCGGCGCGCCCGAGGGCGCCCTGCGCACAGCCACCATCGAGTGCGGGGATAGGGAATACCCGACTGGATGACGCTTATGCACCTTTCGCAATACCTACCCAGGCGACTAAACCCGGCCGCTGATTGGCAGCGACGCGGATCAAGTTACGGGGCAATACCAAGGCGCACAAGCCGGCGGATTCTGGCGGATCTGTAGTCCGTTACGCAAGGCGGTGTAGTCACTCGCCGACTGCTGAAGAATCACTGCGAATGAGTTGGCGAAGGGGCTTGCCGTTCGTCGGGACTGTCAGTTTTTACAGGTTGAAGGTCTGTTGGAGGCGTTGTAGAACAGGAGTCAAGAAATCAACTCTCCTTACCAGGCTGATAGGTAATTTCCTCATGGCAGACGAAGAACGCACTGAGATGACTTCCGAAGGGGACGACGAGATTTTTGGCATGCAACTACATGGTCCCGAAAGTATGTCGTTTACAGGACGCAACCCCCACTTTGTCTGGAGTTTAGGCGGGATTCTGCCGGATAAAGTATGGCTGTCTCTGAAGGCAGCTGGCTCAGAAGTTGCCAAGGTGGATGGGCTGCTTTTGTTAGCCGGTTTGCGATTCGACTTTCCCTCTGCGGGGAGTCTGGATTACACCCACGCAACGCCATTGTTGTTTGAAGGTTTCAGGAGTGGTTATCCCCGTGAGCGCTTACGGAGGGAGTGCTGGGCAGGAAAGCCCGTACGCATCACGGAGCCGTTGAGCCTTCAGTCGGTAATGAATCCTCTGCGAGTCAAAGGAGAGGGGGCACCAGGCGCGAAGATTAGAATCGTCCGGTCCGATAATCTGAACGTTGTCTTGAGCGATTTTGTCGACGTATCTAGCTTAGGTACCTGGGAAGTCGAGCTGAACCAATATATACCCCAGACCCCGGGCAACGGGATTATTGCGCAGATGTCTTTCGGCACTTACCCGCCTGTTTACTCTGAAAGGGTTGTTCTATGGGTTTCGGGTCTTGTATTCACCTCACCCACGTCGAATGAAGTTGTGCGCAGCGATAAGATCGTCTTCAAGGGCCGGACAAGCTCCTTGTTCACTTTTCCCGTCACAGTGGTGAATCAGAAAGACCTTAACGAAGTAGTGAGCGTCGTTGCGGAGCCGGACCAAGAGACCAAACTCTGGGAAGCTGCTGCCAAAGAAACGCCGCGTCTGCCTAGTGGCGTTATAACTGTGCGATCCCGGTATCTTTTGGGAGGCTCATACACTTTTTCCGACCCACTGACCTTTCGTGTACTGGGCACTCCAGTCATCGCCGCCCCTGCTTCCGGTAGCCAACAGAACCAGACGTTCACCCTTTCCGGTAACCAGGGGCTTCTCGGCGCCAAGGTCGAGATATTCAAGGATTTGGGAACCACGAAGGTCGGCGAAAGTGGCGTGTTGACGAGTGCGAACTGGACCGCTCAGGTCACTGTGGACCCGGGGAACCAATCTCTGGTTGCGTTACAAAACCATAGCGGGAAACAGTCACAGCGAGGTGCTCCGCGCGGATTCAACATCCGACCCCCCCAGTTACCGCCAATCACTGTCACGTACCCCAACGAGACCACCGTGCGTTTGTCAGGCACGGCATATAACGCTGTGGGCGCGGATACGAAGGTCCACATTCATTACAGGCAGCCTAGTGCGCCGACCTTGCCGGATGTCGATGCCTCAAGCGGAAGCTGGACAAGGGACATCATGGGTCTCTTGCCACGTAACTCTCCATACACGTTCGACGCACAGCAGAGCGTTACTGACGGCATCGGTGGTCGGATCAAGAACGCGAGTTGGACCACGGCAGTAGTGACGATGATTACGCCCGAGCCGATCCTCAATACTCCCACTCTGAGCGGACAGATCCCTACGTTCACCGGGCGAGGCAACGTCTGGACGGGGCAGGCCGCTGCCAGGATCGAAGTCCGGCTCAACGGCAGCACTCATGCCCTTCTGGGGCAAGCAAATGTGGCCGCTGGCGGTACGTGGACCGTCAGGGCTACTGCCAAGTTGGCCCCCGGTACTTACGTGGTCACTGTCTTTCAGTTGATGAACAACGTCTGGTCCACTGCGGCAACAGCGCCCAATCTGATCATCAAACCTGACCCGTCGCTCGTCACCAAACCCGGCAGCGCGCCCGTGGAGCTAACGACAGAGTTCAACGGCACCACCTGGCCGAATGCCGATGTCGTCGTGCGCTACAAGGATGGCGCGCAGATCCACGCGTTCAAGTCCAACGCCACGACAGGGTATTGGGGTTTTAACGCCACGCTGAAGTCTCCCGGCTCGATCACCGTTCAGGTAGAAGCGACGTTTGGCGGACAGGCATCCACCTGGAAGGATCACACCTTCACGGTCAAAACCCCGGTGCCGGGCATTACTTACCCGCAGAACAATAACGAGGTGGGTTTCAAACTCATCGTCCGGGGCACGAACGCTTTCCCGGGCAGCACGATCAAAGTGTTCGACGCAACGAGCAGCAACAAGGTGTTGGGGCAAACGACCGTATCGACCACGGGTGCCTGGGCGGTTGAGCTCGACAAGGAGTTCGAGAAAGAGGGGCAGCAGGTTATCTATGTCGTGCAACAGTTCGGGACGTATCCATCCGAACCCAGTGCCGCGATAGTCTTCAACGTCAAGGTGGGGTTGCCGGTCATCACCACGCCCGCTGCCAATGCCCGGTTTGCTCGCAGCAGCGAGGTGGTGGGCACCGGTATACCCGGAGCGTCGGTCACGCTGAAGATTGGCAACACGGTGATTGCATCCGACATTCCGGTGGGCGCGAATGGCCAATGGCGCCGGACTGTCAACCTGCCGACTGTGGGCTCGACAACAATGGTGGCCGAGCAGAGTTACAGGGGCGGGATGCGGCCCAGTATCAATCGTGTGTTCACCGTCGTGCCGAATGCGCCGGTGATCGAAAGCCCGAGCGGGGGCGAATTCGTCACGCCAGCGTGGGTAGTGGCGTCCGGGGCGGGTTATCCCGGCGATACGGTGAGCGTGACGCGGGATGGTTACACGGAGGTCATCGGTAGTTTTGTGGTGGATCCGCAGGGTTACTGGTCTGGCAAATTGACCCATGTGCTGGGAGGGGCAGATCCTTACTTGTATCGTGCACTCAGTACCTTTAATGCCGTGGTGTCGGACTGGAGTGTCGCCAGCGTGACGTTGCTCGCTGCCGGGCCGACCCTTTACGAACCGGCCGCCGGTGACTGGGTGGGCGCCCAACCGTTTTACCGGGGGCTGGCCACGCCGGGGGCGGCGATCACCGTTGCCTCCTGCTTCAACCCTGCGCAGGTGCTGGCGTCCACAACTGCCGATGCCTACGGGCGATGGGAGATACAGAGTTCGCAGACGTTGCCGGAGGGGGCTTGCCGGGTCGTGGTGCAACAAATCTCTGGGGGCGTCGTATCGGAGCGGGTCGAAAGCGGGCGTTTTATGGTGGAGAAATTGCCCAGGGACTTCACGGCACCGACGATCGATTATCCAAAGCCAGGTGACCGCGTGGGGCGCAAGCCGGTGATGTCGGGCAGTGGTGTGCCAGGGGCGTATGTTCAGATTTTTAAAGCAGGCGTCCTCACCGAATTGGCCGGTGGTTTCGTGGACCGCGAGGGGCGTTGGACGGCCAGTTTCACGGCAGCGTTGCCGGTAGGGGCGTTTACCTGTTCTGTTCGTCAGCTCCGGGATGATGTGTCGTCGGCCTTGCGGCTGTCGAATCAGGCGTTGACTGTGGTTCAGGTACCCGCCAATTTTCCAGGCCCCGTCATTATCGGGCCGCAGATGAACGAACAAGTCGAAGTGCAGCCACTGATCAGCGGTACTGGCATGCCGGGTGCCCGTATCGATGTGCATAAACACAACAACCTGACGCAGGTCGAAGCCAGCGCCATCGTGGATGCACAGGGCATGTGGTCGGTTCGTCTGCCTGTGCTGACTGTTGGACCGCATCAGATTGTGGCGCGACAGTTTATCGACGGCCAGCTCTCAGTCTTTTTCGGCCCGATCAACGTCACCGTGACAAACACAATCAGACCCCTGGTCATACTCAGCCCACAGAGCAACGCTCAAGTCCCCCCTCGCCCATTGATCCGCGGCATCGCATTGCCGGGGGCGACCGTGAACCTGCGCAAGGACGGTGACGGTAATACCGGTTACGGCACGGGTGTGGCGGACGCTCAGGGGCATTGGGCGATCGTCGTCACACGTACGTTGCCAATTGGCCAGTTTGTCATTACCGGGAATGTAACCAAAGCAGGGACACCGTCTGACTGGATGCCGGTGCCCGTCCGGCTGCGGGTGGTTAACGCGGGTTGAATGAGCGTTCATGTCGATGCGTGAATATTTAGATAAATAGTTGCGTCTACTGTCATTTATGACAGTAGACGCGGCTCCGATGCAGGTATTGAATCTCCCCACAGTATGCGCTTTTCAAGCGCCCAGGCCGATGCTCGGCGCTATCGGTCAATCAAGGAGCATGACAATGACAGGTTCCAGTCTTCGTCCCAGCCAGCAACTGCTGGTTAATCTCTTCGATGAGGCGCGCATTGCCCGGTTGGGCACGTTGCAGGCGTTCATGGACAAGGGCGGTAACGTGTTCGATCTGGTGCAGCGACGCCACGCCGATCTGTGCAAGGAGTTCAAACTCACCGCGCACGAGGGGCGTCTGTTGCTGCAGCGCAGTTACAGCCTGGCCCGGTACCTGGCGCGTGAGTTCCGCGAGCAGCGTTTGACGCGCCACGAGGATGCCGGCCGCGGGCCGCGTACCGGCGTGCGAGCGCTGGTTGACGGGCCGACGTTCGCCGATCTGTTCAAGCCGGATCTGGCCAACAGCAGCCCCGCCGGGTCTATTGAATCGAGCGTTTCCCCGGTGGCGTACCTGATGTCGATCATTCAATGGGCGTTACTCAATGTTGAGCCCAGCGGGGCGCCAGGGCAAAGCATTGGTCTGAACGTGCGACGTCCCGATCTGTGGGCTCTTTTGATCGACGAGGGCGCGGTCAATCGTGTGGAACCGGCGATCAGTATCGTGACCGAGGTGTTGATGGCCAACATCGAAGCCAACAAGCAGGTCCCGTTGGACATCGACGGTTTGCTGATCACCGCGCGCTACCCCAACACACTACCTTTCGACCGCTCCTGGCAAACCATTGAACATGCCGTCAAGGCTCGCAGGACGTCCAACCTGCTGGGCGATATCGTGCGCCTGACTGACTTGCAGTATCCGTACTTCAAGGAAACGGGTGCCCGTGGTGCCAATTCCGATATTGCCTTGCGCATGACGTCAGGCCTGGCACCCGGACAGCAGGCGCTGTTGACCGAGCCTGGGCGCACGCCCGCCTCGTCCTCCCTCGGTGATAAAAGACCGGCGCTGCCCTGGGTCAACCCGCGAACCCGGCATGTCGTTGAGCCATCGAATACTCCGATCGAGGACTTTTTTCGGGACAACTTCAACTGTGAACGCTATCAGGAATTGCTGGACCTCGATGCGTTCAGCCGGGCCACGCAGCTTGATCAGACCGGGGTGGAGGCGCTGTTTTCCATTGGCTCGTTTGCCCCTGTGTTGTCTCCCAATGCCCCGGCCCTGCTCAGGGGGCGAGACCCGCTCAAGCCGATCGACGAAACGAATCCTGCCGCACCGACCACCCCGGTCGATTTCGGATCGGTGTATGTCAATGGTGGCCAGGGAGAGCCGATCTCTCTGCAAAGGGTGAGCAACGGCAACGCAGTGAATTTCAGGCTCCGGAATCTGGACAGCAGCAACCAGCATCGTTTTGACCGCATCAATCGCAAGGTGCGCCTGGATCGCTGGCTGGGTCTGGCGGCCTACGAGACTGACCAATTGATCATTGCGTCAATCAACGCCGAAAACCGTGGAGGATCGGCGCGCGTCAAAGTCATCTGGATCACTGATGACACGATGCGCTCTATTGGCCTGTTTCAAGAGTTGCGAGGCGATTACGGCTGTACGGCGGAAGAGTGTGCGGCCTTTCTGGACGTTGTTTCGGTGTATGGGCGGGGCAAGGAACTCTCGCAGTTCGACCGTATTTACAACGCGCAATCGTTGTTCCTCAAGCCACTGCAGATCGATGACGTCGAGTTCTCCGTGGTCCCGCAAAACGACGAAGATCAACGTACCGCCGATCACATTTGTGCGGCCCTGGGCATTACCTTCAGCACTTACCGGTATCTGGCCGTGTTGATTGCGATTGCCCATGACCCGGAGGCCGGCGCGTCGGCCATGAAGCTCAAGCGCAGCCTCTCGGTGCTATCGAGTTTTTATCGACTGCCTCGCTTGTTTGGCATCAGCCCGTTGGAAGGGGTGGCGCTGCTGAATTTTCTGGATACCGAAAACGATGGTTGGCTCGCTCAACTGGCGGGGCCTACGCAGGTTGCCCTGCACAGACTCACGACGCAGACCGATACGTTGAGTGTTATCCATGCAGCGCTTACGGCAGTGTTTTGGAGCCGGCACGAACAGTTGAGCGCAATGTGGCTGATGCAGCATGTGCAGCCGGTGCAGGTGCCGGTGGCGGCGGCCGATGCGGAACTCAAGTTGCTGGAGCAATTGAATACCCAGCTGCAACCGGTACGCATGAGCGAAGTGCTACTGCTGGACGCAGGGGTACCACCCGACAAGCCCCTTCGAGGCTGGATGCAGCTGCTTGCAGAGTTGGTGGACGGTGCCGGGCTGATAATCGGCCGGAGCGGGGAGTCCGAAAACAGTTACCGGGACCGCGCCAGTGTGGAAATCAATGCGGCAGTGAAGGCCGCCGGCGTTCCGTTAGAGAGCATGCCCTGGGTAGAAGACACCATCCTGACGGCGGTATTAAAGACCCGGACGGGACAGCGCACGGTGGTGCAGGAAAGTTTTGCGGTGTATCTGGAGTTGTCTTCGGACCTGGTATTGCCGGTTATCGACTGGTCGGGCGGTAATGTCTATCAACTCCTTGACCAGGCGATCAAGGCCATTCCCGCAGGCCTGCCGGCGGAAGCCGCCGAGGAGCCGGTTGAGCCCCCTGAACCTGAGGAGTCCGAGCGACGGGAGTTTTTGCGGTTGCTCGTCGAATTGAGCCGGCGCAGTAGCGTGGCCCGCGAGATCAAGCTCAGTTCGGCGATGTTGGTGCAGTACCTGGAAGGTGGACAATCGACCTGGTTCGGCGTGGAGGACAGAAGCGAGCTGTCACTCAGAACCATCTTCTATCTGACTCTGTACGGTCGGGCCGTGAAACTGGCCAGGCAACCGGCTGAGAAACTGCTCGACTACTTGAAAATGGTCAATCAACTGCCCGAGGACCTCTCCGAGGATGCCCTGAGCCTGGTACGTGATGCGGCGGCCGGGAAGTTGGCCGACTTTTTCGGCTGTGGCATCAGAGACGTTCTGGAGTGCGCCGCCCATGTCAACCCGCCTGCGCAGGACGGATCCGAGGCACCCAAACCGCTGATCCGCAACCTGCCGCAACTGGCGTTGCTGTTGCGATTACTGGAAGGCGAGGAGCTGACAGGCATGGGGTTCACAACGTTGCTGACGTTGGGACGTTTGACGCCTAAAAGCAGCGACGAAGCCTATCGCGAGGCCGCAGAGCGTGCGCTGGAAAGCCTGTCGCGGGCGTCTGTGGACGGACAGGACGAGCCCCTTGGCGAGTTCGGCCAAAGCCTTGATGTACGTTGCCAGGTGGACAACAAAAAACTGGTGGCCAATGTGCCGGGTGAAATGGCGACCTTCACTCTGGTCCTGCGCAACTTCGCCGGTGAGTTGATGAAGTATGTCGATGTGTACTGGAGCCACAGCGGAGTCGGGGTGCTGTTGGATTACGCCACCCGTACCGACCATGAGGGCAAGACGTCGACCCGATTGCTGGCCGACAGTGAAATGGGCGCTGCTCATGTGTCGTATAGGCTGGACATGCGTGAAGAGGTCCATGCGGGCACCGTAGTGATTGATTGCGGTGATGCTCTGTACTTTGAGACGTTCAGTAAAGAGGTCGTGCCGGATCGCGAATTGCTGGCCGATGGAAAAGACACCGCCAGGGTTTCGGTGCGGGTCATCGATGAATATGGAAACCTGGCCATCGGCAAGCCGATTTCCTGGTCCTCGATGTTGGGCACGATCAGTCCGGAAGAAACCTTCACCAACAGCGAGGGTATCGCCAGAGTGTACTTGACGAGCCGGCAGCCGGGGGCGGAGAGAGTCATTGCCCGCCATGCGCTCAGCGGGGAGGCCGCAGTGTTCACCGACATCAGATTTGTCGATGAGCCCCGCATCAAAGCCTTTTATATCGATTCGGCAGCCGTGTCTGGCCGGTCGTTGCGGTTGGTATGTGATGTGATCGGGTTAGACGGTGAAGGGTATGCGGGCTACGACGTTCGATGGAGTGTGGGAATCAATGTGGGAACCGCGAAGACCGATGAACACGGTCGTGCTGTCTGGACGTCCAGGTTGGACAGCGCAGGTGAATCGGAGGTGACGGCGGAAGTCGGCACGCTCGGTCTGCAGGAACGTATAGAGATCTTCGTGGCTGAGGATGTGTTGATTACGGACTGGTCCACCGACTATAGGGCGCCTGTCGCGGGGGCGCGTGAGCCGAGCATGCTCTGGATCGAGCTCAAGGACAGCCTCTCGGACGGTGCTCGTCCGATCACGAAGTATCCGGTCAGATGGAGCATTGAATCGAGCTCGAAAAAAGGGGCCGCCCCCCAAAGCATTACGATCGAAACCGATTCGGCCGGGCGCTCGACGTTCCCATTCAAGGTCAGTAACGAAGGGACGTACAAGGTAACGGCACAACCGGAAGACCAGGACTCCGGGAAGGTTTTCAACCTGACCGTCGAGGCGGCTTTCATATGGGACGTCAAGCTCTTCAGGCTGGAGGACGGCGTCGAACACCCCGTAGAACAGGTGAACGACACGCTGCCCTTGCTGAGAAACAGTCGCTACCGGCTGGAGATCGAGCCGGTGAGTGCGCTGCCCGAAAGGGAAAAGGCGACCGCCGTTGTCGGCTGGAGTGCCGTCCATAGCGCCGCCGCAATGGGCATAACGTTCACGCCAAGGCTTGCCGCTACCGAAGCGTTTAAACCGGGCGAACCGTTGTCCTGGCTCATCGATTGCGCCGATGTGCGCGATGGCGATTTCCAGTTGGCACTCAATTGCTCGCAAGTGAGCGAGCTTTTATTTTTGCCGGGCACGTTGAGAAAACCTGCCGCGAGCTGAATGTCTCGCCGGGGCCACCAGGCCCTGGCGTTCGGTAAACCACGGTTGCCCCTGCGCCCGTTGTCGGGCTGAGGCATTGAGTTAACAGGATGGGAGTCCAACATGTCGATGTCCAACCAGGGCCCAATGGCTCAGTCATTGCTCGACGCCGTCGCCAGCCTCGCGCGCAATACACGACTGATTACACAACCGGGTGGCGTAAAACCGGTGACCCGGGACGATTTGTACGAGCTGTTGTTCGTCGACCCGCAGGTCAGTGCCGAGCCTCGGACCACTCATGTGGCGCAGGCGATCGCCAGCGTCCAGCAGTACATCAACAGCGTATACAACGGCATGGAACCGGGTTATTCCGAGGCGCGTTTCGACCCTGAAGATGTGGAGTACTGGCAGAACATCCAAAGTCGCTTTGATATCTGGGCCGCCAATCAAATGGTCGAGGATTACCCGGAAAATTTTATCGATCCCTCGTTGCGGATCAAACGGACGAGTTTGTTCAAAACCCTTGAAAGCAACCTGAACCAGACGCGGCTCACCGAAGATTCCGTGCACAGTGCGATCAAGGAGTATTTGCGAGCCTTCCAGGAAACCTGTGACATGGAGGTGCTCAGCGGTTATATCGACCGCAGCGACTTCAAGGACGCCACGTATTATTTCATCGGCAGGGAGCGCACTCCGCCTTACCGGTATTTCTGGCGTAAGGCGCGGATCGATGTCTCTGCAAACCCGAACTATGTCAACCCGACGGCCTGGGGCGAGTGGCAATCGATCGATATTCCGTTGACTGAAACGATGCTGGATATTCGTCCAGTGTTCTGGAGGGGACGTTTGTCCGTGGTCTGGGCCACCTGGGCCGAGGCGCTGACTAACGATGAAGGTCAGCAGGTGGAGCCGGCGCGGCTGGACGTGCTGGCGTCTTTCGTGACAATCAGCGGGCAATGGTCCGCTCCGGTGACTTTGCACCAGTCGCAGTACGACAAGGACTTTGAACCGTTAACGGGGCGTCTGGTAGCGGTGGTGTTTGCCGAGCAACGCGGCGCGGATGACAAACTGGCGGTGTGTTTCACCGGCCTCTCATCGATGGACGAGGATGACGACGGCAAGCCTTCCATCTACGAGATCCGTGACACGCTGTTTCGCAAGCGGCCGAACGAAATGGCCGCCCTGTTGGAGTTGGCGCACGTACGGTTCAAGGACCGCGATACGTTGCAGTTCTCCGTCATGCCGCAGGAGCGCATTTCGTTGACGGTGGACAGTACAACCAACGAGTCGGGAGACCTGAATGAGCACCTCAAGCTGGAGGTGACCATTGCGCGCGAGTTGGTAGCCGGCACGCTGAAGGACGTCCTGCGGGTGCGGGGGACCTGCGACAAGAACCTTGGCGGCGTGGAGGCGACGTTCAAACTTGAATTCACCACCGCGACAGAAGTAGACCCGGCACCATGGACAGGCAAGCTCAATATCGACGGAAATCTGCGCACACCGTGGATGAAAATAGAACGCGGTGGTGGTGAATTACCCATCAATAAGGCGATTCCTTTTGTGTTTGGGGCCGAGGGGCACGGTCGCAACGCTTTCGATGTGAAGCTGTCCTCATTACCGCAAACGTATGTGGTGCCAAAACTCCATCGAAGCACCGACTCGGCGGCGCAGTTTCTGGACTTCAATAATGCGATCGCCGGGCAAAAATTCCGTTACACCCGACTGAATACGCTGATTGGCCCGCAACTGGTGGCCCGGGCAGATATTTCCGTGGCGGCGGTACTGGACTGGACGACCCAGCATTTGCCAGAACCCGCGCTGCCCGGTGGTGCCGTGGAAATCAATGGCCCCTTCGACGGCAGCAATGGGCTGTACTTCTGGGAGTTGTTTTTTCACCTGGTGCACCTGGTCACCCATCGCCTGCGCGATGAAGGGCGTTTTCTTGAGGCTCAGCGCTGGAGTCATTACCTGTTCGATCCGCAATTGAAGGCGCAGTCTTTTACGGACATCGAACCCGGTGTGCCGGACGCCCCCGACTATTGGCGCTGCCGGCCGCTCAACCTGCCGGGCGACATTGCCCATGAACTGGCCTTGCCCAATGACCCGGACGCCATTGCCTATGGCAAACCCAGGCATTACCAGATTGCCTTGTTCATGGGGTATGTGCGTACGCTGATCGAATGGGGCGACTGGTTGTACCGGCAGTTGACCCGCGACAGTCTGGCGGCGGCGCAATTGCATTACTTGCGTGCGCAGTCGCTGATGGGCGAAGCCCCTGAGTTTGGTACGGCCAACGATTGGGTGCCCCAACCCATCGAAGATCTGATTAGCGAACTGGGCGAACGTCAGACATTGAGGGAGTTCGAGCAAACATTTGTGCTGTCGGCGGACACTTGGCCCCAGGGCACGACCACCCGACCCCGACTGGAGATGCTGGGGGTCAACGTCTTTCGGGCACCGCTCAACCAGGAGTGGCTGAATACTTACCGTGAAATCAGTCAACGAATGTTCAACCTGCGTCACTACCTGACGCTGGATGGCAAACCGTTGTCCCTGCCCCTTTACGCGCCGCCAGCGGACCCTCGGGAACTGTTGCGGGCACAAGCGGCCGGCACCGATGGTCTGGCACGACGGATGGGGGGGCAACTGGTGGTGCCACCGTATCGGTTCCGCACGATGCTGGAAATGGCCTTGCGTGCCGTGGAAACCCATGCGCGTTTTGGCGAGCAATTGCGCCTTCATATGGAGCAGCGTGATCGCGGCCAGCAGGAGGAATTGCAACAGAGCCATTTGATCGAGTTGGGTGCCTTTGCCGAAAATGTTCAGAAGGAAACCATCAGCCAGTTGCAAGAGGCCAGGAATGCGTTGTTGCAAACCCGGGGGCAGGTGCAGGCACGCATGGTGCATTTCGAGCAGTTATCCCGCGAGAATGTGTCGGTGGTCGAATACGAGGTCATGGATCAAATACTGGCTAGCAAAATATTTGCTGCCACGGGTTCCGCGTTGAACGGCGTGGGCGCCATTGTCGATACATTTCCCAATGTCTTCGGTCTGGCCAATGGCGGTCATCAGATTGGCAGTCCCTTTCGTGCTGTAGGTTACGGGATGCAAGTGATCTCGGAAGGCTTGCTCATGGACGCCGACCGCATGGCCAGCTCCGAACAGTACCGGCGTCGCCAGCAAGACTGGAACTTCAACAGCCAGCAGGCCAGGCTTGAACTGCAGGCGATGGATCAGCAACTGCTGGCTCATGACCACTCCATCAGCGCGGCCACGGCCAGCCTGCGCCAGACCGAAACCGCGAGTGCCCAGGCTCAGGCGCTTTACACGTTTTACAAACAGGAGCGCTTGACCACGGTCGAACTCAGCTCCTGGATGCTGGGCCAGATGAAGAACCTTTATTTTCCGGCCCATGATGCGGTGATCTCACTGTGTCAGACCGTTGAAACCTGCCTGCGCTACGAAACCGGCGACTATGACTCAAAGTCCTTTATTCGCCCGGAAGTGTGGATGGAGAAGTACCACGGCCTGACGGCGGCCGAGTCGCTGAAACTGGACTTGCTGTTGCTGGAAAGCGAGTACCTCAAACGACACGAACGGCGGCTGGAGCTGGTCAAGACGGTGTCGTTGCGACAGCTGTTCGATAATCCGGTCCATGCGGCGGACCAAGACTTTGGCAATTGGCGGGAGGCCTTGACGGTATTTGACCCCATCGACGGGGCGGGCAGCCTGAACTTTAACCTCACCCAAAAGCTGTTCGACTTCGATTACCCGGGGCATTACTGCCGGCAGATCATTTCGGTCAGCGTTTCGCTGCCAGTATTGGTGGGGCCTTATCAGGACGTGCGAGCGACTCTGGTGCAGCGTGGCAGCCATACGTTGACAAAACCACTGTTTTCAGCGGTGCAGTTCATGCACGGCGTGAAGGACAGCGCGGCGGGGCCGGATATCAAGATCAACGTGCGCAACAGCCAACAGATCTGCGTTTCCACCGGCCTGGACGATAACGGCATGGTCGTCATGGCGACCGACGACCGTTACCTGCCCTTCGAAGGTACCGGTGCGGTGTCGAATTGGACGTTGAGCTTCCCCCGGCATGGCAAGGAAGAACAAGCGTCAATGCTTGCGACTCTGAACGACATCATTGTGACCGTCCGCTATCTGGCCAGGGATGGCGGACCGGATCTGGCACGCGAGGTGGAAAAGCTGCTCGCCCCCCCCGGAGACGACGCCGTGAGTTCCAGTGAGGGGTTTTCGGTGGGTTGCGCAGTCGGCGACTTTGGTTGAATACAAGGACTTGATCATCATGAATAAGAAATCCGTAAGGAAAGGCGAGAGCCTGATAGTCAATGGCAGTTTTGACAAAGATGATTGGTTTGAGGGGTGGAAAAAGGGTGCCCCCCCACACCACGCTGCCAGCCTGGAGGAACCCGATTATGAAGGGGGACGGATCTACGTCGCGCGCCTGGTCGTTCAGGCAACTCTCGAGCAAAAGTTCCCATTGCCGGTGCTGCGCAACGAGGGTGTGACTCATGTATTGAGCTTTCTGTATCAAAGTACGCGAGCAAACGGCTTTTTCCGAATCGCCCACGATGATGTATGGGGAGAGAACATGGAACTGCCGGTCGGGACCGTGGTGGCGTCAGACGACCCGCCGTACGAGATCCTGCCGGTAGCGGATCCTCTGGATTTCATTCCCGTGTATCGCGAATACGTAGTTGACCTTCAGCCCGATGACCGCACCGAGTCACTTGCCGTGCTTTTTGGTTTTCCGGACGTACGCGAGCCCGCCGGAATGAGCTTTACCCGTGTGCGCTTCGGGATTCAACTGGAACCTTTGCAACTGCTTCATGTGCAGGTCGATGAGCAGACGCACGCCGATGGAACCGTTTATGTATGCCGGGGAGCCACTGGCGTCGGGGAATCGCACAGGCTGACGTTCCAGGAGGCGGCTGGCGGCGCGTGGAAAGGCTCCGAAGTTGCCTTATTGATGGCTGACGAAAACGAGGACCTTGACCCAAATGTGGTCATTGACCCCGAACTGAATAAATTGCAGGTGCTGGAAAGCCCTTGGTTATTCAGTATCTCGGACACTGCATCTGTGCGTGAGCTTGAACTGATGATTGTCAGCAGGTGGGATGCAGAACCTTATCCTTTGAAACTGTCGATCGGCGATCACCGCGTCGCATTGGCAGACCCCAAAAACGGTGATTTCGATCCGATCATCAATAAGCAGTCAGTCCGTCTGACAGGCACGGTGAAATCGTTTTACACCGACCTCCCCCTTGTGGATCGTCGGGTTGTCTGGTTGCTGGAAGGTGAGTCGAAAGTCACCCACACCGACAGCTCCGGTGGTGTCGACGTTGAATACTCGCCTGCGGTAACCGGCCTGCAACAGGTCAACATTGCGATCGATAGCCCTTACTACACGTCCGGCGAGTTGAATGAAACGCTGGAAGTCAAAGTGCTGAAGGCTGATCCATTCGACACTGCACAGGTGGCTTTTGAGGGCGGAGCACAATCGTCCTGGGGTAGCAGGGCCGGCTATCCCCACCGCGGGGGAGTGTTCACCGTCCGCGTGAGTGCGTCGCCGGGCAGCGAGCTGCCGGACTATCCGTTGATGTTGATCTGGAACGGTGAATCGGCCGAGTCGCTGGGCGTTACCGTGACTCCGCCACTGAATACGACTGTTGATTGGCAAAGTGGGGAGGTCGTCTGGACACTCGATTGCACTCAGGCAACGAAGGACGGCGAGTTTGAGTTGCTGTTGGCGGCAAAGCGGTTGCAAGACACGTCCAGCTCCAATCGGATGTCGCTGGGGCTCAACCGGTACATTGTCGGTGATACGCGCCAGGCCAATCGCTCCCCGGTAATCGATCAAGCTGAGCGCGTGCAAGTGCTGGTGCAGCTTGTGGAACCTGAGACCCGGGAGGGTGTGGAGAACGTGGAAGTCGAATGGCAGACGCCTGGCGGTCTAGTCAAGACGTTCACCGGCCAAGGGGGCTGGACGGAGTTGTCCTATCAGCCGACTTTAGATGGCACTCAGTGTCTTGTCGCCACAATCCAAGTTCGCGGCGAGGAGGGCGAACCGCTTGAAGAGACATTCCCGTTCACGGCCTGGCGGACGAACCCCTGGAAGGCCGAGGTTGAGTGGACGATCGGCAACCCGCTCGTACCCGCAGCGCTCGGTTTTGTCTGCTGGCGTGGCGAGACCGTTACCCTGACACTTACACCCAAGTCTGGCAGCCAGTTGCTCGACAAGGATGTAACGCTGGACTGGCGGAATTCTGATCCGGACCTGGGACTGACGTTTGACCCACCCATTGGCGTGCCAAAAAAGCTTACCGCTACCGGACTGCAATGGACGATCACGGGGGGGACAACGAAGAGCGGCAGGTTCGAGTTGAAGCTGAGCGCTCTCGAGGTGATCAGTCAGGACCTGGAGCTGTCTGGCCGATTGATCTCCCGAAATCTTGCCGATGAGGGCCGCGTCTCGCTGGATACAACCCCGGTGCTTTCCGCTGTTTCGTCGTACCCGTGCCTTGGGGCGAAGCATGCATTCTCATTCCTGCCCAATCCATTGGGGCCTCTGTCCGGTTTATCGATGGAACTCGACTGGAACGGCATACCGGTTGAGCAACTGAACGTGATCGTCGAGCCTGCTGTGGGCACTGGTGTCGAGATCTTATCGGGTGGGGCCCGATGGTCGCTCGATTGCCGTAACAGTCAGCATGCAGGCGACTTCTCACTGCAGTTGACGTTGCCTCAACTGGCTATGTCCTCGACATCGATGGCCATGTCACTGGGGCACAACCGGCTGGAAATCATCGGCCAGCGTGAGGCGACGATCAGACCGGTGCTGGCGGAGAATGAAAGTGCCAGGGTGTGGGTTCAAGTGGGCTCGTTTTACACAAAAGCCCCCGTGGCGAATATTCCCGTGAGCTGGAAAGGAAAGGAAGATGCGCAAGCGTTGATCGTGCCCACTCGGGGGGACGGCTGGTCATCCTATGCCTATCAACCGAAGACCACAGGCCCGGCTGAGGTCAAGGCTGAGGTAAACAGCCCTTACACGGGGCAATCATCATCGGCTTCCCTGGAGGTTGACGCGTTGCCGACAAGCCCGTGGCTGGGCGTGGTCTTTTACCGAGACCTCGAATCGGGTAAAAAACTGGGGGAACAAACGGCGTTTCCACGTCGCGCTAACGATTATTCGTACAGCATTGCCCCTTCAGTAATCGGCAATCCACTCATGGGTATCCCTGTGAGGTTGGGCTGGGCGGGGACATTGCCGAACGACCTGAGCGTAACCGTGGCACCGGCGCTGGGCGAAAAACGGTCGATGATGGGCATGACAGGGCTGACATGGGTCGCTAAATGTGGCAATAAAAGGGACGGAAGTTTTCGTTGGTTTGCCGAGGCTGCCAATCTGCTTGAGCTGTCGCCACAGCAGTCGTTTTCATTAGGCATCCCGTATGACCGACCCACGCCCTGATTCTTCAGGCTGAGGACCAACATACACCGTACATCTGTGAGCAAAATCCGGAGGGGGTCAGGTGTTGTCTTTGTCCGAATGGCGGGAGCCGCTCGCCGGGGTTTGTACGAAAAGTCGCCGAGCGGCGATCGGGTAGTTTTCGTACAGAGCCTAGAACACTCCCACTTTTTTCCAGGCCAGATAGCGCGTCACAAGTTGGCTCCCCAACTCCCCGGGCCGAGCATCCAGTACCGGAACGCCATGAGCACTCAACCGCTCATGGAGTTCGGCCCGTTCATTCAAGTAATCCACCATCCCGCAATAGGCCAACGCCTCCGGCAAGGTTTGCACCGGCGCATGCCGCAGATTGTCGAGCAAGTCTTCGCGCAGACTCGCCACTAGCACCCGATGCTGTTTGCTCAGGCGTTTGACGGCGGTGAGCAATTCTTCATCATCTTCATCCCGCAAGTTAGTCACCAGCACCACCAGCGCCCGGCGTTTTTGTCGGGCCAGTAACTGGTTGGCGGCGGCCTGATAATCGGCTGGGCGTTGGGTGCTATTGAGGTCATAGACAGCGTTGAGCAGGACCTTGAGTTGTTCAGTGCCTTTTACCGGAGCGAGGTAATGCGGCCGGTCGCTGGCGAAGGTGCTCAGGCCTACCGCATCGCCTTGGCGCAGGGCGATGTAGCTGAGCAACAGGCAGGCGTTGAGTGCGTGATCGAAATGCGCCAGTTCACCGTCCTGGCTGCGCATCCGTCGGCCGCAATCGAGCATGAAGATGATCTGCTGGTCGCGCTCGTCCTGATACTCACGGGCGATGGGGGTGCGTTGGCGGGCGGTGGCTTTCCAGTCGATCTGGCGCAGGCTGTCGCCTTCGCGGAATTCCCTTAATTGATGGAATTCAAGGCCCAACCCGCGACGCTGGCGCTGGCGGACGCCGAGTTGGCTCAGCCAGTTGTCCACTGCCAGTAATTGGCCGCCGTAAAGGCGGGCGAAGTCCGGGTAGACGCGGGTGTTGTCGGCCACGTTGAGCAAGCGTTTGTCAGACCACAGGCCCAATGGGCTGGGCAGGTTGATTTCGCAGTGTTCGAAGGTGAAGTGGCCGCGCTTGAGCGGGCGCAATCGATAACCGATGTGGCTGTGCTGGCCGGGTTGCAGGTCGACCGACAGTGGCAGGTTTTCGAAGCTCAGGCCTTCCGGCACATGGTCGAAAATCTGTACGGTCAGTGGTTGTTCAAAATCATGCTCGATCTCCAGTCGCACTTCGCCCCATCGACCGAGTGCAAGACTACCGGGCATTTGTCGCTGGAGGCGGGGTGAGGGCAGGCGCTTGAGACGGACACCGTCGAGTACTGCCAAGGCCAGCAGCGCCAGCAGCAATCCCCAGTTGATCGCTTGCAGGCTGGATGGAATCGGGATGTCCAGCGCCCGCATTGCGCCCAGCACGATGCCGATGGCCAGCAGCAAGGCGAGCCAGATCAGCAGAAGCCGGGACGGTTTCATGGCGTGACACCGTGTGGTCTGTTGAAAAGATCGCAGCCTTCGGCAGCTCCTACGTCGAACGCTGGCCCCCGTAGGAGCTGCCGAAGGCTGCGATCTTTTCTGGTATCGACGCGAATCTCGAGCACGGCGTTCACACTCTTGGCGCCGGCACTTGATCGAGCAGTTGCTTGAGCACTTGATCGACGTCCAGCCCTTCGATGTCCAGCTCCGGCGCAATCCGCACACGGTGACGCAACACCGCCAATGCGCAGCCTTTGATGTCATCCGGAATCACAAACTCGCCACCGCGCAACAAGGCTCGCGCCCGAGCGCAACGCACCAGGGCAATGGAGGCCCGAGGCCCGGCACCGAGGATCAGGCCCGGCCAATTGCGGGTGGTGCGGGCCAGGCGTACGGCATAGTCGAGCACCTGATCGTCCAGCGGCAGATCGCTGGCAATGCGCTGCAAGGCCAGCACGTCCTTGGCTTGCAACACGGTGCGCAGGGGTTGCACGTCGAGCATGTCGGCCCGGGTCGAGCGGCTGACCTGGCGGACCATGTTCAGTTCTTGCTCGGCGTCGGGGTAGTCCATGCGCACCTTGAGCATGAAGCGATCGAGCTCGGCTTCTGGCAGTGGGTAAGTGCCTTCCTGTTCGATAGGGTTTTGCGTGGCGAGCACCATGAACGGTTGCACGATGGGCAGAGCGCGGCCTTCGAGGGTGACTTGCCGTTCCTGCATGGCTTCGAGTAGCGCGGCCTGGGTTTTCGCCGGGGCACGGTTGATCTCGTCGGCCAGCAAAAGGTTGGTGAACAACGGACCTTTGCGCAGTTTGAACTGCTCGGTCTGCAGGTCGTAAACGGCGTGCCCGGTGACGTCGCTGGGCATCAGGTCCGGGGTGAACTGGATACGTGCGAACTCGCCGCCGAAGCAGCGGGCGAGGGCGCGCACCAACAGTGTCTTGCCCAGACCCGGCACGCCTTCGAGCAGTACGTGGCCACCGGCGATCAGCGCGGTGAGGACGTCGTCGATCACGGTGTTCTGGCCGATCACGGCTTTTTGCAGTTCAGTTCTGACTGCTTGGGCCAACTGGCTGGCGCGCTGGCGTTGCTGCGCGGCGTGGCTCAGTGCGCCGGGCTCGATCTGTTCACTCATAAGGCGTTCCTCAAGGTTTGCAGGTGGGCGACTTGGCGACTGAATTCAGCGCTGGACAGCCGCTGCTTCGGTCGCGGGCTCATGGCCTGGCTGATAGCGCGTGTGGGTTGGCCGGTCAGGCGTGCGAGCACCAGCCATTGTTCGGCAACGCCGAGTTGTTCAAAACCGGGATGACGGCGCCGCACACGACGCAAGATGTCGTGCTGCAAGGCTTGCAGCAGGTACTGCTGACCGTTGCGGCGCAACATGAAATCGGCGCTGGCGCGCAGGTGTTCCTGAAGTTGGCGGCGGGCCCTTGGGGACGGTTCCAGCAGCGGACCCTGGCGCACGCCGACGTGCCAGAAGCCAAGACCGATCAGGGCGATGAGGGCGACCAACGCCTGAGGGAAATTACGCAGGAGCAAGGTCAGCAGACTGTCGTGATCGGTGTTGAACAGCAGGGTCACGTTCGTGTCCGCGGTCAGGTACCAGAGCAGCCAGGCGTTGTCGTACTGGTCGATGGCCGGGGTTTTCCACAGGTCGGCGTCGGTGACCACGGTGATCGAACCGAGCCCGTGATTGAGCTGCATCATGTGCGTGGCCTTGCCGCTGTTGGCCCAGGCCTGGGCGAGGTTTTTCGGGTCTTCGAGATGGAATGCGGTATCAAAACCTGCGTAGGCCGGCGCGTTTTCGTCTTCCAGATACAGCTTGGTCAGCTTGGGGTAAGGATCGTCGTCGATAGCGGGCGGCGGGTCCTTGAGGTCTTTGCTCAGCGACTGGTGCAGCTGCACCCGGTCGAGCAACAGGTCATTGCTTTGGCCAGTCTTTTCATCCCACAGCGACTGGGCAACAAACAAAAGACGCCCGCCGGCCCGGGTCCAGTTCAACAGCTGATCGATCTGGCGCGGGGTCATGTTGTAACGGTCCCCGAGCAATAACAGACTGTGCTGGTGCGGCTCCAGGGTGGGCAGAATGTCGAGGCTGTTGGCGTGGCTCACCGACAGGCCCTGTTTGCGCAGGAAATGCTCGGCGGCGAGATAGGGGTTGGCCTGGGCTTCGGGCGAGGGGCCGTGATCGATGTCTGCTTGATAGGGCGTCGCCTTGACGTATAGATAAACACTCAGCGCGATCACTAGCACGGCAATGAACACGCCGACCGCCAGCCAGCGTTGCCGGTTCAACGCAACGCTCCCGGGCCGAACAGGGCTCGCCAGCCGTCACAGAGTTCCTGTTGCAAATGCGCGGGAGGCAGGCGATGCCCGTAGGCCATGTTCTGCCAGTGCCCGGTCAGGTTTTTACTGAAGGCCAGCAAGGCAGGTTGTTGCAATTGTTCAATGCGCTCCAGGACCTGGCCTTCGGTGTCGGCGGGTTTCAACGCCATGTCGAAGTCGTGCAGCAAATGACTGAGCAGACCGCGATAGAGCAACCCGAGGGCCTCGCGAGGGTGGGTTTGCCAGAGGCGTTCGGCGCTGGCGGCGATGTCGGCGGGCAGGGTTTCGCGGTTGAGGTCCAGGCCGAAAGCCTGTTGCGGTAACGGCCGCGTGACCTTGCTGTTCAAGGCCGGACGAAGGCTGACGAAGGCTTGCAACCCGTCACGGTAATGCCAGATCAATAAACCAATGGCACCGATCACGACACCCCACAACACAACTTCAATCAGCGTGGCCGCTGCGCCGAAGCGTTGGTTGTCCAGAAGCTTGAGCAGCGCCTCCAGCCATTCGGGGGCGTTGTCGTCGTCCGCCGTGTCGGCGGCTGGTTTGTCCTCGCCAAACCGATAGCGCGTGACCGATTCCTTGTTCTTGAACGGAGGCTGATCGAGGATCGCCTTGATGCTGTCCCGGGACGCCTGACTGGTCAGCGGCTGGTCCAGCAGACGCGGGCTGTCGGGTGAAATGACTGGCTCGGCGGCCCACACGGTTTGTGCTGTCGGCATCAACAGGAATGCTGCCAGCAGGAGGGGGACGGCGGCGCTGGTCAAGCGTTGGCGCATGCGGCGGAACACCAGCTCGATATCCCAGGCCTCCAGCACCGTGCGCCGATTCAGATAAAGGCTGAAACCGCAGGCGACATAAACCGGTTCCCAGACAATGAGCACCAGTGCGTAAAAGGCATTGGTCAGGTGTTCCAGCCAACGCCAGTCCTGTGTGGCGGCGGTGATCAAGGTCTGCCAGCTCCAGTCGAGTTCGACCTGTTGCGGCAAGAACATATAGAACAGCACCATCAGGCCGATCCATAACGCGCTTTCCAGGTGTACGCCGATGATGGTCAGCCACCGCGCAGCACCGGCGTTGCGCTGCAATAGCACCTGCAAGCGCTGTTGTCGCGCTTGCCCACTCAGCCCTTCGAGTTGCACCACCGGCATCAGGAAACTGCGACTCAGGCTCAGGCGCCGCCAGGTCAGACTCACCAGTAGTTGCGGTTGGAGCAGCCGCGGAAATTGGCGCAGCGCCTGCTTCAGCGTGGGCGTTTCGCCGAACATGGCTTTGGACAGTATGTACAGCGGCAGGCGGTCGAACGCCGGTTTCAGCCACCAGAAAATGAACACGGCGAGGGAGGGCGAATCCCACAGCACCCAACTGAGCAGGGCGAAAATCGGCAAGGTCACGATGGCCCAACTGGTCATCAGCAGACGCCGGTGTCGCTGGCTCAGCAGGACGCCCAGGTCCATGGCTTCCCAGGTGGTGCGCGGGCGGATGACAACCGTGGCGTCACTCAGGCGCATGGCGGGTCCGTCCGGCAAACAGCAGATAAACCGCCACCAACAACCAGAGGGCTGCACCGACCAGGTATTTGGTCATTGGCGCGACGCCGATCGTGGACGACCAGTAAGCTTCGATAAACGCCGCAATCAGCAGAAACAGCATGACCCCGCAAATCAGCAGCACGCTCTTTCGCGCCGCCAATCGCAGGGCTTCGGAGCGGGGCAGGCGTCCCGGCGCGATCAATGCCCAACCCAGTTGCAGGCCGGCGGCACCGGCCAGGGCGATAGCACTCAGTTCGAAGGCGCCGTGGCCAACCACGAATGACCAGAAGGTTTGCCCGTAGCCGATGTGCGTCAGGTGCCCGGCCACCGCGCCGATCATCAAACCGTTGAAGAACAGGAAAAACGCGCTGCCCAGGCCAAACAGCAAACCGCTGGCGAAGGTCTGAAAGGCGATGCCGATGTTGTGCATGATGTAGTAACCGAACATCACCCAGTCTTCACTGGCTGCCCGTTCGGCAGAGCGGCCCAAATGACCGGCGACGGGGTCGTACATGCCTTGCATCTCGCTGACCTGCTCGGCCGGGATCAGGTTGTAGACCAGGTCGGGGAACAGATACACCAGCAGTGCGATGCCGATCAGGCTGCCAAAAAACATCAGGCCGGCGGCGAGCACGAAGCGCCACTGTTCGCGCACCAGTCGCGGGAAGTCAGCCAGGATGAAGCTCAGCACGTTGGCACCCAATCGACTGCGGTGGCGATAAAGCTGTTGATGTCCGCGCAGGACCTGTTGCTGCAATGAGTCGATCAGAAAACTGCTGTAACCACGTTCCTGGGCCAGCGCCAGGTGTTGGCAGAGACGACGATAATCGCTTGGAAAACGGGCGACTCGTTCGGCTTCCTTGCCTTGCTCCAGCTGTTCAAGCACGAGGGTAAATTGCTCCCATTCGGCCTTGTGGCGAGTTTCGAAAAGGCTTTGCTTCATGTCGGGCCCAACAAGCCGCGGGCGATGCCATTGAGTTCGTCCACGGCCCCTGGCGCCGACACCTGCAACGGTTGCGCGAGTATGGCCGCCAGCTCTTTGACCCGTGCTTCAGAGAGTTCACCCTGACGCTCGGCAAACCCGAGGATGGCGCGTTGTTCGGTCAGCGTCAGCGCAAAGGCCGGGCGCCGGGGCTGGATGTCAGGCAGTTGCGGTCGGGCAAGCGATTGTTCGCGGTAGATCACCAGCGTGCCGGCAGCCAGATCGCCGAGGCGCTTGAAGGTAGGATGTTGCAGGCAACTGATGGCCCCGAGGAAATAGCCGAACGGCAGCATGTCGACAAATCGCAGCAGGTTGCGCAGCAGCGAAGCAGACCAGCCGATCGGCGTGCCATCGTCCTGTACCACTCGCAGGCCCATCCACTGCTTGCCGGGCGAACGCCCCTGATTGAGCACTTCGAACAGCACCATGTACCACCAGCTCACCACGAACAACAGAATCGAGCCGAGCCCTGCACCGAGTTTCCCGAGGAACGCCAGGACAATAAACAGCAGGCCCACGATCAACCCGCGCAGCCCGAGATCGATGGAGAACGCCAGCGCACGAACCATCAACCCGGCCGGGCGCAGTGGCAGGTCGATGCCTTCCGGCGTTTCGACTTGATACCGCGTATCCAGTGGCGCGGACAGCGTCGCTTTCCTTGGCAGTGCTGTGGTCTCGAGCATGGGCAACCTTGATGTGGCCTGTTCGGGATTCGATGTCCGTCCGATGCTAGCAGCCTCTCGGGGCAAAACGACATAACTATGTATTGCACGGTAAGTGGCCAGAGGTGATTGAATGACGAGATTACTGGCCGGGGCGGGATGTGAACGCCTAGACTTCGCCGATCTTCAGTTCAGGAATAGCCCGTGACCTCTATCTTCTGGTACGACTATGAAACCACTGGCATCAACCCCCGTTGCGACCGCCCGCTGCAAATGGCGGGGATTCGCACTGACTTCGATCTCAATGAAATAGACGAGCCGGTCAACCTTTACTGCCAGCCCAGTGAAGACATCCTGCCCCATCCGGCAGCCTGCGTGATCACGGGTATTACGCCCGGTCGACTGGCCGAGCAAGGCTTGAGCGAAGCCGATTTCATGACCCGGGTGCATGCTCAACTCGCTGCGCCCGGCACGTGTGGGGCGGGGTACAACACGCTGCGTTTCGACGACGAGATGACCCGTTACAGTCTTTACCGAAACTTTTTCGACCCTTATGCGCGCGAGTGGCAGGGCGGAAATAGCCGCTGGGACCTGATCGATGTGGTGCGTGCAGCCTATGCCTTGCGCCCTGACGGCATCGTTTGGCCGACGGACGACGAGGGGCGGATAACGCTCAAACTCGAACGCCTGACCGCCGTCAATGGCATCGATCACGGAAATGCTCACGAAGCGCTATCGGACGTTCGCGCCACCATCGCCCTGGCGCGTCTGATCCGGGAAAAGCAGCCGAAGTTGTATGACTGGTTGTTTCAGTTGCGCGGTAAACAAAAGGTGATGGATCAGATTCGGCTGCTGCAGCCGATGGTGCACATCTCCGGGCGCTTTTCAGCGGCGCGCAATTATGTCGGTGTGGTGCTGCCCCTGGCCTGGCACCCGCGCAACAAGAACGCCTTGATTGTCTGTGACCTGCACCTGGACCCTCAGGGCTTGCTCGATCTTGATGCCGACACCTTACGCCAACGGCTGTATACCCGCCGCGATGACTTGGCCGAGGGCGAGTTGCCGGTGCCGCTCAAACTTATCCACATCAATAAATGTCCGGTGGTGGCGCCGTTGTCGGTACTTCGCTCTGAAGATCAGCAACGTTTGGGGCTGGATATGTCGCTCTACCAAGAGCGTGCGCTGCGGCTAAGTGACGCACAAACAGTTTGGCGAGATAAAGTTCAGGCGATTTACGCCAGCGAAGATTTCACCTCGAGCCAAGACCCTGAGCAACAGTTATACGATGGTTTTATCGGTGATCGGGATCGGCGTCTATGTGAGCAAGTCAGGTCTGCCGACCCGGCTCAATTAGCGCAACAACAATGGCCTTTCGATGATGAACGATTGCCTGAATTATTGTTTCGATATCGCGCACGCAACTTCCCCGATACGTTGAGTTTCGAAGAGCAAGAACGCTGGAGAATATTCTGTCAGCAACGTTTGTCAGCACCCGAGTGGGGGGCGCCAAATACGCTGGAAACTTTTGTAGAGGCCGCCGCCCAATGGAGTATTACGGCTACATCGTTTCAGCGAGAGGTGCTGAATGAATGGCAGAATTATGTCGAAGGATTACGCAAACGTTTGAATCTTTGAAATCGAAAATGTTCGGGTGCTGAATCCCGGGCATAAAAAAACGCCAGCAGATGCTGGCGTTCTTTTTTGTCGCGGATGAGTCTGCGACAAGCGCTACGGCTTAGCCCAGCAGGGTAGCCCAGCCTTCAACCACGTCACCGCCCCACTTGGCTTTCCACTCTTTCAGAGTTTTGTGGTTGCCACCTTTGGTTTCGATGACTTCGCCGTTGTGCGGGTTTTTGTATTGTTTAACTTTGCGAGCACGCTTGGTGCCAGTAGTTTTTACTGCGCCGCCGCGTGGTGCTTTGGTTTTGGACTCTGGATCCAATAGCGCAATGATGTCACGCAGAGACTTGGAGTACTCGCCCATCAGGGTGCGCAGTTTGCCTTCGAATTCCAGCTCGGTTTGCAGTTTGTCGTCTTGGGACAGGTTCTTCAAACGGGCTTGCAGCTCTTTGATAGCTTCTTCGGTGGCGCGGTATTCGTTGATCAAGGACATGAGGACTACCTTATGTTGGGGCGCTGGATGGCAGGTGACAGTGCGGCAATAATAGTCAGGGTGTTTCACCAAGTAAACATATAACCGGAGTTTTATTTAAATTAGTTACGGTGAATAGGGCATAAATTGCCGGTGTAGTTAAATAGTGTGATGCAGTCATCACGAATATTCACAATTGGGCACTTGAAGATTGGCAACAGGAACACCATCGCGCGGGTTGCAGGTGCTGCCAGAACCTGTGCCGCTTACCTTTGTGTCGGGCAAAACGTCATCAATACTGCAGTTTTGCTGCGCAATCGCTAGAATGGCCGCCTTTGCGAAGTTCTGGAGTTTGACCCTCATGCGCACTTTTCGGCTGGTGATTGCTTGCCCGGACCGCGTCGGCATCGTTGCTAAAGTCAGTAACTTTCTGGCGTCACATAACGGCTGGATCACTGAAGCGAGCCATCACTCGGACAATCTCAGTGGCTGGTTCTTCATGCGTCACGAAATTCGTGCCGATTCGCTGCCCTTCGGTATCGATGCCTTTCGCGAAGCGTTTGCACCGATTGCCGAAGAGTTCTCGATGAACTGGCGCATCACCGATACCGAGCAGAAAAAGCGCGTGGTACTGATGGCCAGTCGCGAGTCTCATTGCCTCGCCGACTTGTTGCACCGCTGGCACAGTGATGAGCTGGATTGCGAAATTTCCTGCGTGATCTCCAACCATGACGACTTGCGCAGCATGGTCGAGTGGCACGGGATTCCGTATTACCACGTACCGGTCAATCCGCAGGATAAAGAGCCGGCATTCGCCGAAGTCTCGCGCCTGGTCAAACAGCACGATGCCGAAGTGGTCGTACTTGCCCGCTACATGCAAATCCTGCCGCCCGAGTTGTGCCGCGAATATGCTCACAAGGTCATCAACATTCACCACAGCTTCCTGCCGTCGTTCGTCGGTGCCAAGCCGTATCACCAGGCATCGATGCGTGGCGTGAAGTTGATTGGCGCTACTTGCCACTACGTGACTGAAGAGCTGGATGCCGGTCCGATCATCGAACAGGACGTCGTTCGCGTCAGCCACAGTGACAGCATCGACGACATGGTGCGTTTCGGTCGGGACGTCGAGAAGATGGTGCTGGCCCGTGGTCTGCGTTATCACCTGGAAGATCGGGTGCTGGTGCACGGCAACAAAACCGTCGTGTTCTGACAGCCATACAACACAGTTGAAATTCGAAGGGCCTGGGCGTTCAATCGCTTCAGGCCCTTCGCCGTTTCTGCACTGAGGACATGGTCATGGCCGATCCACTCGACAAAGCTACATCCAAGGCTCCCGCCACGTTGGGCGAAGGGTGTTTGAGTCGTTACGACCCGGATGACATGAGTCCAGAAGACGGGACGGAGTTTCCCGGTGCGGCCGAGTTGTGGGAGCAGTTGAATCCGGAGTCCGACGAAGAAATCGGGGAGGCCTAAAAAGATCGCAGCCTGCGGCAGCTCCTACAGGGGTACGCGATCCATGTAGGAGCTGCCGCAGGCTGCGATCTTTTAGGCCTGTTTGAATTTCATCAACTTCTTCAGCAGCGGCCGCCCAAGCATCAGTAAAAATACCGGCCCGCCGACTACCAGATAAAAGTAATAAGTCACCGCTCGCCAGATCAGAATCGCCGCCGCCGCGGTGGATTTCCCCACCATCGGCGCCAGCAGCGCCGCCGACGTCAACTCCGCCGCCCCGGCACCGCCCGGCAACAGGCTGAATTGCCCCGCGCTCAGCGAAAGCATCTGGATCAGAAAGCTCCAGGCCCACTGCAAATCCGCCCCAAGCCCACGCAATGCCAGATACAGCACGCTATAGCGCAAGATCCAATGCAGGCAAGTCAGGGCAAACACTGTAATGAGCGTCTGAAAGGGCAGCTTCAATGTGTCCGTGAACGCCGCCAGAAAGTGCAGGAGTTTTCGCGCCCAGCGCAGGCGCGTGGTGGTTTTGACATTCAGGCGAGCGAGCAACCGACCGCTCAGACGAATCAGCATTCGATGGTAGCGGGCGACCACCACGCAACTCAACAACCCGCCGAACATCGAAATGGCGCTGACGGTCAGCAGCCATTCCATGCGTTGGCTGAGGTGCTGGAACAACGCATAAATCAGGATTCCGCTCAGCGCACAAAGAAAAAACAGCAAATCGCTCAGCTGATCCATGGCAAACACGGCGCTGCCCCTGGCCGGACGCACGCCATTGCGCGCCAGCAGCGCCATGATCGTCAGCGGACCGCCGCTGCCACCCGGTGTGGCGCAATAAGCGAACTCGGCGGCCATCACCACACCGAGACTTTTTAGCGGGCCCACCTTGTCGCGCTGATCCCCTAGCAGCAGGCGCAAGCGCATCGTGTTCAGCACCCAGCACAGCAGGATCATGCCGAACATGATCAGCAACCATGTCAGCGGAAAGCTTCGCAGCCGATACCAGGTTTCGTTACCGCCCAGCAGCGACGGAATCAGCACCGCAGCGAGCAGCGCGACGAACAGCAGAATCCCGCGACTCATGCGGCGCGACCGATACGGTCGCTTTGCAGCGCCAGCCAGCGTGCCTTGGTCATCGGCACACGTCCCTCATCGAGCAAGCGCTTGAGGGTTTGCAGCCAGTAAGTGCGCGAGAACCCATGGCGCATATCGACCGGGTGCAAGCCAAGACGAATCACCGGTGCTTGCCGCCAGCGTTGTTCGCGTTGATCGCTGACCAGCTTCGACACCCCCCGGCGCCAGGCACTGCGCGCACTCCAGACCAGGCCTGGCGCATCAACGGCGGTGAAGTCCGGCAGACAATACAGATGCTGTGGATCGCTGGTGTAACGCAGGGGTAACTGGCGCAAGGCCTGGCGCGTCCCTTCGCTCATCAACCAGGCCGGGGCGACGAAGCCCTCCAGCGGCCAGTGATAACGGTGGAATATTTCGATGCCGGCGCGCAGGCGGGCGAGGGCGGCTTCTTGAGACAGGCTGTAAAACTCGCCTTCGTGGGTGTAGATCCTGCGCATGAACCAGTCTTGTGGCGTAGTGGGAGTGGACGCTTCATCGCAATGAAAGTAACCGTGCAATGCCAGTTCGTCACCTCGGGCGAGACGACGGGTGAGCAAGCGTCGAAATCCCGGATGCTCTTCCAGATCGTTGTGCTTGTGGAAATTGGGCACCACCAGCCAGGTCATCGGCACCTCGCCCAGAGCGTCGACAGCTTCGACAAAGGGTTGGTAATCGGCCCAGGTTTGCGGTGCGACGTCGTGCAGGACGAGTATCAGGCTGGGCGGATTCATGGGCTCAACCATTGGCGGTCAGCGGCAAGTGGCTGCCAAGTACGGCGCGATAATGCCCCAGCAGGCTGTTGACCACCGTATCCCAAGAGTAATGCCGCTCGACATGGCTGCGGGCCTGTTTGCCCAACACGACGCTGCCCGAGCTGAACAGTTCGCGAACGGCGTCGGCCATCGCCAATGGATTATTCGGCGGGCAGAGCAGGCCGCATTGATCGGTGATGATTTCCTGAAAGGCCCCGGCCGCCACGGCCACCACCGGAATGCCACTGGCCATGGCTTCAAGAACCACCAGGCCGAATGTTTCCTGATCGCCTGCGTGCAGCAGCGCATCGGCGCTGGCCATCAATCGCGCCACGTGTGCCGCCGGACAGAACTCACCGATCACGGTCACGTTGTCCGGCACCACGGCCGGCATCGACGAACCTACCAGCAGCAGGTGATAGCGTCGGCCCAGGCGTTTCATGCAATCGAGCAACACGGGCAGGTTTTTTTCCTTGGCGCCGCGCCCGGCGAAGATCAGCAAATGAGTGTTTTCATCGATGCCCAATTCGGCCCGCAGGCCCGGGTCCCGGGCATTGGGATGGAAGGTGTGCAAGTCGACGCCCAGCGGTTGAACGAAAACGTTCTTCACCCCGAGCCCGATCAGTTTGTCGGCCATGACCTGGCTTGGCGCCAGAACCCGATCGAAGTTGCCATAGAGCTTGCTGACATAGGCTTCGACGTTGGTTGTGACCCAGTTGCCCATGCGATTGCTGACCAGCAGCGGCAGGTCCGAGTGATAAAAGCCGACCACCGGGACATCGAGTTGCCGCCGAGCGTCGAGTGCCGCCCATGCGGTGAGGTAGGGGTCGCCGACCTCGATCAGGTCGGGCTGTAAATCGTGCAGAACATTGCGCCAGGGCGCGAGACGGAGGGGGAAACGATAACCCTTGCCGAAGGGCAGGGCGGGGGCCGGAACTGTGTAAACGCCATCCTGTTCACTCAAGTAAGCCCCAGGGATCAGCAGGCTGTGGCGAATGCCCGGCTTGATGCTCAGGCGACGGTGTTTTGCATCCAGATAAGTGCGCACGCCACCGCTGGCAGGGGCGTAGAACATGGTTATGTCAGCGATATGCACGATGAACTTCCCTCCGGTCCGTTGGGCTCCCTTGGTTGACCTTTATGAAGGATAGATGTTCGGTTGGGGTTTTGCGGGGCAGTGAGGTTTGCGGTGTTTGGAGGGTCGCCTTCGCGAGCAAGCCCGCTCCCACAAGGTCTGGCGTTGAACCTGTGGGAGCGGGCTTGCTCGCGAAGGGGCCCGTCCGGACGCTAAATACGGAAACTGCCCACCAATTGTTTAAGCCGCGCCGCCTGCTGCTCAAGATCCGAGCACGCCCGCAACGTCGACTGCAGGTTTTCCACCCCTTCCTGATTCAGTGTGTTGATCTCGGTAATGTCGACGTTGATCGACTCCACCACCGCCGTCTGCTCCTCGGTCGCTGTCGCCACCGATTGGTTCATCCCGTCAATCTCGCCGATACGCAACGTCACGCTGTTCAAACGCTCGCCGGCCAGGTTGGCGATTTCGACGCTGTCCTGGCTGTGGCGCTGGCTGTCGCTCATGGTGCTGACGGATTCGCGGGCGCCGACTTGCAGCTCCTCGATCATGGTCTGCACCTGTTGCGCCGATTCCTGAGTGCGGTGCGCCAGGTTGCGCACTTCATCGGCCACCACGGCAAAACCACGTCCGGCTTCACCGGCACGTGCTGCTTCGATGGCCGCGTTCAGCGCCAGCAGGTTGGTTTGCTGGGAGATGCTGGTGATCACTTCGAGAATCTGCCCGATGTTCACGGTTTTGCTGTTCAGCGATTCGATGTTGGTGCTCGAGGCGCTGAGCATGCTCGACAGTTGATTCATCGCGACAATGCTGCGATCCACCACTTGCTGGCCATCTTCGGCCAGGCTGCGGGCATCGCTGGCCTGACTCGATGCTTGCGCTGCATTGCGGGCGATTTCCTGAGCGGCGGCGCCGAGCTGGTTGATCGCCGCGGCCACGCTGCTGGTGCGCGAAGCCTGTTGGTCGGAGTTGAACATCGACGAGTTCGAGGCGGCCACGACACGCAGGGCCACTTCGTTGACTTGCCCGGTGGCCGACGACACTTCGCGGATCGAACCGTGAATGCGTTCCACGAAGCGGTTGAACGCGGTACCGAGGACACCGAATTCATCGTTGTTCACGATGGTCAGGCGTTTGGTCAGGTCGCCTTCGCCGTCGGCGATGTCTGCCATGGCGCGGGTCATGACGTGCAGCGGCTGGATCAGCACGCGGATCAACATGCCCAACAAGGCAATGATGACCGCCACGGCAATCACCGTTGCAATCACTGCCGAGGTGCGGAATTCGCTGAGCATCGCGAAGGCTTTTTCTTTATCGACCGACAGACCGATGTACCAATTGACCGAGGGCAGGCCTTTGATCGGGGTGAAATTGAAGATGCGGGTCTTGCCGTTGACCTCCACTTCGCTGAAGTCCCTGCTGATGCGCGGCGTGTTTTGCGGGTACGCCTCACTCAGGGACTTCATCACCAGCGTTTTGTCCGGGTGAACCAGGATCTTGCCGTCGGCGCTGACCAGAAACGCATAACCCATGCCGCCAAAGTCGCGGCCACTCAGGTTGTCGATCAGGGTTTGCAGGCTAAGATCACCGCCCACTACGCCAATGCTCTGCCCGGCCTTTTTCGAGGCGGTGGCGATAGAGATGATGGTCTGGCCAGTAGCCGCATCGATGTAAGGTTCAGTCAGGGTCGCTGTGCTGCTGCTTTCGGCGCCTTTGTACCAAGGGCGCACGCGCGGATCGAAGCCGGCGGGCATTTTTGCATCCGGGCGAATAGTAAAGCTGCCGGTGGCATCGCCCAGGTAGGACGCCATGAAGGTCGACGTCAGAGCTTTCTGCTCAAGCAGGCTGGCGACGGTGGCAGGTTCCGGATTGATCGCGATGTTCTGGGCGAGGTTATCGATCAGCAGGACACGGCCGGTCAGCCAGGTCTGGATGTCGTTGGCGGTGACATCGCCCATCTCGTTGAAATAGCTGTTCAGGTCGTCGCGGATGGCAGTTCGCTGCAAATAATCGTTGTACAGCGTGAACGAGGCGAAAGCGGCAATAACGATGAGGGCGGCGGCAAGCAAAATTTTATGGCTGAAGCTCAGGTTTTTGTTCATGGCTCGGGGGTCCGCTAAGGTCTTATTGTTCGGGGCGCGTTGCTGTTAATGCGCGCAAAATGAGTGCGCAATGGAGCGAGTCGGTAATTCCTGCTCTCCATAGGGGAATGTCGGACCTTGCTTTCAATTGGGTCTCTCGCTTATTCCTATCGGCCGTGAAGGATCAAAGATTAACCATGGGTGACAAAATGCCTGACTCATTACAACTCGTTATCGGTGCCGATCTCGCCGGGCAGCCCATTGCCCAGGCCATGCGTCTGGCGAACCGTCATGGTTTGGTCGCGGGCGCTACCGGGACGGGCAAAACCGTCACCTTGCAACGGATGGCCGAAGCATTCAGCGATGCCGGCGTGGCGGTGTTCGCCGCCGATATCAAGGGTGACCTGTGTGGGCTGGGCGCAGCCGGCAACCCTCAAGGCAAAATCGCCGAGCGGATCGCCGGGATGCCCTGGCTGAACCACACGCCTCAAGCGTATCCGGTGACCCTGTGGGACATTCACGGTCAGTCCGGTCATCCGTTGCGCACAACCTTGAGTGAAATGGGGCCGTTATTGATTGGCAGCCTGCTGGAGCTGACCGACAGTCAGCAGTCGGCGCTGTACGCCGCGTTCAAGGTGGCGGACCGTGAAGGGCTGTTGCTGCTGGACCTCAAGGATCTGAAGGCACTGCTCAATCATTTGCGTGACAACCCCGAATTGCTCGGTGACGACGCCGCGCTGCTGACCACCGGTTCCAGTCAGGCGCTGTTGCGGCGTCTGGCGACCCTGGAACAACAGGGCGCCGAAGCGCTGTTCGGTGAGCCGGCGCTGCAACTCGAAGACATTCTGCGGCCGACCGCCGAGGGCCGCGGGCGCATTCACTTGCTTGATGCCAGCCGTCTGGTGCACGAAGCGCCGAAGGTCTATGCAACGTTCCTGTTGTGGCTGCTGGCCGAACTGTTCGAGCAACTGCCAGAGCGCGGCGATTCGGACAAACCGCTGCTGGCGTTGTTTTTCGACGAAGCGCATTTATTGTTCGCCGGTACGCCCAAGGCTTTGCAGGATCGTCTTGAGCAAGTGGTGCGGTTGATTCGCTCGAAAGGCGTTGGCGTGTATTTCGTCACCCAATCGCCGGGCGACTTGCCGGATGACGTGCTGGCTCAGCTCGGTTTGCGCATTCAGCATGGCTTGCGCGCGTTCACCGCCAAGGAGCAGAAATCCTTGCGAGCGGTGGCCGAAGGCTTCCGGCCGAACCCGGCGTTCGATGCCTTGTCGGTGCTGACCGAGCTTGGGATTGGCGAGGCGCTGGTCGGTACGTTGCAGGACAAGGGCACCCCGGAGATGGTTCAGCGGGTTTTGGTGGCACCGCCGCAATCGCGGATCGGGCCGTTGAGCGAGACTGAACGCACAGTGCTGATCGCAGGGTCGACGTTCAAGGGGCGGTATGACAAACCCGTTGATCGTGAATCGGCTTATGAAGTGTTGATGGGGCGCAAAGGGTTGGCGCCAGAGCCTGACGCTGTTCCGGGCAAACCGGCAGCCGAAGAGCCAAGCTTCACCGACAAGGCCGGGGAATTCCTCGGCACCGCGGCGGGGCAGGCACTGAAATCGGCGATGCGCCAGGCGGCTAATCAATTGGGCCGACAGTTGGTACGCGGCTTGATGGGGTCGTTGCTCGGCGGCAGCAAACGCCGCTAAAAGCAAAAGATCGCAGCCTTCGGCAGCTCCTACAGGGTGTACACCATCCCAATGTAGGAGCTGCCGAAGGCTGCGATCTTTTGATCTTGCTTTTAATCCTTGGGTTTAGCGTGCGCCGCAAGGCGTTCCAGCGCTGCCCGCAGATTCGGATCGCTGATCCCGTCGGCTGTGGCCTGAATGGTCGCGCCGGCATCGGTCGACAAGCTGATGGTATGGCCAGCCGCCCCTTGCTGAACCGTGGGCGGCTGAACCTTGAACAGAATCCGCGTCAGGCTGGCGAATTCGTCGAACATCTGTAGTTGCCGTTGCAGACGCTTTTGCTGATAACGCAGGCGGGTTGCCCAATGACCGTCGGTCACTATCAGCAACAAACTGCCTTCGCGCCACGACGCCACATGGCAATGCTCGCGGGCGGCGGGCTGCAATTGGCTTTCCAGCAGACGTTGTAAATGACCCAGGCGTTGAGCGTGGCCGAAGATGGCTTTCAGCGGTTTGGCTTCGCGAAGCAGGACGGCGGGTGCTCTGGCCGTAAGAGGGCGAAATGCCATGATCAGACACCTGAAGTAACAGAGCCGCCATGGTAGCAGAAAGCACCGGATGCACCCGAGCCATTGCTTTGCGAGCGCTTTACCCATTAAATCAACAAGTAACTTCTGCCCTGAATGGCTTGAAGTTGAGCAAAAAGCCCTTATTTTAAGTGAGCCCCGTCAAAGCGCTGTGCCAGTATCGTGGAATAACGCCACTTTCCTCACCATCGTTTCCGGGTAGAATGCTCGTTCGCATGCGGCCATGAGGGCTGCTCGGGCGACTCACGGGGCCGCCCTCCATCCCTTTAGTGTGGAAGATCCTGCCGATATGTTTGCGCCTTTGTTAAAGAAACTTTTTGGAAGCAAGAACGAGCGTGAAGTCAAACGCATGCTCAAGACGGTGCAACTCGTCAATGCCTTCGAAGAGCAAATGGTGGCCCTTTCGGACGATCAATTGCGTGCCAAGACAGATGAGTTCAAGGCCCGCATCGCCAAAGGGGAAACCCTCGACAAGCTGCTGCCCGAAGCCTTTGCGGTCGCCCGCGAAGCCGGCAAGCGCGTCATGGGTATGCGCCACTTCGACGTCCAGCTGATCGGCGGCATGACCTTGCATGAAGGCCAGATCGCGGAAATGCGTACCGGTGAAGGCAAGACCCTGGTGGCAACACTGGGCGTTTACCTCAACGCGCTGTCCGGCAAGGGCGTGCACGTTGTGACGGTGAACGACTACCTGGCCCGTCGTGACGCCAACTGGATGCGTCCGCTCTACGAATTCCTCGGAATGTCGGTCGGTGTTGTCACGCCGTTCCAGCCGCCGGAAGAGAAACGTCTGGCTTACGCTGCCGACATTACCTACGGCACCAACAACGAATTCGGTTTCGACTACCTGCGTGACAACATGGCGTTCAGCATGGAAGAAAAATTCCAGCGCGAACTCAATTTTGCCGTGATCGACGAAGTCGACTCCATCCTCATCGACGAAGCCCGTACCCCGCTGATCATTTCCGGTCAGGCCGAGGACAGCTCCAAGCTGTACATCGAGATCAACAAACTGATCCCGCAGCTTGAGTTGCACATCGAAGAAGTGGAAGGCGAAGTCACCAAGGCCGGCCACTACACCGTCGACGAGAAGACCCGTCAGGTTGAGCTCAACGAAGCCGGTCACCAGTTCATCGAAGACATGCTGACCCGCGTTGGCCTGCTGGCTGAAGGCGAGAGCCTGTACTCGGCGCACAACCTCGGTCTGCTGACTCACGTTTATGCCGGTCTGCGCGCTCATAAACTGTTCAATCGCAACATCGAATACATCGTGCAGGATGGCCAGGTCGTTCTGGTCGACGAACACACCGGTCGCACCATGCCGGGTCGCCGTCTGTCCGAAGGCCTGCACCAGGCCATCGAAGCCAAGGAAAACCTGAACATTCAGGCCGAAAGCCAGACCCTGGCCTCGACCACGTTCCAGAACTACTTCCGTCTGTACAACAAGCTGTCCGGCATGACCGGTACCGCTGACACCGAAGCGTTCGAATTCCACCAGATCTACGGTCTGTCGGTGATGGTTATCCCGCCGAACAAACCGCTGGCGCGTAAAGACTACAACGACCTGGTGTTCCTGACTGCCGAAGAGAAATACGCGGCGATCATCAATGACATCAAGGAATGCATGACCCAGGGCCGTCCGGTGCTGGTGGGTACTGCAACCATCGAAACTTCCGAGCACATGTCTGCGCTGTTGCAGAAGGAAGGCATCGAACACAAGGTTCTGAACGCCAAGTTCCACGAAAAAGAAGCCGAGATCATTGCCCAGGCCGGTCGCCCAGGCGCACTGACCATCGCCACCAACATGGCCGGTCGTGGTACCGACATCCTGTTGGGCGGTAACTGGGAAGTGGAAGTGGCAACCCTGGAAGACCCGACCCCTGAGCAGATTGCCCAGATCAAGGCCGACTGGCAGAAACGTCACCAGCAAGTGCTCGAGTCGGGCGGTTTGCAGGTGATTGCTTCCGAGCGTCACGAATCGCGCCGTATCGACAACCAGCTGCGTGGTCGTGCCGGTCGTCAGGGTGACGCTGGTTCCAGCCGTTTCTACCTGTCGCTGGAAGACAGCCTGATGCGCATCTTCGCCTCTGATCGGGTGAAGAACTTCATGAAGGCCCTGGGCATGCAGCCTGGCGAGGCGATCGAGCACCGCATGGTGACCAACGCCATCGAGAAGGCTCAGCGCAAGGTTGAAGGCCGCAACTTCGACATTCGTAAGCAACTGCTCGAGTTCGACGACGTCAACAACGAACAACGTAAAGTGATCTATCACATGCGTAACAGTTTGTTGGCCGCCGACAACATCGGTGAAACCATCGCCGACTTCCGTCAGGACGTGCTCAACGCAACCGTCAGCGCGCACATTCCACCGCAATCGCTGCCTGAGCAGTGGGACGTGGCCGGTCTGGAAGCGGCGTTGCAGAGCGACTTCGGTGTGGCGCTGCCGATCCAGCAATGGCTCGACGAAGACGATCACCTGTACGAAGAAACCCTGCGCGAGAAGCTCATGGCCGAGCTGCTGGCCGCGTACAACGAGAAAGAAGAGCAGGCGAGCGCCGAGGCGCTGCGCACCTTCGAGAAGCAAATCGTCCTGCGTGTGCTCGACGACCTGTGGAAAGACCACCTGTCGACCATGGATCACCTGCGTCACGGCATCCACTTGCGTGGTTATGCGCAGAAGAACCCGAAGCAAGAGTACAAGCGCGAGTCCTACACGCTGTTCTCCGAGCTGCTGGATTCGATCAAGCGCGACTCGATCCGTGTGCTGTCCCACGTTCAGGTTCGCCGCGAAGATCCGATCGAAGAAGAACAACGCCTGCGTCAGGAAGCCGAAGCACTGGCTGCGCGCATGCAGTTCCAGCACGACGAAGCACCGGGGCTTGAGCAACCGGAACTGCTGGGTGAAGAGGTCGATGTCGCCCTTGCCATCGCTCCGGTACGCAATGAACAGAAGCTGGGCCGTAACGAACTTTGCTACTGCGGTTCGGGCAAGAAGTTCAAGCATTGCCACGGGCAGATCCAGTAAAACCCGTTTCATACGCTGAAATACCCGCGCCGCGACCGGCTTATGCCGTCGCGGCGTTTTGCCATTTAAACCACCGTTCTTCCTGAAAGCGGTGCTGACATCATTTATTAAGGAGCGCATTCATGGCTGTTGGTCTTGGTCCTTTGCCAACGTTGCACCCGGTTGCCGGTTTTGAACTCGGTATCGCCTCGGCTGGCATCAAGCGCCCGGGGCGCAAGGATGTTGTGGTCATGCGCTGTGCCGAAGGTTCCACGGTCGCTGGCGTGTTCACCCTGAACGCTTTTTGCGCGGCTCCCGTGATCCTGGCCAAGCAGCGTGTGCAAGGTCCGGTGCGTTACCTGTTGACCAATACCGGCAATGCCAACGCCGGCACTGGCGAACCAGGCCTTGCCGCCGCCGAGCGCACGTGCGCCAAACTGGCTGAGCTGACCGGCGTCGACGCCAGCCTGGTGCTGCCGTACTCCACCGGTGTGATCGGCGAGCCGCTGCCGGTCGAGAAAATCGAAGGGGCACTGCAAGCCGCCCTTGACGACCTGTCGGTCAACAACTGGGAAGCTGCCGCCACCGGCATCATGACCACCGACACCCTGCCAAAAGGTGCCAGCCGCCAGTTCCAGCATGACGGCGTGACCATCACAGTCACCGGTATCAGCAAAGGCGCGGGCATGATCCGCCCGAACATGGCGACCATGCTCGGCTACATCGCCACCGACGCCAAAGTCTCCCGCGACGTGCTGCAAAACCTGCTGCTGGACGGTGCCAACAAATCGTTCAACCGCATCACCATCGACGGCGACACCTCGACCAACGACTGCTGCATGCTGATCGCCACCGGTCAGGCTGCACTGCCGGAAATCACCCGCGCCGAAGGCGAGTTGTTCGCCAAGCTGAAACAGGCCGTGTTCGAAGTGTGCATGGACGTGGCCCAGGCCATCGTTCGTGACGGCGAAGGCGCGACCAAGTTTGTGACCGTTGAAGTCAACGGCGGCGGCAATCACCAGGAATGCCTGGACGTCGGTTACACCGTGGCTCACTCGCCGCTGATCAAGACCGCACTGTTCGCCTCCGATCCGAACTGGGGCCGCATTCTGGCCGCCGTCGGCCGTGCCGGCGTACCGAACCTGGACGTGAGCAAGATCGACGTGTTCCTCGGTGATGTCTGTATCGCCAGCCGTGGCGCTCGTGCATCGACCTACACCGAAGCCCAGGGCGCGGCCGTGATGCAGCAGGAAGAAATCACGATCCGTATCGAGCTGGGTCGCGGTGATTGCAGCGAAACCATCTGGACCACCGACCTGTCCCACGAATACGTGAAAATCAACGCCGAATACCGCACGTAACCAAAGTCAGGACCGAGTCGCTCCCTTCGCGAGCAAGCCCGCTCCCACATTGGTTTGAGGTGTACACAAATCTAATGTGGGAGCGGGCTTGCTCGCGAAAGCGGTCTCTCAGTCACTAAATAGACTGGCCTGTTTCCTCCATCAAAAGGTCCCGAACATGAGCCTTCACCTGATCATCGGCGACAAACTGATTTCCTCCTGGTCCCTGCGCGGCGCGTTGGCCCTCGACCTGGCTGGCGCCCCTTACACCGAAGAACTGATCAAGTTGAACCAGCCGGATACGCGTGAGCGTCTGCTCAAGCACTCGCCGACCGGGAAAGTCCCGCTGTTGAAAACCGAACACGGCACCATCGCCGATTCCCTGGCGATTGCCGAGTATCTGGCAGAGCAGTTCCCCGACGCCGGCCTCTGGCCCAAAGACACCGCCGCCCGCGCCCAAGCGCGTTCGGCGTGCGCGCAGATGCACAGCGGTTTCTTCGCCATGCGCGGCAACATGCCATTCGACCTGAGCCACGACGCTGCGCTGTCGCCGACACCGGCTGACGTCCAGGCCGACATTGAACGTATGTTGGCGTTGTGGGCCGAGTGCCGCGCCGCCGCCACCGAAACCGGTCCATTCCTGTTCGGCGGCGCGACCCTGGCGGATGCCTTCTTCGCACCGATCGCCGTGCGCCTGCGCACCTATCAGGTGAGGCTGCCCGCAGCGGACGCGGCCTACGTCGAAACCATCTACCAATGGCCCGCCTTCAAGGCGTGGCAGAAGGCGGGTCTGGAGGAGGTCGGGCAGTGAAGCGAGTACACGTAGCCGCCGCTGTCATCCGCGATGGCAGTGGCAAGATCCTCATTGCCCGCCGTGCCGACACTCAGCATCAGGGTGGCCTGTGGGAATTCCCCGGTGGCAAGGTCGAGGCCGACGAATCCGTCGAAACCGCCCTGGCTCGCGAACTCCATGAAGAGTTGGGCATTGTGGTCAACGCGGCTCGCCCGCTGATCAAGGTCCGGCACGATTACCCGGACAAGCAAGTGTTGCTGGACGTTTGGGAAGTGTCGGCCTTTACCGGCGAACCGCACGGCGCCGAAGGCCAGCCGTTGGAATGGGTCGCGCCCCGCGATCTGCTGAACTACGAGTTCCCGGCGGCCAACCAGCCGATTGTCGCGGCTGCACGGTTACCCGCGCAGTATTTGATTACCCCGGAAGATCTGGAAACCCCGGCCTTGCTGCGCGGTATTCAGAAAGCCATTGCCGGCGGCATCAAGCTGATCCAGTTGCGGGCACCCAACGGCTACGATCCGAAGTACCGCGATCTGGCGGTGGACGCGGCGGGGCTGTGTGCGGGCAAGGCGCAGTTGATGATCAAGGGGCCGTTCGAATGGCTGGGAGATTTCCCGTCCGCCGGTTGGCACATCACCTCCGCGCAGCTGCGCAAATACTCAGCGGCTGGCCGCCCGTTACCGGCGTCGCGCTGGCTGGCGGCGTCCTGCCATAACGCTGAAGAGCTGGCGTTGGCCGAGCAGATGGGGGTGGATTTTGTGACCCTGTCACCGGTGCAACCGACCCTGACTCATCCGGGGGCTCAGCCGCTGGGCTGGGAACAGGCTTGCGCGTTGATCGAAGGTTTCAGCAAGCCGGTGTTCTTGCTCGGTGGTGTTGGCCCGGCGGATCTTCAGAAAGCCTGGGAGGCGGGCGCGCAGGGTGCGGCGGGGATTCGGGCATTTTGGCCTGATTCTTTGGTTTAGCCACCGGCCCCTTCGCGAGCAAGCCCGCTCCCACAGTGGTTCGTGGCGGACACAGATTTGTGTACGACATTGATCCCTGTGGGAGCGAGCTTGCTCGCGATGAGGGCCTGGCAGACGATAATTTATTCGGGTTTTGCCGCCGGTTGCCACAATATTTCGGTAATCCCCTGCCGCTTGGTAATCAACCGCGCCGCCACAAACAACAAATCCGACAACCGATTGATATACGCCAACCCAACCCCAGCCAACGGTTCGACAGCATTCAAATGCTGACACCGCCGCTCGGCACTGCGCGCCAGGCTTCTGCACACATGAGCCTGAGCAATCAACGCCGAACCACCCGGCAGAATGAAATTCTCCAGCGGCCCCAGTTCTTCATTCCACACATCGATCGCGGCTTCCAAACGTTCGACTTCTGCCGTGTTCAGTGCCTGATACACCGGCATCGCCAGTTCACCACCCAAGTCGAACAACCGGTGCTGGCAAGGCGCCAAAACATCGATCACTTCGTTCAAGCCCGGATACTCGCCACTTTCCGCCGCCAACCCAGCCAATAGCACACCCACCTGGCTGTTCAGCGTATCGACTTCGCCAATGGCTTCGATCCGCGGATGGTCCTTGGGCACGCGACGACCGTCGCCCAGCCCGGTTTCGCCTTTGTCGCCGGTGCGGGTGTAAATCTTCGACAAGCGAAAGCCCATGGTTACCTCGATAGCTGATTGAGTTCTTGAGAGACGAGCGGGGTGCCCGCCAAGGGCAGGCGCAAGGTGAAACACGTGCCTTGGCCCAGGGTCGATTGCACTTCCATCTGACCCTTGTGGTTGTTGGTAATGATGAAATACGAGACCGACAGGCCAAGGCCGGTGCCCTGACCGATTTCCTTGGTGGTGAAGAACGGCTCGAAGGTGCGTTTGCGCACACTCTCGCTCATGCCGATGCCGTTGTCCTCCACCTGGATTTCCGCCCACGGCGGATTCAGCTTGGTGCGCAGAATGATCCGTCCCGGCTCGCGGTCGCCTTCGCGCTGGTGAATAGCCTGCGCGGCGTTTTTCAGCAAATTGAGCAGCACTTGCTCCAGTTCGTTCGCCGTGCCGGGCACCGGGCCCAACGCTGGATCGAACTGGCGAATGATCGCCTGGCCCTTGAAGTCGAAACCGATCGCCAGGTCGAAGTCATTGCCGGCGATTTCCACCGCCTGATCGATCAGCGCCGGCAGGTCGCACGGGGCCATTTGCCGGGTACTGCGGCGGCTGAAGCTGAGCATGTGCGTGACAATCTTCGCCGCCCGGGCGCCAGCCTGTTGAATGCCATCGAGCAACTGCGGCACTTCGCGCGCTTGCAGGTATTTGTTGACCGTTTCCAGCGCGATCCCGGTTTGCTCGGCTTGTTCGAGATTCTTCGGCAGATCAGGCGAAAGGCGTCGGCGAATGTTCTGCACGTTGTGCAGGATCGCGCCTAACGGGTTGTTGATCTCGTGGGCCATGCCCGCGGCGAGGCCACCGACCGAGAGCATTTTTTCCGACTGCACCATCATTTCTTCCAGCGACAGACGCTGAGTGATGTCGTCGATCCGGATCACCACACCACGCCCGGCACCGCCCATCAGCGGGTAAAAGGTCAGGGCGTAGTGCTTGGGTTCTTCGTCCTTGAACCACGTCACCCGTTCAATCTTGGCCACCGTGTGCTGCTCGACGGTTTGCTTGAGTTGCGGCAGAAACGGCTTGAGCGGTTCGAAAGCGAGAAAAATCGGCTGATTCAGGGCTTCGTCGAGGCGTGTGCCAGACAGGGCGCTGGCCTCCTGATTCCACTGCGTCACGTAGAGTTGTTCATCAAGGGCGATTAGCGCCGAGGGCATGGAATCGATGATGCTGTTGAGGTAGTTCTGGAAACCGGTGAGCTTCTTCTCGATCTTGCTGCGCACCTGGACTTCCAGTTCCAGTTTGCGATTGGTATGACGGGTTTCTTCGGCCAGGCCCTGGGCCTGGTCATAAGCGGCCTGGGAATCGTCCCGGGCCCGCTTGAGTTGCTGCTCACGGGCCTCGATCCGCGACAGCATGGTGTTGAAGGCTTCGGCGAGGCTGCCGATTTCGTCATGGTTACCGCGGGAGGCGCGCAAGGCGTAGTTCTCTTCCCGGGTCACTTGCCGGGACAGCTCTTCGAGCTGATGGATCGGCCGGGTAATCAGGCGTTTGATCTGCCGGGCAATCACCAGCCACAACAGCACACTGAAGATCAGAATCCCGAGACTGGCGGTGAGAGTGCCGGTGTAGAAAGCCATCGGCAGTTCGCTGCTGGCGACCAGTAACAGGTGGCCGGGCGCGGTGCCGGGGCGGGGCAGGGTGATGATTTGATTGCTGCGAAACTCGGTGGCTTGCCAGGATTCAATGTGCCGGTAACGCGTTGGCAGGCTCAGATTGTCGCCATGCTGCAACTGCGCCAGACGCTCGCCCTTGCCGTCATAAAGGGCCGCCGCGCGCAACGGTGAATAGCTGTTGAGCTCATTGAGCAGGCGTTCGGCGCTTTGCGGTGACTGCAAGGCTTCGGACACCAGGCTGGGGTTGGACACCAGGCGGCCGATGGTCTGCAAGGCCTGAGGTGCCATGCTTTCCTGGGAGATGTAGTACGCGGCGCTGATAAAGGTCAGGTTGGCGACCAGCAGGACGGTGGTCAACAGCACCAGCAGGGCGGCCAGCAATTTCTGGCCGACCGGAAGGTTTTCAAGGCGCTGGCGCAATGGCATCAGGTTCATCGCTGAAAAGGAACAAGTGGCCAGCGTAGCCGCTGCTCAGTCGCTGGGCAATCCAAGGCTGTGCAGATGGGTGATCAACCTTTGCTCAAGTTGATTGAGGTGTGGCAGGTTGAGTTGATGCCTCGCGGCGACTTTGCAAGCATGACCCAATAGATAGCTGATCTCGGTCCGGCGCTGGTTCGCGACGTCCTGGTACATCGAAGAGTAGTTGGCGGCGGTCGCGTGAATCACCCGTTCGACTTCCTGTTGAAGGTCCTCGGCCGCTGCCGGTTGACCGCAGCGCTCAAGCAACTCGGTCAATTCGCCGCAAAGGGTGGCGACTTCGCAGTGGTGTTCCTGTAAACCGCCATTACGGCAATCGTGCAGCACGGTCAGCGGATTGATCGCGCAGTTGAGCGCCAGTTTTCGCCACAGCCGGGTCAGAATGTCGGTGCTCCACTCGTGGGGAATACCGGCGGCGCTCACGTCATCCAGCCAGATCGGCGCCACGGGATGCCCGGCATCCCCCAGCCAGGTGTAACCGTGGCCGGCGAACACCACGCGCCAGTCGCCATCGCGAAAGGCGCCTTCGGTGCTCGACGCACAAATGCAGCGAGCCTGCGGCACCTGGGTGGCGACGGCGTCCTGGCTGCCAAGACCATTCTGCAACAGGATCAGCTCAGCGTCGGGGGCCAGGCGCGGTGCCAGTTGGGCCACGGCTTTCTCGGCATCGTAGGCTTTACAGGCCACCAGCAGGCGGTTGATCGGTTCACTGTTGTCGGGTGTTTCGGCGGGCACCGGATAGCACTTCGCTTCACCGTGTTCGACCAGCGTCAACCCACCCGCCGCCTCATACGCCTGCAAGCGTGCAGCGTCCCGCACGATCAGCTTGACCGGCACGCCGGCCCGCGCCAGTCGAGTGGCCCATAAGGTGCCAAGGCTGCCGGCGCCCAGAACATGCCAGGTGGTGGACATCAGCTTTTTGCTCTGTTTGTCGCGCGCATGGGAGGCTCGCAGTGAATGATCGGAAAGACCCGTTATAATCAGCGCGGATTTTAACCGCAAGCCAGGCATGCTCCATCGTGATCGAGCATGCCCTTTTATTGGAGAGATTACATGCCGTCGTTCGACGTGGTATCCGAACTGGACAAACACGAAGTCACCAACGCGGTCGAGAACGCCGTCAAGGAACTCGATCGTCGTTATGACCTGAAAGGCAAAGGCACCTTCGAGTTCAAGGAAAAGGACCTGACCGTCAACCTGACCGCTGAAGCCGATTTCCAGCTCGAAGCGATGATTGAGATCCTCAAGTTGGCCCTGGTCAAGCGCAAAATCGACGTGCAGTGCCTTGAAGTCAAGGATGCCTATGCGTCGGGCAAACTGATGAAGCAGGAAGCGGTCCTCAAGGAAGGCATCGACAAAGAGCTGGCGAAGAAAATCGTCGCTCATGTCAAAGACGCCAAGCTCAAGGTTCAGGCTGCCATTCAGGGTGAGCAGGTGCGCATTACCGGCAAGAAGCGTGATGACTTGCAGGAAGCCATCGCGGCCCTGCGCGCCAAGACTTTCGATATGCCGCTGCAGTTCAACAACTTCCGCGACTGACCTTTCAGGCGGGACCTGTGGGAGCGGGCTTGCTCGCGAAGAGGGCGTATCAATCAACATCACTGTTGAATGACACACCGCTTTCGCGAGCAAGTCGAATCGTCGCACCGTCGCTCCCACCCGGATTGTGCTTAACCCAGGAGAATGTAGATGGATTTGAATACTGAAGTGGACAACCTGGTCAAGGCGTCTCAAGCCTGGATTCCGATGATCATGGAATACGGCAGCCGCGTGCTGCTGGCGGTGATCACCTTGGCCATCGGCTGGTGGCTGATCAACAAGGTGGCGCAAAAGCTTGGCGGGTTGCTGGCGCTGCGTAACGCCGACCTGGCGCTGCAAGGGTTTATCAGTAGCCTGGCGAACATTATTCTCAAGGTTCTGTTGATCGTCAGCGTGGCATCGATGATCGGGGTGGAAACCACTTCGTTCGTCGCGGCCATCGGTGCGGCAGGTCTGGCCATCGGTCTGGCCTTGCAGGGCAGCTTGGCGAACTTCGCCGGCGGCGTGCTGATTCTGTTGTTCCGCCCGTTCCGCATTGGTGACTGGATCGAAGCCCAAGGTGTTGCCGGCACGGTCGACAGCATTCAGATCTTCCACACGGTGCTGCGTACTGGCGATAACAAAACCATCATCGTGCCTAACGGTAATCTGTCGAACGGCATCATCACCAACACTAACCGTCAACCGACGCGCAAAGTTGTGTTTGATGTGGGTGTGGATTATGAAGCGGACTTGCAGAAGGCCCGGGAAGTGTTGCTGGACCTGGCCAAAGATGAGCGTGTTTTGGCTGAGCCGGCACCTCAGGCAGTGATTTCTACCCTGGGCGACAGTTCGATTACTGTTTCCCTTCGAGTGTGGGTCAAGACGGCGGATTACTGGGATGTGATGTTCATGTTCAACGAGCAGTCTCGTGATCGATTGAAAACGGCCGGTATCGATATCCCGTTTCCACAGCGGGTGATTCGTGTGGTTCAGGAAGCTGCGGTGCAATAAAGCAACAAAAAAGGCCCATCCGAAGATGGGCCTTTTTTTGATTACCGCGAACTAACTTTCGGCAATTACAGAACCGAAATCGGGTAGTCGACGATCAGACGGAACTCTTTAACGTCGCCTTCTTTTTCGTCAGCGTTAGCGGTGTGCCATGCTTGACGAATACGGAAGGACAGATCTTTTGCCGGGCCAGTTTGTACGACGTACTTGGCTTCCAAGTTGGTTTCGTGGTGCCGGCCATCTTCGCCATATAGACCAGCGTAAGGGCTGCCTGCTGGAGTGTTGGTACCGTCGATGTTCCAGCCTTTCACGTAACGGGTCATGAAGCTCAGACCAGGAACGCCGTACTCAGCCATTTTCAGGTCATAACGGACTTGAGCCGATTTCTCGCCTGAGCCGTTAAAGTCGGAGTACTGGATGGAGTTGGCGAGGAAAATCGAGTCGCCGCCACGGTTGTTCTTGCCCACGCCGATGTAGTCGAACGGAGTGTCACCGTTAACCTTCTGGAAGGCGAAGGTGATGGTGTGTGCTTTCAGGAACGAGAAAGCAGCTGCCAGAGAGTAGGCGGTGTTGCTGATTTCGCCAGCTTCTGCGTTGCCGGTATCAGTGGTGCGGTAGATGTTACCGTCCAGGTTAACCGACTGATCGCCACCCATTGGAATGGTGTAGTTCAGGTTGGCGTAGTACTGGTTCCAGATGTCTTCCAGCTTGGCGCCGTACAGCGAGGCGCTCAGGTTGTCGGTGATGCCGTATTTGCCACCGAAATAGTCGATGGAGTTGGCTTCTACACCAGCGTAGGTTGCATACAGGCCGCCGTTACGAGCGTTTTTGTCCTGGCTGGTCGCCGAGTAGAAATGACCGGCTTCGAGGTCAAGGTCTTTGACTTCACTGCTCTGCAGTTGGAAACCGCTGGCAGTTTGAGGAAGGACACGGGAACCGCCAACAGCGAACACTGGAGCAGTGCTTGGCTGCATGTCACCGGCTTTCAGCTCGGTTTTAGAGATGCGAAATTTAACCGCTGCACCGGATTTGCCCTGGCTGTCGTTGACGTCGTGGGCATAACCGTTGGCCTTAACGGTGTTGCTACGGCTCATGTTACCCGTACCGGAAGTGCCATCGCCGCCATCCAGTTTGACGGCCAGGTAACCGAATGCATCAACGCCAACACCTACAAGACCCTGGGTGTAACCGGAGCTGTAGTTGGCCCAAAAGCCCTGGGTCCAGTCTTTTTGGTCGTGGTTGGTGTTTTTGTTGTCACGGTTGAAGTAGTAGTTGCGAAGATTCAAGTTCAACTTGGAGTCTTCAACAAAACCCTTGGCTTCAGCCTGGTCACTTACAAAAGGTGCGGCCGTAGCCAACTGAGTACTGGCTGCTGCTGCAACTGCCAGTGCGATCATGCTCCACTTCATCACGCGCATCGTGATTTGCTCCTTTGGTTTTTAGAAGAGTACTGCCGTCCCACCTGATTTATTATCTGGGCGGCTCTTTCTTTTTGTGTCGGCGCAAACTTATATCACGCCGACCATGTTGGCGATACTTGCGCATCTAACCTTTCAGCTTCTTTACGACCCTGTCGCAAACGGCTTGGTAGATGTCGCAAATTTACAGCCTCGACGCAAGCGGACTGACAACTTTTAACGTTGTTTTCCAGGGCCTGAGCATCGGTAAAAAGAGTCCCTGGTGAAACGCTTGAATCTCCATCGGGCAACCCTGCCACTGTTTTTATTTGCCTTAAGGCTTCCACTTCCAGCGGACGCTTCAGAGGCGATGTGGGTGTGAATGCAACAAGCGTGCACAAATCAGAATCCTGCTGGTTTTTTTTCTGAATGGTTGCTGGTCGCTGTAAAAACCTCATAAAACCGGGGTGTTCAAGCACGTTTTGTTTGGGCTTGACGCCATGGTTTGCATCGTGTTGCACCCTTATGGCCGACTGCATGACAACCAAAAACGTTACCGGTTCACCCCACCAGTGAGTAGATGGCGGATGCCTGACCGACTCAGCGTAGACGCAATGTGCGGTTTTGGTGCAAAAAATTTTAATCGCTGTACTGAATTCATACAGCGCGGCCGTTTGCCAATCACGAACGCTTCGTTGTTTTTCAGTCAGTTCGGCGTTTTTTGCATGGTTAGTGGTTCTGTAATGGTGCGCCCTGATCGAAAATGACTCATGTCGGGGCGCGCGACCAGTCGTTCGTAGTTTCTCGGGGCGGCTTCGACAATGGTTCGTCGTGAAGCCAGCGGCGTTCGCAGGTATGCTGCCGTCCTGTCGCTTGGTGCGCCGTCTCTCGGGATGGGCGCTAAGCTGAAAAATGATGACCCGGCGGGAGTGCGCGCAGTGTTCGCTTTAGATCCACGGCTTCAACAAGACACGTTACCGATCGGGGATTTCCCACTCTGCCGGTTGCTGCTGTCCAATGATTCGAACTACCCCTGGTTCATTCTGGTGCCACGTCGCGACGATATCAGTGAGATATTTCAGTTGGATGTCGCAGATCAACAGCAGCTGTGGCAGGAAACGACCGCACTGGCGGAAATGCTCAAGGACTCGTTTGATGCGGACAAGTTGAATGTCGCGGCCTTGGGTAATGTCGTCAGTCAGTTGCACATGCATGTGATTGTGCGCAAGCGCGAAGACGCCGCCTGGCCGGCGCCGGTCTGGGGTAAACACCCAGCCAAGCCTTATGGCCCGGAGCAGATCGCGTTGATTCGCGAGCGGTTGCGCCTGGTATTGACCGATGATTTTACGTTTCTGGAGGGTTGAATCATGAGCCTGGAAGCACGCGTTACCGATCTGGAGAGCCAGCTGGCGTTTCAGGATGACACCATCCAGGCATTGAGTGATGTGCTGGCGACGCAGCAGCGTGCGGTTGAGCGCCTGCAACTGCAAATGGCCGCCTTGCTCAAGCGGCAAGAAGAAATGGCCGGTCAGTTCGAGACGTTTGAAGAAGAAGCGCCACCGCCGCATTACTGAGTGTGACCAACAGACGGGCAACAAAAAACCGCGAACAGCCAGGCTGTTCGCGGTTTTTTTTAGCCTTGAATCAGCGACGCGGCAGAGCGGCGATCACATCTTCGGCTTGCAGGCCCTTGTCACGGTTCATGACAGAGAACTCCACACGCTGGCCTTCGACCAGGACGCGATGACCTTCGCCACGAATGGCCCGGAAATGCACGAAAATATCGTCGCCGGAATCACGGGAAATAAAGCCGAAGCCTTTGGAGGTGTTGAACCACTTGACGGTGCCGGTATCACGGTTGCTCATGTCGTAGCTTGGCGAGGCGGCGGCCGGTGAGGATTTGTAGAAGCTGATGGCCAGGTGCAGAAGAACGGCAATCAGGGCAGCGACCAGGCTGAACAGAACAGCAGGTTGACCGGCAATGACAGGCATCGGCGCGATCAGCGTCAGGGTTTGCAGGACGACGGTCAGAACCAGGAGGGCGCTGACCAGGTTTTGCAGTTGATGACGCGGGCCTTTGTTCCAGTAGGGGATAACAGGAGCGAGGGTGAGGTTGAGCAGGCCGAAAAAGGCCAGGTACAACGCATCGGGTTGTTGCAGGTAAGGTACGGCTTCGGATCGCAGGCTAGGGATGAAGGACAACAGCAAGGCTGCTGCGCCCATTAGCAGGTGGACAATTTTCAACATTTTGAGTAACTCACGTTAAGACGGATCACAAGGAAGAGCTGATTGAGCACGGTTCGCTTCAGAACAATAAGAGGCGTTGGACACGTACCCGGTATCAGCCTATGCGCAGCCCCCGGAAAATAGGCGGTAGCGACACACTGTCTATTTAACAGCAAAGCCTGCAGCTACTCAAATCAGGCAGTCCAGCGGTGCCCTGAGGGTCGATTTGTCGCAGGTAACCGGAGAACCCGGGGCTGCGGGGTGCCGGCAGGCTTGCTAGAGTGGTCCTGCACCTGCTGGATGAATTTCATTACCTTTAGGGGAAACGCATGGCAATCGATATCGGTATCAGTGAAGAGGATCGCAAGTCCATCGTCGACGGGCTTTCGCGTCTGCTGTCGGACACTTATGTACTTTATTTGAAAACCCATAACTTCCATTGGAACGTCACCGGTCCGATGTTTCGGACCCTGCACTTGATGTTCGAGGAGCAATATAACGAGTTGGCCCTGGCCGTCGATTCGATTGCCGAGCGAATTCGTGCCCTCGGATTTCCTGCTCCGGGTGCCTATTCTATTTATGCGCGCCTTTCTTCCATTAAGGAGGAGGTGGGTGTGCCCAGTGCTGAAGACATGATCAAGCAACTTGTCGAAGGCCAGGAGGCGGTCACGCGTACTGCACGCGGGATTTTTCCACTGCTCGACAAGGTCAGTGACGAGCCAACGGCTGACCTCCTGACCCAGCGTATGCAAGTCCACGAGAAAACCGCGTGGATGCTGCGCTCCCTGCTGGATCAGTAACAATGTCAGTGCGCGGATGACGCCCATGAGGTGTTGTTCGCGCCCTGTCTTCTCGTAACGATTAGTGTCTTTCTGTTGAACGATATTGCGCCCAGGCGTGTAGGAAATTGTCTGGAGTAGGACGGTCTCCATGATCGCCCTTCAGTTGTTGGCTTATCCTACGTTGATGGTCATAAAGTCATCTGGATATAACTTTGTCCCTGCGCTTTTATAGAGAAACAGCTTGTTGCTCTTATAAAAACGCAAGGATGACAAAGGAGTGTCAACGATATGGTTTACGAAGACAGACGAAGCGAGTGGAGGGGCGGTCCAGTCAAGGATGTAAGGATTGATCCATTTGTCAGCGAATTTGATATGGGCCTGGCCCAGCCTTTATCCCGGTCAGTACGGCTGAATGGCTTTGCAACCTGTTTGCGGCTTGAACAGGTCTACTGGGATATTTTGGGCGACATGGCCAAGGTCAACTGCTGTACGGTCAGTGCGCTGCTGTCCCATGTGGACCGCGAGGTGCATTTGCGTCACGGCGGGGTCAAGAACTTCACCGGACTGGTGCGGGTTGTGTGCGTCGTGCACAGCCTGAAGGAAGGCGGCTGCGTCGCCATGCCTTAGCCACAGGGGTGGAATGGGTAGAGTGTCGGTCTGTGCAGTCTTACGGCTGCACAGGCTGCATTTAATGGATATAATCCCGCTCTTTGCCGCAAAACCCAGCGTGTGCGGTAGCAATCTGATCGCCGAGACAACCCCCATGCCGATGTACGACTATCAATGTGCTTCCTGTGGTCATCAGTTGGAAGCCATTCAAAAGATCAGCGCAGCACCGCTGGTCGACTGCCCTGCCTGCCAGGCGCCAGAGCTTAAGAAGATGCTGTCCATGCCGGGCTTCCGCCTTAGCGGTACCGGCTGGTACGAAACCGATTTCAAGACCGGTTCCAAGAAGAACCTGGCCGGCGGCGACAAAGCTGACTAGGGTCTTGAACCTGAGTTGAACGACACGTGCGAGCTCTTGCCTCATCTGGCGCCTTTTACAAGGGCAGGATATGAGCAAGGTCTCCAACCGAATTTCGAATTACGAGAAGCGAACCACTACCATGATGCGCAGCCATTATTGCGGCCAACTGAACGAAAGCCTGGAAGGCCAGGAAATTACCCTTTGCGGATGGGTTCACCGTCGCCGTGACCACGGTGGGGTGATTTTCCTCGATATCCGTGATCGTGACGGTCTGGCCCAGGTGGTGTTCGACCCGGACCGCGCTGAAACCTTCGCCGCCGCGGATCGCGTGCGCAGCGAATACGTGGTCAAGGTCACCGGCAAGGTCCGCCTGCGTCCGGCCGGTGCCGGCAACGCCAACATGGCGTCGGGCATGATCGAAGTGCTGGGCTACGAGCTGGAAGTATTGAACGAAGCGGAAACCCCGCCGTTCCCGCTCAACGAGTTCTCCGACGTCGGCGAAGAAACCCGCCTGCGTTATCGCTTCATCGACCTGCGTCGTCCGGAAATGCTCGAGAAGCTGCGTCTGCGTTCGCGCATGACCACCAGCATCCGCCGTTACCTGGACGAGAACGGCTTCCTCGATGTCGAGACGCCGATCCTGACCCGCGCCACCCCGGAAGGTGCTCGCGATTACCTGGTGCCGAGCCGTACTCACGCCGGTTCCTTCTTCGCCTTGCCGCAATCGCCGCAGCTGTTCAAGCAACTGCTGATGGTTGCCGGCTTCGATCGCTACTACCAGATCGCCAAGTGCTTCCGCGACGAAGACCTGCGTGCCGACCGTCAGCCTGAATTCACTCAGATCGACATCGAAACCAGCTTCCTCGATGAAAAAGACATCATCGGCATCACCGAAGGCATGATCCGCAACCTGTTCAAGGAAGTGCTGGATCTGGAGTTCGGTGAGTTCCCGCACATGACCTTCGAAGAGGCCATGCGTCGTTACGGTTCCGACAAGCCGGACCTGCGTAACCCGCTGGAACTGGTTGACGTTGCCGATCAACTGAAAGAAGTCGACTTCAAGGTGTTCAGCGGCCCGGCCAACGACCCGAAATGCCGCGTTGCCGCCTTGCGCGTTCCAGGCGCGGCGAGCATGCCGCGCAAGCAGATCGACGACTACACCAAGTTCGTCGGCATCTACGGTGCCAAGGGCCTGGCGTACATCAAGGTCAACGAGCGCGCCAAAGGCGTTGAAGGTCTGCAATCGCCGATCGTCAAGAACATCCCTGAAGCCAACCTCAATGTGATCCTTGATCGCGTTGGCGCGGTTGACGGCGACATCGTGTTCTTCGGTGCCGACAAAGCCAAGATCGTCAGCGAAGCCCTGGGCGCGCTGCGGATCAAGGTCGGTAACGATCTGAACCTGCTGACGTGCGAGTGGGCACCGATGTGGGTTGTCGACTTCCCGATGTTCGAAGAGAACGACGACGGTAGCTTCACTGCCTTGCACCACCCGTTCACCGCGCCGAAGTGCACCCCGGAAGAACTGGAAGCCAACCCGGCGACCGCTCTGTCCCGTGCCTACGACATGGTCCTGAACGGCACCGAGCTGGGTGGCGGTTCGATCCGTATCCATCGCAAGGAAATGCAACAGTCGGTGTTCCGTCTGCTGGGTATCAGTGAAGCGGAACAGGAAGAGAAATTCGGCTTCCTGCTCGACGCCCTGAAATACGGCGCACCGCCGCACGGTGGCCTGGCCTTCGGTCTGGACCGTCTGGTGATGCTGATGACCGGCGCCCAGTCGATCCGTGAAGTGATCGCCTTCCCGAAAACCCAGAGCGCCGCTTGCGTCATGACTCAGGCCCCGGGTGTGGTAGATGCCAAGGCACTGCGCGAACTGCACATTCGTCTGCGCGAAACGCCTAAAGCTGAGTAAGGCTGACCAGAAGGGCGCATCTTCGGATGCGCCCTTTCTTTATAGAAAGGTCGAGATTTTTATTTGCCGGCTGGCGCGTCATGGCGTGGCGGGCAATGTTTCAAAGAGAATTCGGAGCGAGATATGGCGGGTCATTCCAAGTGGGCGAACATCAAGCACCGCAAAGAACGTCAGGATGCCAAGAAGGGCAAGATTTTCACCAAGTGGATTCGTGAACTGACCGTTGCTGCCCGTCAGGGCGGTAGTGATCCGGGTTCCAACCCGCGTTTGCGTCTGGCGCTGGACAAGGCCCTCGGCGCGAATATGAGCCGCGACATCATCGATCGCGCGGTCGCCCGCGGCGCCGGTGCTGCCGACACCGACGACATGGTCGAGCTGACCTACGAAGGCTACGGCCCGGGCGGCGTGGCGGTGATGGTCGAGTGCATGACCGACAACCGCAACCGCACCGCCGCCGCTGTTCGCCATGCGTTCAGCAAATGCGGCGGCAACCTCGGTACGGACGGTTCGGTGGCCTATCTGTTCGAGCGCAAGGGGCAGATTTCCTTCGCCCCAGGCGTCGATGAAGATGCGCTGATGGAAGCGGCGATGGAGGCCGATGCCGATGACGTGGTGACCCACGAAGACGGCTCCATCGACGTATTTACCTCGTTCGCCGGTTTCTACTCCGTGCGTAACGCGCTGGAAGCGGCCGGTTTCAAAGGTGATGATGCGGAAATCGTGATGCTGCCGACCACCAGTGCCGAACTGGACCTGGAAGGCGCCGAGAAGGTTCTCAAGCTGATCGACATGCTTGAAGACCTGGATGACGTGCAGAACGTTTATTCCAACGCGGACATTCCTGAGTCGGTCGCCGCACAGCTCGGTTGATGCATTTATTAAAGATCGCAGCCTTCGGCAGCTCCTACAGTTACCCTCGAATACTCGCACTAGCTTTGCAGGCGTTATGACTTTAATTCTTGGTATCGACCCCGGTTCGCGCATTACCGGTTATGGCGTAGTGCGAGATACCGGGCGTGGTTGCGTTTACGTGGCGTCGGGCTGCATTCGCACAGGTTCCGGCGAGCTGCATGAACGCCTGCAAATCGTCTATCGCGGCGTGCGCGAAGTCATCCAGACGTACGGCCCGGTGACCATGGGCATTGAAAAGGTCTTCATGGCGCGCAACGCTGACTCTGCATTGAAACTTGGCCAGGCCCGCGGCGCAGCCATCGTTGCCGGGGCGGAAGAAAGCCTGGAAATCGCTGAATACACCGCGACCCAGGTCAAGCAGGCGGTGACCGGGACCGGCGCGGCGAATAAAGAGCAGGTGCAAATGATGGTCATGCACATGCTGAAACTGACCAGCAAACCTCAAATCGATGCCTCGGACGCCTTGGCCATCGCCATTTGCCATGCTCACACCCGTTCCAGCCTGTTGCCCCATGGCCTGGGCACGGCACGCAGTCGTGGCGGACGCCTGCGTCTCTGATAGCATCAGCAATCATTTTTTATGGAGCGAGGGTTTTGCGCCTGTGTCGTCGGCGCAAAACCCTTGCTCTGTCAGTCGCCAGCTGCTGAGTTGGCCAACGCTCAAGGATCTGAAACGTGATTGGACGCTTGCGCGGAACACTGGCTGAGAAACAGCCGCCGCACCTGATTCTGGATGTAAACGGTCTGGGGTATGAGCTGGAAGTGCCCATGACCACGCTTTATCGCTTGCCGTCGGTCGGTGAACCGCTGACCTTGCACACCCATTTGGTCGTACGCGAAGACGCGCAGTTACTCTATGGCTTCTTCGGCAAGCGCGAGCGAGACTTTTTTCGCGAGTTGATCCGTCTCAATGGTGTAGGGCCGAAATTGGCCCTGGCCCTGATGTCGAGCCTGGAAGTCGATGAGCTGGTCCGCTGCGTACAATCCCAGGACACCTCGGCGCTGACCAAGGTGCCGGGCGTGGGCAAAAAGACCGCCGAGCGTTTGCTGGTGGAACTCAAGGACCGCTTCAAGGCCTGGGAAACGGTGCCGGCGATGTTCGCGTTGGTGCCAAACCAGCCGGGTGCGCCAGATGCGCCAGCTCCGGTCGCTACCGCCGAAAATGACGCGGTCAGCGCGCTGATCTCCTTGGGCTACAAGCCGCAGGAAGCCAGCAAGGCGATTTCTGCGATCAAGGAGAAAGGTTTGAGCAGTGAAGACATGATTCGTCGTGCCCTGAAGGGAATGATCTAAGTGATTGAAGCTGATCGTCTGATTACCGCCACGCCCGGCCCTCGTGACCGCGAGGAAGTCCAGGACCGAGCGATTCGTCCTGTCAGCCTGGCCGAGTACATTGGCCAGCCGACCGTTCGCGAGCAGATGGAGTTGTTCATCCAGGCTGCCCGTGGGCGCAATGAATCCCTGGACCACACGCTGATTTTCGGCCCGCCGGGTCTGGGTAAAACCACCCTGGCCAACATCATCGCCCAGGAAATGGGCGTGTCGATCAAGAGCACTTCGGGCCCGGTGCTTGAGCGCCCGGGTGATCTGGCTGCGCTGCTGACCAATCTTGAGCCACACGACGTGCTGTTTATCGACGAAATCCATCGGCTCTCACCGATCGTCGAAGAAGTGCTGTACCCGGCCATGGAAGATTTCCAGCTCGACATCATGATCGGCGAAGGGCCGGCCGCGCGCTCGATCAAGCTTGATCTGCCGCCGTTCACGCTGGTCGGTGCGACGACGCGGGCGGGGATGCTGACCAATCCGCTGCGCGACCGTTTCGGCATCGTCCAGCGCCTGGAGTTCTACAACACCGCCGATCTGGCAACGATTGTCAGTCGTTCGGCGAATATCCTCGGCTTGCCCCTGGACCCGGAAGGCGCTTTCGAAATCGCCCGCCGTGCCCGTGGTACGCCACGGATCGCCAACCGCTTGCTGCGCCGGGTTCGGGATTTCGCCGAAGTTCGCGCCAAGGGCCACATTACCAAACCGATCGCCGACCTGGCCTTGAACCTGCTGGATGTCGACGAGCGTGGTTTCGATCACCAGGATCGACGTCTGTTGTTGACCATGATCGAGAAGTTCGACGGTGGGCCGGTCGGGGTCGATAGTCTCGCTGCAGCCATCAGTGAAGAGCGCCACACCATTGAAGACGTGCTGGAGCCGTACCTGATCCAGCAGGGCTACATCATGCGTACGCCGCGGGGGCGAGTGGTGACCCGGCATGCGTACCTGCACTTCGGTTTAAACATCCCGTCACGATTGGGCGAGATGCCCGTGGTAGACGAGTTCCTCGATGCCGTGGACGATAAATAACCTTTGCGCGCTGATTTATTCGGGGTTTGTGCGGTCCCAGGACCGTACTTTCGCCAGAAAGCCGTGAATCAATGAAAAACAGTTGCCTGGCCGGATTGGCAACCTGAGGAGTAAGCACTAGAGTATGCGCGCGCAAAACGGGCTTGAGCCTTTCGCACTTCGTTGTCGCGTTTATTACGAGGACACCGATGCGGGCGGCATCGTGTATTACGTTAATTACCTCAAGTTTATGGAACGGGCTCGAACCGAGCGGCTCCGGGAGCTGGGCTTTGCCCAATCCCAGCTTGCAGGTGAGGACCTGTTGTTCGTCGTGCATTCCAGCGAAGCGCGTTACCACGCGCCGGCGCGACTGGACGACGAGCTGCTGGTAAGCGCTGAAGTAATCGAATTGAACCGTGTCAGCCTGCGCTTCAAACAGCAGGTCAGGCGGGCCACGGATAATGCGCTGCTCTGCGAGGGGCAGTTTTTGGTGGCCTGTGTGCGCACTAACAGTTTGAAACCCCGGGCCATTCCCGAAGCTCTACGTGCGGCCTTTGCCGACGTGAGCGGCGCGGGTACACACTCAAAGCAGGAGATAAAGCGTGGAAGCTAACGTCGTCGACCATTCCTCCATGTGGAGCCTGGTCAGCAATGCCAGTATCGTGGTGCAACTGGTAATGCTGATCCTGGTAGCCGCATCGGTGACCTCATGGATCATGATCTTTCAGCGCAGCAATCTGCTGCGCGCCGGTCGACGTGCCCTGGAGAGCTTTGAAGAGCGCTTCTGGTCGGGTATCGACCTGTCCAAACTCTACCGTCAGGCCGGCAGCAATCCTGATCCGGATTCGGGCGTAGAGCAGATCTTCCGTGCCGGTTTCAAGGAATTCTCCCGTCTGCGTCAGCAGCCAGGCGTTGACCCGGAAGCGGTCATGGAAGGCGTGGCCCGTGCCATGCGCGTCGCCATTTCCCGCGAAGAAGAAAAGCTCGAGCAGAGCCTGCCGTTCCTCGCGACCGTAGGTTCCGTCAGCCCGTACATCGGTCTGTTCGGTACCGTCTGGGGGATCATGAACTCCTTCCGTGGTCTGGCAACTGCCCAGCAAGCGACCCTGGCCACTGTGGCTCCAGGTATCGCCGAGGCACTGATCGCAACCGCGATCGGTCTGTTCGCCGCCATCCCGGCCGTTATCGCTTACAACCGTTTTGCTGCTCGCAGCGAAACCCTGCTGAGCCGTTACTACACCTTCGCCGACGAATTCCAGGCGATCCTGCACCGCAAAGTGCACACCAGCGAAGAATAAGCAGGTAATTTCCAATGGCTTTAATCGCTCGAGCTCGCAAAAAGCGCAAGCCGGTTGCCGAGATGAACGTGGTGCCTTACATCGACGTGATGTTGGTACTGCTGGTCATCTTCATGGTGACCGCTCCGATGCTCAATCAGGGCGTGAAAGTTGATCTGCCCAAGGTTTCCAGCGAAGCCTTGCCGCAGGACAACAACACCCAGGTCCTGACCATTTCGATCAAGGCTGACAAGACCTACTACTGGAACCTTGGCAGCGAAGTCGACACCGAAAAGCAGCAGGACAAGGCCATGACCTTGCCGCAGATGACTGACGCCGTGACCAAGATCATTCGCGCCGGCACTGAAGGTGGCAAGCGTACTCAGGTGTTCATCCGCGGCGACAAGACCGTCGATTACGGTTCCGTTATGGGCGCCATGGGCGGGTTGCAGAAAGCCGGGGTCGGTAATGTTGGCTTGATTACCGAGGCACCCTGATGCAGCAAATGCGAGAGCCGTCCGCCTCGGAAAGCTACTTCTGGCCTAGTGTCTGGGCGCTTGTCTTGCACGTGCTGGTTTTCGGCATGCTGTTTGTCAGTTTCGCCTTCACGCCCGAACTGCCGCCGGCCAAGCCGATTGTCCAGGCGACCCTGTACCAACTGAAATCGAAAAGTCAGGCGACCACCCAGACCAATCAGAAGATTGCGGGTGAGGCGAAGAAATCCGCCGCGCGCCAGACCGAAGTCGAACAGATGGAACAGAAAAAGATCGAGCAGGAAGCGATCAAAGCCGCGGAACAAAAGAAGGAAGATGCGGCTCAAAAAGCCGAAGAATCAAAAAAGGCCGACGAGACGAAGAAAGCGGAAGAGGCTAAAAAGGCTGATGAAGCCAAGAAAGCCGATGAAGCGAAGAAGACCGCCGAAGCTAAAAAGGCCGAAGAGAAAAAATTGGCTGATATAGCCAAGAAGAAGTCTGAAGAAGAAGCCAAGAAAGCAGCTGAAGAAGAGGCCAAGAAAGCGGCCGCTGAAGAAGCGAAGAAAAAGATCGTCGAAGACGCGAAGAAGAAAGCCGCGGAAGACGCCAAGAAGAAATCTGAAGCTGAGGACGCGAAGAAGAAAGTCGCGGAAGACGCGAAGAAGAAAGCTGCTGCCGATGCTGCGAAGAAAAAATCGCAGGAAGCGGCACGTAAATCCGCCGAAGACAAAAAGGCTCAGGCCCTGGCAGATTTGCTTTCAGACACGCCGCAGCGTCAGCAGGCCTTGGCGGATGAGCAGGGTGACGAAGTCGCCGGTAGTTTCGATGATCTGATCCGTGCTCGTGCAGCGGAAGGCTGGGCTCGTCCACCTTCGGCCCGCAAAGGCATGACAGTCGTGTTGCAGATCGGCATGTTGCCGGACGGTACGTTGACTTCGGTCAGCGTGGCCAAGTCCAGTGGCGATGGTCCGTTTGACGCTTCGGCTGTAGCAGCGGTGAAGAATATTGGACGTTTGACAGAAATGCAGGGAATGAAGCCGAGCGATTTCGCTCCGTATCGTTCATTCAAGATGACATTCACACCTGAGGATCTAGCCTTGTGAGAAACCTTCTTCGAGGAATGCTTGTCGTTATCTGCTGCCTGGCAGGGATAGCGGCAGCTGATGAAAAAAACATTCTGGTCACCAGCGGCAGTGATCGGGCCACCCCGATCGCAGTCGTTCCGTTTGGCAACCAGGGCGGCAGCGTTCTGCCGGACGACATGGCCGAAATCATCGGTAACGACCTGCGCAACTCGGGTTACTACTCGCCGATTCCTAAACAGAACATGATCAGCCAGCCAAGCCAGGCCAGCGAAATCATCTTCCGTGACTTCAAGGCGCTGGGTGCCCAGTACGTCATGGTCGGCAGCATTGCTCCTGCGGGCGGTCGCCTGCAGGTCCAATACGCACTGTTCAACGTCGCCACCGAGCAGCAAGTGCTGACCGGCAGCGTGTCGGGCAGCGTCGATCAACTGCGTGACATGTCGCACTACATTGCGGACCAGTCGTTCGAAAAACTCACCGGTATCAAAGGTGCGTTCTCGACTCGTCTGCTGTACGTGACAGCCGAGCGTTTCTCCGAGAAGAACACTCGCTACACGCTGCAACGTTCGGACTATGACGGTGCCCGTGCTGTGACCCTGCTGCAATCGCGCGAGCCGATCCTGTCGCCGCGTTTCGCACCGGACGGCAAGCGCATCGCTTATGTGTCGTTCGAGCAGAAGCGTCCGCGTATCTTCATGCAGAACATCGACACCGGTCGCCGTGAGCAGATCACCAACTTCGAAGGCCTGAATGGCGCGCCAGCATGGTCGCCGGATGGTAATCGTCTGGCATTCGTACTGTCGAAAGATGGCAACCCGGACATCTACGTGATGAACCTGGGTTCGCGTCAGATCACTCGTGTCACTAACGGTCCTGGCATCAACACCGAACCGTTCTGGGGTAAAGATGGTTCGACCATCTACTTCACCTCGGACCGTGGCGGCAAGCCGCAGATCTACAAAACCAGCGCAGGCGGTGGTGGTGCGGAACGTGTGACCTTTATCGGTAACTACAACGCCAACCCTAAGCTTTCGGCTGATGAAAAGACCCTGGTGATGATCCATCGTCAGGAAGGTTTCACTAATTTCAAGGTGGCGGCCCAGGATTTGCAGCGCGGAAGCGTAAAAATCCTCACTGATAGCACTCTGGACGAGTCGCCTACTGTTGCGCCCAACGGCACCATGGTAATCTACGCCACCCGCCAGCAGGGCCGGGGAGTCTTGATGCTCGTGTCCATTAATGGACGCGTAAGGCTCCCGCTTCCTACCGCACAAGGCGAAGTCAGAGAACCTTCCTGGTCCCCTTACCTGAACTGACGCGGCGCTACACGTTGTACTTAACACACTGGGGTTCATTAGGAGTTTCACGATGGAAATGCTGAAGTTTGGTAAATTTGCTGCGCTGGCTCTGGCCATGGCTGTAGCTGTAGGTTGCTCGTCCAAAGGCGGCGACAATGCCGGAGAAGGCGCTGTAGATCCAAACGCTGGTTACGGCGCAAACACTGGTGCAGTTGACGGCTCCCTGAGCGAAGAAGCTGCTCTGCGCGCAATCACCACTTTCTACTTCGAATACGACAGCTCGGACCTGAAGCCAGAAGCCATGCGCGCTCTGGACGTTCACGCCAAAGACCTGAAAGCAAACGGCGCTCGCGTTGTTCTGGAAGGCAACACCGACGAACGTGGTACTCGTGAGTACAACATGGCACTGGGCGAGCGTCGTGCGAAAGCCGTTCAGCGTTACCTGGTACTGCAAGGTGTTTCCCCAGCTCAGCTGGAACTGGTTTCCTACGGCGAAGAGCGTCCAGTTGCTACCGGCAACGACGAGCAGTCCTGGGCTCAAAACCGTCGCGTCGAACTGCGTAAGTAATTCGCCATGCGAACGTGCCGTCGTGCTGTAACTGTTTTGGCTCTCAGCCTCGCACCGCTTGCGGTGTGGGCTGCGGTTCCTGTGGTCGATAACGACTCCGGCTATACCAATAGCGGGACTAGTAATCCGCCTGCAGGTTACGGTACGAACGGCGCCTATGCCGGGGGAGGGGTTTCGGCCCCTGTCTCGGCACAGGGCGAGCTGTTCAACCAACTGCAATCAATGCAGGAGCAGATCTCGCGCCAACAAGGCATCATCGAAGTTCTGCAAAATGATGTAGCGCGCATGAAGCAAGAGAACCTGGAGCGATATCAGGATCTTGATCGGCGCATAGGAACCGGCGTTGCACCAGCCGCGACTCCTGATAATTCTTCCGCCGGTGGCAGTTTGAATGCCCCCGGTGCAGCAGCGGGCGCAGCCGCAGGAGCGGCAGCCGCTGCCACTTCCACACAAGCGCCTGCCGCGGGTAGCGAGCCGGCTGATCCGGCGAAGGAAAAACTGTATTACGATGCAGCCTTCGACCTGATCAAAGCCAAGGATTTCGACAAGGCCAGCCAGGCGTTTGCCGCATTCCTGCGCAAGTACCCGAACAGTCAGTATGCGGGTAATGCCCAGTACTGGTTGGGCGAAGTGAATCTGGCCAAAGGCGATCTGCAAGGTGCAGGTCAGGCTTTTGCCAAGGTTTCACAGCTGTACCCCAAGCATCCAAAAGTGCCTGATTCGCTGTACAAGCTGGCTGATGTAGAGCGCCGCCTTGGTCATCCCGACAAGGTCAAAGGCATTCTGCAACAGGTAGTGTCCCAATATCCGGGCACCTCCGCTGCTCAGCTGGCTCAGCGTGATCTGCAGAAAATGTAAGGCTGCTTGACCTGTTTCGAAGAAACCCGCGCTTGTCGCGGGTTTTTTCGTTAGAATTCACGCCCTTTTTATGAAACACGCTTTTTGGGATCTGCGCGGTGGCGGGGTTCCTTGAAGTGCCTGACGGAGGCGGACAGCCTGTTTAGCTGTTATGCCCGTGGCGACTATGCAAGACACATTGAGAATCACCGAAGTTTTCTACTCGTTGCAGGGTGAAACGCGGACTGCCGGGCTGCCCACTGTTTTTGTGCGCCTGACCGGTTGCCCATTGCGTTGCCAATACTGCGACAGCGCCTACGCGTTCACTGGCGGAACCATTCGCACGCTCGACGACATCCTCGAGCAAGTGGCCGGTTTTCGTCCGCGTTACGTCTGTGTCACCGGCGGCGAGCCGCTGGCACAACCCAACGCCATCCCATTGCTCAAGCAGTTGTGTGACGCCGGTTACGAGGTCTCGCTGGAAACCAGCGGTGCCCTGGATATCTCGGCGGTCGATCCACGGGTCAGTCGCGTCGTCGACCTGAAAACCCCGGGTTCGAAAGAAGCCCATCGCAACCGCTACGAGAACATCGAACTGCTCACGCGCAACGATCAGGTGAAGTTCGTCATCTGCTCGCGGGAAGACTATGACTGGGCCGTGTCCAAGCTGATCCAGTACGGTCTGGATCAGCGCGCCGGTGAAGTCCTTTTCTCGCCAAGTCACCATGATCTCAATGCACGGGACCTGGCTGACTGGGTGGTGGCGGACAACCTGCCAGTGCGCCTGCAGTTGCAGTTGCATAAATATCTTTGGAATGACGAGCCGGGGCGCTGAAATGACTGAACAACTGAACACTACCGAAAAACGTGCAGTCATCTTGCTGTCCGGCGGCCTGGACTCGGCGACCGTCGTGGCGATCGCTCGTGCTGAAGGTTACAGCTGCTACACCGTGAGCTTCGACTACGGTCAGCGGTCTCACGCCGAATTGCACGCCGCCGAACGTGTCGCCCGAGACTTGGGTGTTATCGAACACAAGGTCATCGGTCTGAACCTGAACGGTATCGGCGGTTCGGCACTGACCGACAGCAGCATCGACGTGCCGGAAGTGCCGGGTGAAGGTATTCCGGTGACTTACGTGCCGGCGCGCAACACGGTGTTCCTGTCCCTGGCTCTGGGCTGGGCTGAAGTGCTGGGCGCGCGTGACATCTTTATTGGTGTGAACGCCGTGGATTACTCCGGATACCCAGACTGCCGTCCCGAATTTATTGAGTCTTTCGAGCGCATGGCCAATCTGGCGACGAAGGCCGGTGTAGAGGGGAATGGTTTTCGCATTCAGGCGCCATTGCAGAACCTGAGCAAGGCGCAAATTGTCCAGGCAGGCGTGAAGCTGGGTGTCGATTATGGGCTGACTGTTTCCTGCTATCAGGCCGATGATAAGGGTCGCGCTTGCGGCAAATGCGACAGCTGCCGCCTGCGTGCAGAAGGCTTTGCGGCAGCCGGAATCAGCGACCCGACACCTTATTTTTGATTTATTTCAAATTAGGTGTTGAATAGTCCTTAAAAATCAGTATTATACGCGCCACCACACAGCGGGTCGTTAGCTCAGTTGGTAGAGCAGTTGGCTTTTAACCAATTGGTCGTAGGTTCGAATCCCACACGACCCACCATTTTTGTAGCAGTTTTAAAAGTCTGGAAGGCCCACGTAAGTGAGGATTTCCGGATTTTTTTTTGCCCGCGATTTGAGCTCGCATCAAAGCGTGGCTACACCGTGACGCAGGTCAGAATCATCTTTTGCATCCACGGGATATTCTGTAGCCTTGCGCAGCTTCAATGTTGTCCGTGCCTGATGATACTCACTCTCCCGGCGGTACCCTGAAGGGTCCGGAGCCGGGTGTATACTCGACTTTCGCGCGAAAGCGCCTGCAGGTCTTGCGAACATGACGCAGATTTCCGAACGCCTTCTGGTTCAAGCCCACCTCGACGCCAAGCAGCCCAAGCCGCTGACCGCCGAGGAGGAGGCCTATTACCGTGCCGCCATCGCTGCCGAGCTCAAGGCTCAGGACGCGGTGCTGGTTGCTCACTTCTATTGCGATCCGGTCATTCAGGCCCTGGCCGAAGAAACCGGAGGCTGTGTCTCCGACTCGCTGGAGATGGCCCGCTTCGGCAATGCTCACCCGGCCAAGACCGTGGTGGTCGCCGGTGTGAAGTTCATGGGCGAGACCGCCAAAATCCTCAACCCTGAAAAACGCATCCTGATGCCAACCCTGGAAGCGACCTGCTCGCTGGACCTGGGTTGCCCGGTGGACGAGTTCTCGGCGTTCTGCGATCAGCACCCGGAACGTACCGTGGTGGTGTATGCCAACACGTCGGCGGCGGTCAAAGCCAGGGCAGATTGGGTGGTGACTTCAAGCTGCGCGCTGGAGATCGTCGAAAGCCTGATGGATAACGGCGAAACCATCATTTGGGGCCCGGACAAACACCTGGGCACCTACATCCAGCGCCAGACCGGCGCGGACATGCTGCTGTGGGACGGTGCCTGCATCGTTCACGAAGAGTTCAAGTCCAAACAGCTCGAAGACATGAAGGCGCTGTACCCGGATGCAGCTATTCTGGTGCATCCGGAGTCGCCGACGGCGGTGATCGAGTTGGCGGATGCCGTCGGCTCCACCAGTCAGTTGATTGCGGCAGCCCAGAGCCTGCCAAACAAGACCCTGATCGTCGCTACTGATCGCGGCATCTTCTACAAGATGCAGCAGCTGTGCCCGGACAAGGTCTTCATCGAAGCGCCAACGGCCGGTAACGGCGCAGCGTGCCGCAGCTGCGCACATTGCCCGTGGATGGCGATGAATACCCTTGAGCGCACGCTCAAGAGCTTGAAGGAAGGGACTAACGAGATCTTTGTCGATCCCGCGCTGATTCCACAAGCGATTCGGCCGCTCAAGCGCATGCTCGACTTCACACAGGCAGCGCGGATGAAATTAGCCGGCAACGCTTGAGATCTGTCAGCTAGTTGCAAAAAACTGTGGGAGCGAGCGTGCTCGCGATAGCGGTCTGTCAGTCAGTCACATACATGTTGACTGAAACGCCGCCATCGCGAGCAAGCTCGCTCCCACAGTGGTTTTCGTATGGCTGGATTACTTGGTTTTCTTTGGAATCCGCACGAGCTGGGTATTGGAGTAGATGTCATGCCAGCTGCGTTTCTGTTTGTCGAACAGCGACCAGAAGAAACCCAGCCCGACGCACAGCAAGGACGCGATCGACACCACAAAGCGCAGCAACGCCTGCCACAGACTGATGGATGAACCGTCGGCGTTTTGCACGCGTATGCACCAGACCTGCATCCCCAGGGTCTGACCGGACCAGGTCCAGAATTTGGCGAAGAAACCGAACAGCACAAACAGCAGCACCGTTGACAGCAATGGATCGCCGTCCAGCGCGCCGGCCTCGGTAAGGGTGCGCATTTTGTCTTCGCCGATGATCGCCATCTGGATCATCTTGTAAATCCCGCTGGTGACGATCAGCAGGGCGGTACACAACAAGAAGTCGTAGAACATCGCTGCCAGGCGACGACCCAGGGTGACGGCAGGAAAGTCGCCCTGGGGTTTTAGAAGATGTTTCGACATGGCAGCCTCTGGACGGAAAAAAGAAGCCATTTTACGGATTTACGCGCACAAAAAAGCCCCTGATGTCAGCATCAGGGGCTTTTTCGTAACAGAAGATCAGGCTTCTGCTTGTACTTCGTCAGCTTGCATGCCTTTCTGGCCTTGCACAGCAACGAAAGTCACTTTCTGGCCTTCTTTCAGGCTCTTGAAGCCGTTGCCCTGAATAGCGCGGAAATGCACGAACAGATCCGGACCGCTTTCTGGAGTGATAAAACCAAAACCTTTCTCGTCGTTAAACCACTTGACGGTACCGCTCTGACGTTGGGACATTTCTTATTTCCTTTAACGCAAAAATTAATGACAGCCTCCTTCTTGTGAAAGAGTACTGGGGCTGGTTGCAGGAGAGTAAGAAGACGCCGAACGGGATGTAGCTAACTTGTAGGCTACTGCCCAGGTCACGATTCCAAGCGACCCATGCAAACACAGTGAACAAACTCTACGCCAACTACGGGAGAAAAAACAAGCCCTGTGGAGGGCCCGGATTTGCTCGCGCCGGGGCGTTTATGCCGCAACTAGTGTTGGCTTATGCAATCGCCGTGTTCAATTGTTTTCGATCGTTATAAGCAAAGTTCATAAACGAAGCTTACAGGTAAAGTGATGCACTGTTTTATGGCGGTTGCGTTACACATTAGTGCGCTGTTAACGCAACCGCGTTACTTATAGAAACAGTCAATCAGCCACGGTAGTAGCGTTGTGGAACAAATGGCATTTTGCTTACAAGCAAAGGCACCTTTTTCCCACGAACAAACGCCCATACCGGCGTATCGAGAGCGATATAAGCACTGTCGACGTAACCCATCGCCAAAGGGCCGCCCAAGGTCGGACCGAAGCCACCACTGCAAACCGCACCAATGATGTCGCCTGCTTCATTGACGATCTCTGCACCTTCGCGCACTGGCGTGCGTTCTTGAGGCAGAAGGCCCACGCGCTTGCGGCTGACACCGGCTTGTTGCTGTCCGAACACGGTTTCTGCGCCGGGGAAGCCGCCAGCACGTGCGCCATCAGCGCGACGAGGCTTGGAGATGGCCCACAGCAGGCTTGCTTCGATCGGGGTGGTCTCGGTGTTCATGTCGTGGCCGTAGAGGCACAGGCCGGCTTCCAGGCGCAGGGAGTCGCGAGCGCCAAGGCCGATGGCCGCTACTTCAGGTTCGGCCAGCAGGGCGCGAGCCAAGGCTTCGGCGTTGGCGGCCGGTACGGAGATTTCGTAACCGTCTTCACCGGTATAGCCCGAACGGCTGACAAAGCAGTCCACGCCCAGCAGTTTCACGCGGGCGAACTGCATGAAGGTCATCTTCGCTACTTCAGGTGCCAGGCGCGCGAGCACGGTGACGGCGGCCGGACCTTGCAGCGCCAGCAGGGCGCGTTCTTCAAACAACGGCTCGATGGTGCACTGGTCGCCGATGTGTTTGCGCAGATGCGCCAGGTCCTGGTCCTTGCAGGCGGCGTTGACCACCAGGAACAGTTCGTCGTTACCCAGGTTGGCGACCATCAAGTCGTCGAGGATGCCGCCGGTCTCGTTGGTGAACATCGCGTAACGCTGCGTGCCCACAGGCAGGTCGATGATGTCCACCGGCACCAGGGTTTCCAGCGCCTTGGCGGCATCGGCGCCGGTCAGGCGGATCTGGCCCATGTGCGAGACATCGAACAGCCCGGCCTGATCACGGGTGTGCTGGTGTTCTTTCATCACGCCGAGCGGGTATTGCACCGGCATGTCATAGCCGGCAAACGGCACCATGCGGGCGCCGAGTTCGATGTGCAGTGCGTGCAGCGGGGTTTTCGACAGTTGTTCGGTGGACATATTCAGCTCCTGAAAAAGTGTGCAAATGCGCGTAAGCATCAGCACTCGATAATGTTGACCGCCAAACCGCCACGGGCGGTTTCCTTGTATTTGCTTTTCATGTCGGCGCCGGTCTGGCGCATGGTGCGGATGACCTTGTCGAGTGAGACGAAGTGTTGACCGTCGCCGCGCAGGGCCATGCGCACCGCATTGATTGCCTTGACCGACCCCATGGCGTTGCGCTCGATGCAAGGCACTTGCACCAGCCCGCCAATCGGGTCGCAGGTCAGGCCGAGGTTGTGTTCCATGCCGATTTCGGCGGCGTTTTCCACTTGCTGTACGGTGCCGCCAAGCACTTCGCACAGGGCGCCGGCGGCCATGGAGCACGCCACGCCAACCTCACCCTGACAGCCAACTTCGGCGCCGGAGATCGAGGCGTTTTCTTTATAGAGAATGCCAATCGCGGCCGCGGTCAGCAGAAAACGCACGACGCCGTCTTCGTTGGCCCCGGGGATGAAGCGCATGTAGTAATGCAAAACAGCGGGGACGATCCCTGCCGCACCGTTAGTGGGAGCCGTCACCACGCGCCCGCCGTTGGCGTTTTCTTCGTTGACCGCCAGTGCGTAGAGGTTGACCCAGTCCAGCACCGACAGCGGATCTCGCAGGGATGATTCCGGGTTCTTGCACAGTTGCCGATGCAGCGCGGCCGCCCGACGTTTGACCTTCAAACCACCCGGCAGGATGCCTTCGTTACGACAACCGGCGGCGACGCAGTCCTGCATCACTTGCCAGATTTTCAGCAGGCCGGCGCGGGTTTCCGCTTCCGGGCGCCAGGCACTTTCGTTGGTCAGCATCACCTGGCTGATGGACAGGCCGTAGGTGGTGCAGTGACCGAGCAGGTCCTTGGCGCTTTTGAACGGGAAGGTCAGTGGCGTGGCGTCTTCGACGATACGGTCGGCGCCGGCGGCGTCTTCATCGACCACAAAACCGCCGCCGACCGAGTAGTACTCGCGGCTGCGGATTTGTATGCCCGCCGCATCGAAGGCGCGAAAGATCATGCCGTTGGGGTGATAGGCCAACGGTTTGCGGATCATCGCCAAATGTACTTTCTCATTGAACGCAATGCTGTGTTCGCCGAGCAGGTTCAAGCGACCATTGCCACGAATCTCTTGCAGACGGGCGGCGACGGTTTCGGTGTTCACGGTGTCCGGGTGTTCGCCTTCCAGGCCCAGCAACACGGCCTTGTCGCTGCCGTGGCCTTTACCGGTGGCGCCGAGTGATCCGTAGAGCTCGACTTTGACGCAGGTGGTTGCGGCCAGCAGCCCTTCACGGCGCAAACCTTCAGCGAAACGAGCAGCTGCACGCATCGGGCCGACGGTGTGGGAACTGGAGGGGCCGATGCCAATCTTGAACAGGTCGAACACGCTTAAAGACATGGTTGTTCTCCGGTTTCTTGTTATAGGTATGGGCGCAATCTGGTGCTTTGCACGGTCCCCTGTGGGAGCGGGCTTGCTCGCGAATGCGGTGTATCAGTCACCATCAATGTTGCCTGACCCACCGCATTCGCGAGCAAGCCCGCTCCCACAAGGGGATATGTAGTGTTCTTGAAAGTGGGGGCAGGCGAACCCGCCCCCATCAGTTTTAAGCGTAGCTTTCGATCGAAGGGCAGGCGCAGATCAGGTTGCGATCGCCAAACACGTTGTCGACGCGACCGACCGGTGGCCAGTACTTGCCTTCGATCAGCGACGCTACTGGATACACCGCTTGCTCACGGCTGTACGGATGCGTCCATTCACCGACGATTTCCGCCGCAGTGTGCGGGGCGTTTTTCAGCGGGTTGTCGTCCTTGTCCAGGGTGCCGTTTTCCACCGCGCGGATTTCTTCGCGGATGCGGATCATGGCGTCGCAGAAGCGGTCCAGTTCTTCTTTGGATTCGCTTTCGGTCGGCTCGATCATCAAGGTGCCGGCGACGGGGAACGACATGGTCGGGGCATGGAAGCCGAAGTCGATCAGGCGCTTGGCGACGTCATCGACGCTGATGCCGCTGCTGTCTTTCAACGGGCGCAAATCGAGGATGCATTCGTGCGCCACCAGGCCGTTGCTGCCGGTGTAGAGCACCGGGTAGTGCTCTTCGAGGCGACGGGAAATGTAGTTGGCATTGAGGATCGCCAGTTGCGAAGCGCGCTTCAGACCGGCGCCGCCCATCATCCGAATGTACATCCAGGTGATCGGCAAAATGCTCGCGCTGCCGAACGGTGCTGCGCAGACTGCGCCTTCTTTACGTTCCATGGTGCCGTGACCCGGCAGGAACGGGGTCAGGTGCGACTTGACGCCAATCGGGCCGACGCCCGGGCCGCCACCGCCGTGGGGGATGCAGAAGGTTTTGTGCAGGTTCAGGTGCGACACGTCGCCGCCGAACTTGCCCGGGGCACAGAGGCCGACCATGGCGTTCATGTTGGCGCCGTCGATGTACACCTGGCCGCCGTGGTCGTGAATGATGCCGCAGATTTCGCGGATGCCTTCTTCGAACACGCCGTGGGTCGACGGGTAGGTGATCATCAGCGCGGCGAGGTGTTCGCGGTGCTCGATGGCCTTGGCGCGCAGGTCTTCGATGTCGACGTTGCCGCGGGCATCGCAGGCGGTGACGACCACGCGCATGCCGGCCATGTTGGCGGTGGCCGGGTTGGTGCCGTGGGCGGACGAGGGGATCAGGCAGATGTCGCGACGGTCTTCGCCACGGCTCTGGTGGTAGGCGCGAATCGCCAGCAGGCCGGCGTATTCGCCCTGGGAACCGGCGTTCGGTTGCAGGGAGATCGCGTCGTAACCGGTGGCGGCGCAGAGCATCGCTTCCAGTTCATCGGTCAGCTGCTGGTAGCCGGCGCTTTGCGCGGCCGGGGCGAACGGGTGCAGGGCGCCGAACTCGGCCCAGGTCACCGGGATCATTTCGCTGGCGGCGTTGAGTTTCATGGTGCACGAGCCCAGCGGGATCATGGTGCGATCCAGNGCCAGGTCCTTGTCGGCGAGCTTGCGCAGGTAGCGCATCAGCTCGGTTTCCGAGTGGTAGCGGTTGAACACCGGGTGGCTGAGGATGGGCGATTGACGCAGCAGGGCGGCCGGGATCGTGCTAGTCACCGAAGCGGCGAGAGCAGCGAAGTCCGGCAGGGTTTTGCCGTCGGCCAGCAGGGCCCACAGGGTTTCCACGTCAGCTTGCGAGGTGGTTTCGTCGAGGGACAGGCCCAGACGTTCGCCATCGATTACGCGCAGGTTGATCTGCTTGGCGCGCGCCTTGTCGTGCAACGCGGTGGTTTGCGCGCCGGTCTTAATGGTCAGCGTGTCGAAGAAGTTTTCCTGCTCGACGCTCAGGCCCAATGCGCTCAAGCCTTGGGCCAGAATCGCGGTCAGGTGATGCACGCGGTTGGCAATCTGCGTCAGGCCTTTCGGGCCGTGGTACACGGCGTACATGCTGGCGATGTTGGCCAACAAGACCTGCGCGGTGCAGATGTTGCTGGTGGCTTTCTCGCGGCGGATGTGTTGCTCGCGGGTCTGCATCGCCAGGCGCAGGGCCGGCTTGCCGAAACGGTCGACGGAGACGCCGACCAGACGGCCCGGCATGTCGCGCTTGAATGCATCCTTGGTGGAGAAATATGCCGCGTGCGGGCCACCGAAGCCCCGCGGCACGCCGAAGCGTTGCGCGCTGCCGATGGCCACGTCGGCACCGAATTCGCCTGGCGGGGTGAGCACGGTCAGGGCCAGCAGGTCGGCGGCGACCGCCACCAGCGCATTCGCCGCGTGGAAGCGTTCGGTCAGTTCGCGGTAATCGAAGACGTCACCGTTGCTCGCCGGGTATTGCAGCAGGGCGCCAAAGAAGGTGCTGACGTCAGTCAGTTCAAGTTCGTCGCCCACCACCACGTCGATGCCCAGCGGCTCGGCCCGGGTGCGCAGCACGTCGAGGGTTTGCGGGTGGCAATGCACGGAAGCGAAGAACGCATGGCTGCCCTTGTTCTTGCTCAGGCGTTTGCAGAAGGTCATCGCTTCGGCGGCGGCGGTGGCTTCATCCAGCAGCGAGGCGTTGGCGATCGGCAGGCCGGTGAGGTCGCTGATCAGGGTCTGGAAGTTCAGCAGCGCTTCGAGACGGCCCTGGGAGATTTCCGGTTGGTACGGGGTGTAGGCGGTGTACCAGGCCGGGTTTTCCAGCAGGTTGCGCAGGATTGGCGACGGCGTGTGCGTGCCGTAGTAGCCNTGGCCGATGTAGGTCTTGAACAGCTGGTTTTTGCCGGCGATGGATTTGATCAAGGCCAGGGCATCGGCTTCGCT